>JBCEBZ010000414.1:0-43077 GCA_039206675.1 Rhodococcus sp. (in: high G+C Gram-positive bacteria) | reverse complement strand
ATGTGCTCCGTCCTGAACCGTATCCATGGCATTCCCTTCATCAGGTGCCCGCATCCGCCGAGATCGCGGGGGCGGGACCACGCTTGTGATGGGAGTCACCCTGCTCGCGTGGTTGCGCGCCCACCATGCGCCGTCACGACAACTGTGGGGGTGCCGGTTCATGCAATGTGATGAAAGGCCGTGCTCTGAACGTGGCTGACCAGCGGCATCGTCGAGGAGAGTTCGGAACCGGTCAGCGGCGCCCGCCGGAGCGGGTTCGGCGAGCGTGGCGTCGGCGGTCGGCCTCGGTCATCCCTCCCCAGATCCCGTACGGTTCGTCCGCTGTCAGGGCGTGGTCGCGGCACTGGGCGAGGACCGGGCAGTCCTCGCAGATCTGCTGGGCGTTCGCCTCGCGACGGGCCCGGGCTTGACCGCGTTCGCCGTCGGGGGAGAAGAACACCGACGATGCGACTCCGCGGCATGCGGCCACCTCGCGCCACTCGTCGTGGTGGGGTGTGGCCACGGGGGCCCGTATTCCTGACGTCTCTGCCAACAGCACTGCGGTCCTTCCGTTCCCGGCCCGTCGGAGATCCACATGCCGGGAAACAGATGTCGATGTTCTTTATGTGAGTGTCGGTATCGGTTACGGCCGTTGCCGGATAACAAACCGTACGACCCGTTTGAAGGGTATACCGCATCGGCACCCGTGTGTGCCACCAGGTCGGCCGCGCTGCTGGTCACGGAAGGGCGGCGAGGACGAGCGAGGCCATCGCCGTCAGCCCCTCGTGGGTGGGGTGCAGGGGCATCGTGAACGACTGCGGGACGAGGCCCTCGAACCAGCGTCGGTCGGTTCCGGCGCACGCATCGTGCCCCGTCGCGGCGGCGGCAACGTCGACGAACCGGGCGCCGTTCGTGCGGGCCGCGTCGGCGAGAACGTTGTTCATTCGCACGAAGAACTGCACGACGAAGGCGGCGTCGGCGTCGCTCGTCGGGATGAAGGGCCAGCAGCCGCGGTCGCCGAAGATGCCCCCGTGCCCCACCAGGAGCACTGTTGCTGCCGGGGCCTTCGCGGCGATTGCGGCCAGGGTGGCGGAGACCTTCGGGCCGAGCACGGTGAGAGCGTCGTTCATGCGCCGAGCCGTCGCGGCGTCGGAACGACACTTCGCGTCGAGCCCCGGGGCGGGCGTATAGCAGGGCTCGACCAACGACGACCATGCGATGTCGTTTCCGCCGATGCTGACGGTGACGAGCGTCGTGTCCGGCCGGAGCGCCCCGATCTGCGGAGGCTGTGGGCCGGTGACGGTGAATTGCGGTGTTGTCGTGATGTTTTCGGTCTTCGCGCCCGCGCATGCCCGGCTGACGTACGATGCCGGGCCCAGGGTGTCGGCGACGATCTGCGGGTACGCGTCGGATGTGCGGAAGCACCCGTCTCGAATCGACAGCAGATCCTGAGGCGACCCGGTGGCTCGTGAATCTCCCAATGCGACGTACCGGACGGCGGAGTTCGGCGCGGCGCCGGCTACGGCCAGATGAGTCCACGGGAGCACGAGCGCCGCCACGCACGCGGCGAGGACCGGGGGCAGGCCCGGCCTCACGGGAACGCTTCGAGGACGACCGGACGGTGCGGGGCCGGCGGGTTTTTCGTCATCACTCATCTTATTTCCGCGCGCCGGATATCGCCTGATTTCGAAAGCCCCGGAGAATTTTGGGCTACCGACGTAACTCAGATACTGCTAGTCTCCGAAACCATGGGAATCTTCAGCGGTCGGAATTACCCCGAGATCGACCTGGACGGCGCTGTCGTCGTCGTGACCGGGGGAGGGCGGGGCATCGGCCGCGCCACTGCGGAACTGTTCGCGGCCAGGGGTGCGACCGTGTGCATCGGTGACCTCGATCGCGCGGTCGCCGACGAGGCGGCTGCGGCGATCGGCGACCGCGCGTACACGGTGGACGTCGCGTCCGCGGAATCGTGGCGGCGGTTCGTCGACGACGTGCTGGCGGACTGCGGCCGCATCGACGTGCTGGTCAACAACGCCGGCGTCATGCCGCTCGGCGGATTCCTCGACGAATCCGTCAAGACCAGCCGGATGACGATGAACGTCAACGTGTGGGGCCCGCTGCACGGGATGCGAACGGTGTTGCCCGGCATGGTCGAGCAGGGACGTGGCCACATCGTGAATGTCGCATCCATGGCCGGCAAACTGCCCGTGCCCGGGATGGCCGTCTACAACGCCAGCAAGTTCGGGGCCGTCGGACTGTCCGCCGCCGTCCGCGCCGAGTTCGCTCCGGCCGGCGTCAGTGTGAGCACCGTTCTTCCCAGCGCGGTCCGCACCGGGCTGTCCTCGGGTGTGCCGCTGGGCGGTGGGATGCCGACCGTCGACCCTGAGGACGTGGCGGACGCCATCGTCCGGACGCTCGACCATCGGCGCGCCGAAACCGCGGTGCCTCGTTACCTCGCCGGGTGGGATCTGATCGACGCCGTGGTACCGGAGCGCCTCCTCGACCTCGGCCGCCGACTGGTCGACGACCGGCGGGCGCTCACCGCCGTCGACCCCGTCGGGCGGGCCGATTACGACCGCCGCCTCGCCCGCCAGTCGCAGTCGACGTGACGCTAGGCCATCAGCGGGGCGAGCCGTTCCGCGTGCTCCCGCAGTGACGGGACGTGGCGCAGCATGAGGTGTTCGTGATCGACGTGTCCCGACAGCGCCAGACTGCCGACGAGCGTCCCCGTTCCGGACCGGACGGGGACGGCGACACACGCCGACGTGTCCCGCAGCTCCGCGAGTTGGACGGCGAACCCCTGGCTGCGAATCAGGTCCAGATTCGCGAGCAGCTCACTCCGCGCGACGATCGTGCGTGCCGTCAGCGCCCGGGGCTCCCAACGGGGAATCACGGATTCGAGTTCCGACTTCTCCGCGAGCAGAAGCTTGCCGACGGCACACGCATAGAGGTGCTGGTTGAGAAACGACTCGTCCTCCGGCGGCGGGTATTCGGGGTCGGCGTCGGCGGTGCGGACCGCGACGTTGGTGTAGTAGAAGAGGTGGACCCCGAAGCGCACCGACAGCCGGAGTTCGGCGAGGACCTCCCGCGCGGCGGCGCACACGGTGGGCACGACGGCGGCGTCGACGAGGACCCCGATCTTCTGGCCCAGGGCGAACCCCGACAGGTCGGGGAGCCGCACCACATAGCCCTCGCCGACCAGGATGTTGAGCAGCCGGTACGTGGTCGCCGACGGCATCGACAGGCGGGCCGCGATGTCTTTCGCCGTGACACCCGCACCGGCACGGGCCACTTCCTCGAGTACCCGCAGGGCACTGGTGACGGCCTTCGGCTGCCGCCCCGACAGGGCCCTGTCGTCGGGGCTCACCGGCGGACCTCCCACGGGCGGTAGCGGCCCAGCAGGTCGTCGGCCACGGCCTCGTCGTACACACCCATCCGTTCTCCGATTCCGGGGGATCGCCTGGCGCGGATCGCGAACACCGCGGCGCCGAGGAGCATGAGAAGCACGTAGACGGCGGTCGCCGCGCCCGCGACATACGTCCGCGAGAACGCCGCCCACCCGACCAGCGCCACCATCGCCACGGCCGCCAGCGCGCCGATGACCAGGGGGAGCCGGGTCAGTTCGCCGATCCGCCGCAGGAACGCCGGCGTCGCGACGCACAGCAACACGTACGCGAGAACGTAGCCGTGGGCGGACACGGCGAGCAGCCCGATCAGGACGTCCCGGCTCGAACCGCTGACGAACAGGTAGAGGACGGGGACGGCGACGATCACCGGCATCGCGACCGCCAGCGCCACGTGCGGGGTGTGGAACCGGTGGTGCGTCCGGCCGAACACGGTCGGAACCACGCCTTCGCGGCCCATCGCGAACAGGGTTCGCGACAGCGCGGTCGTCGAACCGAGAACGCAGGCGAACCACGAGGCGGTGATGCCGAGTTCCATGACGATCGACAACGCCGACGACCCGGCACCGGACGGGTCGGGCAGGGTGAGGACGATCGGCAGCGAGTCGACGCCCTGCCGCACCGGCTCCGGCAATTGCAGGGCGGCCGCGAAGACGTACAAGACGCCCAGGGCGATCGGGGTCCAGCGGATGGCGCGCGGAACGGTGACGAACGGGTTGCGGGCTTCCCGCGCCACCGTGCCCGCGCTCTCGAAACCGACGAACGACGTGATCGCGAGCAGCACGGCGAACCCGACCGCGGACCCCGATTTCGCGCCGCCCGCCGACGCGGTCGCGCCCTCCCGGACCGATTGGACGAACGCGACCACGAGGGCGGCCGAGGCGGCGACGATGGCGAAGACCTCGATGGCGAGCATGATCCGCGCCGACAATTTCACCCCCCGGATCATCAGCATCAGGGCGAGCAGTCCGACGATCGCCGCGAGGACCGCGATGAGCGTCGAGCCCGTCGGTAGTCCGACTCGGCCGAGCAGGGCGGCGAGGTAACTGGCGGCGCCGAGCGTGCTCGCCATGGCGGCGGCGGCGTAGCCGACGAGCAGCGACCAGCCGCCGGCGAAACCGGGCACCGCCCCGAGTCCCTTCACGATGTAGCTGTAGAGACCGCTGACGGCCACCATCCGCGTGGCGAACTGTCCGATGCAGTAGCCGACCGCCGTCATCAGAAACGCCGCGGCGACGAACACCGCGATGGTCGCCCGGCCGGCGTCGGGGATGACGAGAGCGGGCAGCGTGACCATCACGGCCGACGGTGCGACGGCGGAGACGGACTGCCCGAGCACCTGGACGAAACTCAGGCGCGCGCGTTCGAGACCGGCGACCGGTGATCTACTTCGAATTCTCGGTGTACCGGACACCACGCACCTGCTCTCCACACTTTCCGGGCGGCCTCGCGCGGATGATCACCGCGGGGGCCGCATGAGTTGCACGCTAGCGCAGGAGACGAGTGCGATGCGCCGATCGGAATTAATTTTCGATCACCCCGAATGAGAATGGCCGGAGAATGCGTTCCCCATTTCACGCCCGGGTTCGGCGCGCAGGGTGGATCAACTGGGCCGACGCGAAAGGGTCGAATGAGAATCGACCCCGACGCGGCCGGAATTGTCGAATGAGAATGCCGCAGTCGCAGATTCCCATCCGGATTTAGTAGTGACCGGCGACACATCCGGGGTTTATCGTGGGTTCAGGCCGCAGCACGGCGAGACGGCAAATGTCGTCAAAAGTGTTCTGCAGAAGCCGGATTCAATCACAGATTCATTCACTCCCATCGAAGAGGACATGATGACTGCAGTCGTTCACTCCCCAGCAGCCCTCGACCCCCGGGTCGTCGACTTCGTGTCGTCGCCGAAGCGCATGTTCGTCGACGGCCGCTGGGTGGACTCGGCGTCGGGCGAGGCGTTCGAGACCGTCGATCCCGCCACCGGACAGGTGATCACGACCGTGCCGCTCGCCGGCGCGGAGGACGTGGACCGCGCGGTGGCGGTGGCCCGGCGGGCCTTCGAGTCGGGACCGTGGCGCTCGATCACCCCCGCCGAACGCCAGCGGATCCTCTGGAAGATCGGCGAGGGAATCCTGGCCCGGGCCGATCAGTTCGCGCAGCTCGAATCCATCGACAACGGCAAGTCCGTGGCGGTCGCGAAGGCCGTCGACGTGACGTGGGCGGCGGAGATCTTCTTCTACTACGCCGGCTGGGCCACCAAGATCGAGGGCCGCACCATCCCCGTGTCCGTCCCGTGGGCGCCCGGCGCCCGATTCCACGCCTTCACCACCCGCGAACCGGTCGGCGTGTGCGCGCAGATCATCCCCTGGAACTTCCCGCTGGTGATGGCCGCGTTCAAGGTGGCGCCGGCGCTGACCTGTGCGAACACCATGATCCTCAAGCCCGCGGAGCAGACCCCGCTCACCGCGCTGCTCCTCGCCGAGGTGATCGCGGAGGCCGGCGTCCCCGACGGCGTGTTCAACGTGCTCACCGGATTCGGCGACATCGGCGCGGCGCTGTCGAGTCACGACGACGTCGACAAGGTGGCGTTCACCGGATCCACCGAGGTGGGGAAGAAGATCGTCAATGCCGCGTCGGGAAACCTGAAGAAGGTATCCCTCGAACTCGGCGGCAAGAGCCCACAGGTGATCTTCTCCGACGCGGACCTGGCGGCCGCGATCCCGGGCGTCGCCAGCGGGTTCCTGTTCAACCACGGTCAGGCCTGCACGGCCGGAACGCGTCTGCTCGTCGAGGATCGGATCTTCGACGAATTCACGTCCGGAGTAGCCGATTTCGCGAAGTCTCAGAAGATCGGACCGGGCCTCGACCCCACCAACGACATCGGACCGCTGATCTCGCAGGAGCAGTTGGGCAAGGTCACCGGATACATCGACGCCGGACTCGCCGCGGGTGCCCGCGCACTCTCCGGCGGCGGGCGGCACGGCGACACCGGCTACTACGTCGAGCCGACCCTGCTGGTCGACGTGAACCGCGACTTCAGCGTGTACCAGGAGGAGATCTTCGGACCGGTCGCCGTCGCGGTGCCGTTCAACCGCGACGAAGGCGTCCGCGCGGCGGCCAACGACACTCCCTACGGTCTCGCCGCCAGCGTCTGGACCCGGGACGTCTCCCGCGCCCACGAGGTGGCCGCCGAGATCAAGGCGGGCACGGTGTGGGTGAACTGCCACAACGCATTCGACACCGCACTTCCGTTCGGCGGCTACAAGCAGTCCGGATGGGGACGCGAACTCGGTGAGGGCGCCATCGGCGAATACACCCAGAGCAAGTCCGTCAACATCGCGCTCTAGATTCCCGGCCGCCCCACACCTCTCCTCGTGAAAGTCGAAGGAAGCCATGACAACCAACGCCTCCACGCACTCCAGTGCAGTCAGCGACGGCGCGTCTCGCAGACTGGCAGGCACCCTCGGTCCGGGTGCCATCGTGTTCATGGTCGTCGCAGCGGCGGCCCCGTTGACGGTGATCGCAGGCACCGTCCCGCTGGGCATCTCGGCGGGTAACGGCGCCGCCTACCCCGCGTCGTACGTCGTCTGCACGGTGGTGTTGCTGTTCTTCGCCGTCGGATTCACCGCGATGGCCAAGCACCTCCCCGGCGCCGGCGCGTTCTACACCTACATCACGCAGGGCCTGGGCAGGCATGCCGGTCTCGGCTCCGCGTTCCTCGCGCTGCTGTCGTACACCGCCGTCCAGGGCGCCGTCTACGGATACATCGGGGCCGCCGTCAACGATTTCGTCACCGCGCACGGCGGTCCCGAACTTCCCTGGTACGTGTGGGCCCTGGCCGTGACGGCCGTGGTCGCGATCCTCGGATACCGGCACATCGACCTGTCCGGCAAGGTGCTCGGGGTGCTGCTCGTCTGCGAGGTCGGGATCGTCCTCGTCATCGACGCCGCCGTCATCCTCCGCGGCGGCGGCGACGAGGGATTCTCGACGGCGGCGTTCCACCCGGGCGAGTTCTTCTCCGGGGCGCCCGGCATCGCCCTGATCTTCGCCATCGCGGGGTACATCGGATTCGAGGCCACCGCCGTCTTCCGTGACGAGGCCCGCGACCCGGGCCGCACCATCCCGCGGGCCACCTACCTGGCGCTGCTGGTCATCGGCGGCTTCTACGCACTGTCGAGCTGGGCGATGGTCAGTGCGTGGGGCGACGAGGGCGCGGTCGCCGTCGCGACCGAGAACCCGGAGGGCATGATCACCGAGACCGCCACCCGCTACGTCGGCGCCATCGCCGGCGACCTCGTCCAGATCTTCCTGATCACCAGCCTGTTCGCCGCGCTGCTGTCCTTCCACAACGTGCTCTCCCGGTACATCTTCTCCCTCGGGAACAGCGCGGCCCTGCCCGCCGGCTGCGGCCGCTCGCACGACAAGCACGCGTCGCCGTACATCGCGTCGGTCGTGCAGACGGTGTCCGCTCTCGTCCTGATCCTCGCGTCCGCCGTCGCCGGACTCGACCCGGTGACCGAGGTCTTCGCCTGGTTCGCCGGGGTGTCCTCGGTCGGCATCGTCGCCCTGATGACCCTCACCTCCGTGGCCGTCCTCGTCTACTTCGGCCGGACCCGGGTGGACCGGCGGCTGTGGAACACGGTGATCGCACCACTGCTCGGACTCGTCGGCCTCGCCGGGCTGCTGATCATGACCGTCGCCAACCTCCCGCTTCTCGTCGGCGGGTCCAGCACACTCGCCGCCGTCATCGGGGTCCTGCTCGTCGGGACCTTCGCCGGCGGAGCCGCAGTCGCCGTGCTCAGGCCGCACGCCGCACGACACGACACGACACGACTGCAGCACCACACGAACGACACCATCACCGACAAGGAGATCGCACGATGAGTACCGCCACCACCGAGACCCCGGCCGCCGTGAGGTCCGCCGCCCCGGATCATCCGCTCACGCCGTTGTCCGCGGACGAGATCCGCTCGGCGAAAGCCGTCCTCACCGGCGAGGGACTGATCGGCGAGAACGTGCGCTTCGTGTTCGTCGCACTCGCCGAGCCGCACAAGTCGACGGTCCTCGCGTTCACCCCGGGCGATCCGATCGAGCGCCGCGCCCGAATCCTGCTGCTCGACCGGTCCACCGGCATCGGCACCGACCTCGTCGTGTCGGTGACCGAGAACCGCGTGATCAGCTCGACCACTGTCGATTCCGCCACGGACGGTCACGTCCCGATCCTCGACGAGGAATTCGAGGACATCGAGGCGTTCCTGCTCGGCAGCTCCGACTGGCTGGCGGCGATGAACAAGCGCAACATCGAACCGTCGAAGGTCCGGGCGGTTCCGCTGTCGGCCGGGGTGTTCGGCCACGAGGACGAGGTCGGGCACCGCATCGTCCGCGTGCTCGCGTTCCATCAGGAGGACAAGGCGGACCTGCCGTGGGCGCATCCCATCGACGGGGTCGTCGCCTACGTCGACCTCACCGAGCGCCGCGTCGTCAAGGTGGTCGACGAGATCGAACTGCCGGTGCCGGCCGAGCGCGGTGAGTGGGACGCCGCACCGCACGCGACACCCACCCGCACGGATCTCAAGCCGATCGAGATCACGCAGCCCGAGGGTGCCAGCTTCTCCGTCGACGGCAACGAGATCACCTGGGCCGACTGGAAGTTCCGCTTCGGTTTCGATGTGCGTGAGGGACTGACACTGCACCAGCTGTCGTTCGACGACGGGGGAGTCGAACGCCCCGTGATCTACCGTGCGTCGATCGCGGAGATGGTGGTTCCCTACGCCGATCCGTCGCCGGTTCGGTACTGGCAGAACTACTTCGACCAGGGGGAGTACCTGTTCGGCCGGTACACCAACTCCCTCGAACTCGGCTGCGACTGCCTCGGTGAGATCCAGTACTTCGACGTCACCATCGCCGACGAGTCCGGCGACCCGCGGGTGATGAAGAACGCGATCTGCCTCCACGAGGAGGACTACGGCGTGCTGTGGAAGCACAGCGACATGTTCAACGGCATGACCGAGACCCGCCGCTCGCGTCGCCTCGTCATCTCGTTCTTCCTCACCATCGGCAACTACGACTACGGGTTCTACTGGTACCTCTACCTGGACGGCACCATCGAACTCGAGGCGAAGGCCACCGGAATCGTGTTCACGTCCGCGTACCGCGGACCCGAGGGATTCTCCACCCAGATGGCGCCCGGGCTCGGTGCCCCCTTCCACCAGCACCTGTTCTCGGCCCGCCTCGACATGGCCGTCGACGGGAACGTGAACACCGTCGAGGAAGTGGATGCCGTGCCCGTCCCGATGGGACCGGAGAACCCGTGGGGCAACGCGTTCCGCTGCCAGAAGACGAAGCTGACCACCGAATCCGAGGGGCAGCGCACCGCCGACAACCTCAAGGCCCGGGTTTGGCACATCACCAATCCCACCAAGCAGAACAGGCTCGGGCAGGACGTCGGGTACGCGCTGCACCCCGAGGGGCAGCCGGTGCTGCTGGCCGACCCGTCGAGTTCGATCGCCGCGCGCGCCGCGTTCGCGACGAAGCACCTGTGGGTGACGCAGTACGACGAGTCCGAGCGCTATCCCGCTGGTGACTTCGTCAACCAGCACCCGGGCCAGGCCGGTCTGCCGGCGTTCGTCGCGGGCAACCGGGACATCGAAGGCGAAGACCTGGTGCTGTGGCACACGTTCGGGCTGACGCACTTCCCGCGGCCCGAGGACTGGCCGGTCATGCCCGTCGACTACGCCGGGTTCAAGCTCAAGCCCGTCGGGTTCTTCGACCGCAATCCCGCGCTCGACCTGCCGGCGAGCACCGCGAAGCACTGCTGCGAAGGCTGAACGTCGTGACCACCGTCATTTCTCCGGCCGCCCGTCGCACCAGCCACTGGTGGCGGCGGGCGGCCGCCGGCCTCGCGGTCGCCACGGCGGGTCTCCACGCCGCGACGCTCGGTGAACATGCGGCGGCGTCGCCGATGGTCGGGGTGGTGACCGTCGCGATGATCGTCGGGTGCCTGTACTGCGCGGGGCACCTGTGGATGCGGGGTTCGCAGCGGGACTGGGGGCTGGTCGCGATGATGAACGTCGGGATGATCGCGCTGCACCTGACCGTGATGAGTCCCGGTTCCGGTGGCGGCAGCCACCACGGGCACGCGATGCATGCGGCGGCGTCGGCTCCGATGACGCATGCGATGTCACCCACCATGTCGGTGGCACTCGCGACGGCCGCGCTCGAAGCGGTGGTCGCCGTGACGGTGCTCTTCTACCGCAGCCGTCTCGACCAACCCCCCACGTGAGCGGCAAAGTGTGCCCCGGCACGCTTTGCCGCTCACGTGGGGGCGGCGCGGTGGGCGAGCACCGAATGCAGAACCTCACCGGCCCTGACCGCGACGTTGGACAGCAGCGACGACGTGATCCCGTGCGTGGTTTCGGTGCCACCCTGGAGGTAGATGCCCGCGCGCAGGCACGGGTCGGTCCGCAGGCGATAGTCGCGGGACACCTCCCGCGACGACTCGGTCGAGAGCAGGAAGTCGCCGAACAGTGGGCTCAGGGGCGCCGGGGTGTATCCCGTTGCCAGCACGACGGCGTCACACGTCACCGTCTCGACGCTGCCGTCCAGCAGGTTCCGGATCGAGACCTCGAGCCCGCGGTCCGTCTCCACGGTGTCGGTGATCGTGGAGGCCCGGCGCATGAACAGGCGGCGCTCGCCACGGACCCGTTCCTGATACTCGGTGGCGTACAGGGTCTCGATGAGTTCGGAGTCGACCGCCGAGTAGTTGGTGCCGCGGTGCAGTCGCAGGAGCCGGTCGCGCTCCTGCGGGGGTGCGCGATGCAATTCGTCGACGGTGCCGGGGTCGAAGATCCGGTTGGCGTAGGGGCTGTCGTCGGCCGGGCTGTAGCCGAATCGGGCGAAGACGTTGTGGATCTGGGCGTCTCGATAGGTGGCGTGGAGGTACTGGACGACCTCCGCCGCGCTCTGACCGGCGCCGAGCACGACGAACCGCCCGTGCACCGGCTCGGGGAGTTCCGCCATCCGGGTGAGGAAATCCTTGTTGTGGAAGCAGCGAGGCGACGGCGTGACCCAGTCCGGAATCCGGGGCTGCAGACCCGTACCCATCACCACGTTGCGGGTCCGGACCTGGGTTCCATCCGCCGCCTCGACCAGGAACTGGTCGGCGACACCCCGGCCGTCGAAGAGGGGGCGCACTCGCTGCACGGACGACTCGTACCGCACGTCGGCATCGACCTGCTCGGCTGCCCACCGCAGGTAGTCCTGGAACTCGTACCGTGACGGGAAGAACGTCTGGTGATTGACGAAGTCGACCAGACGGCCCCGCTCGAACAGGTAGGCGAGGAACGTGTACTTGCTCGTCGGGTTCCGCAGTGTCACCAGATCTTTCGGGAACGCGACCTGCATCGTCGCGCCGTCGAGCAGCATTCCCGGATGCCAGGAGAATTGGTCCTGACTCTCGAAGTAGCGGGCGCCGATCCGTTCTGCCGGTGGGCAGGCGGAGTTGTGTTCCTCGACCGCGATCGCGAGGGACAGGTTGGACGGACCGAATCCGACGCCGACGATATCGAGAACGGCGGGGTCGCCGGGCATTTCCCCGGACCGCTCGGTCATGGTCCCGGCCGTCCCGGCGCCGGCTGTGGAACGCATTCGTCCTCGTTCAGTTCGGCGCCGAATATCTCCGTCAGGTCGGGCACCACCGGCGGAACCGGGTAGGACACCGTCGTCGTGTTCACGAAGTCGCGGAACGTGATGTTCACCGACCGGCTGCAGCCACCCCAGCTTCCGCTGGACACCGTCGACGTGAACGCGACGCCGTTGTCGAAACTCCCGGCGTTGCCCATCGTGGACTGGTTCACCATGACCCGGCACACGTCCGTCGCCGCGGCCAGTTGCGCGACCCGGTCCCGGGCGACCTCGTCGTCACCGGTGTAGATGCCGCAACTGTGTCCCGCCCCGCTTTCGGCGAGGATGCGACCGAGTTGGTCGACCGCCGAGCCGAAGTCGGAGTACGGGGCGACGGTGACCAGCGGCGTCAGCTTCTCCGTGAAGAGCGGGTGGCCGGGTTCGGGTCGCGGACGCTGGACGATCAGACCCGCCATCGCGTGGTGCGCGGGCGGCTCGAAGCCGCAGCGGCCGGCGATCACCCGGGCGGGGCGCCCGACGAGCGTCCGGTCGTGTACGCCGTCGCGCCAGAGTGTGTGCTGTACGAGGGCGGCCTGCTCTTCCGTGCACAACCATCCGCCGCACGACACCAGCGCGCGGACGAGTGGTTCGAGCCGAGTCCGGTCCACCAGCACGTTGCTCTCCGACGAGCACGAGGTCCCGTTGTTGAACGCCGCGCCCGAGATGATCTTCGACGCGGCGTCGCCGATGTCGGCCAGGTCGTCGACGATGACGGTCGCGTTGCCGGACCCGCCACTGACCGCGGGCGTCCCGCTGCGGTACGCCCGCTGCACGGTGTTCCGCCCGCCCGTCGCGACCACGAAATCCGCGGCCGCCATCAGCGCGGACGTGAGGTCGCGGTCGGCGGCGTCCAGCAGTTGCACCAGATCCGGGTCGGCGCCGGTACGCCGCAACCCGGTCCGGATCTGCTCGACGGCGACGGCCACGGCGGCCGCGGCCGCGGGGTGGGAACCGATCACGACCGCGTTGCGGGTCTTGAGCGCCGACAGCACGTTGGTCGCGACGGCGGTGCACGGCGCCGTCGCCGGCACGACGACCGCGATCACGCCCAGCGGTTTGGCCCATGTCACCGTGCCGCGGGCGGGGTCGCGCGCGACCTCCCCGACGGTGCGCTGCCCGTGCATGTCCCGCAGGGTGCCGAGAACCCGCTTCCGATGCAGTGTGAACAGGTCGCCGACATCGCCCATCCGGGTCGCGTCGACGGCCAGCCGGGCGAGCAGGGAGGCGTTTTCGGCCCGAAAGCATTCCCAGCCGACGGCCCGGACCACGTCGTCGGTGCGCGATTGGTCCCATCCGCCGGTGGTGGCCCGGGCCGCCCGGGCCCGCCGGACTGTTCCCGCTGCCGCTGCCTCTGCCTGCATAGCTACCCCTCGTGGGTGTGTTTCGCCGTCACTGTCCGGTGCACCGGGGTCGACTACTCTCGCGCAGGAACGAGATAGGGCGCGATGCTGGCGAACTTCTCGCAGGTCTCCTCGAACTCTCGGTCCGGCGACGACTGTGCGATCACACCGGCACCGGCCCGCAGCCACGTCCGGCCGTTCTCGGCGTACACGGCCCGCAGGACGAGGGCCGCCTCCAGCGATCGCCGATGTGAGACACGCACGACCGCACCGGAATACAACCCGCGCGCGGCTTCGTCGAGGCGGAAGATGGCGTCGACGGCAACGGCCTTCGGCACGCCGGAGACCGTCACGGACGGGAACAGTGCTTCGAGCGCCTCCCAATTGGTGCGGCCCCGCGCCAATCGACCCTGGACGGTGGAGGCCAGATGCTGGACGCTGCCGCGCTGGCGGACCGACATGAAATCCGAGACGCAGGGGCTTCCCGGCTCGGCGATCGAGGCGACGTCGGCGAACGAGGCACGGACCGAGACCGCGTGCTCGGTGATCTCCTTCGGGTCCGTCTCCAACTGGGTGCGGGCGAGGAGATCGAGATCCGCGCCGCGGCCGAATGCGCGGGTGCCGGCGAGCGGTTCGGTGGTGACGAGGCCGGCGGCGTCGACCGCGCCGACCAACTCCGGGCTGAAGCCGGTGGCCGCGAGCCCACCGAGCCGGAGGAGGAACGACCGGGCGGGGGAGTTGTGGGTGCGTCCCCGGACATAGGTGGCGGGGAGGTCGACCGCGAACGGGACCGTGACCTCCCGCGAGAGGATCACCTTCTGGTAGGTGCCGCAGCGGATCTCCTCGACGGCCTTGGCGACGCGGTCGCGATAGGACGTCGGGTCGGTTCGCACGTCGACCGCGCCGGTGGCGGGAGGCGGGTCCACCGTGGGCGTGAGGAGAAGTTCGCGGATCCGGGCGCGCGTGGCGTCGTCGCCGCCGTCGATCCGGGCTCCCGACTCGGTGACGTGAACTTCGATGTGTGGGACGAGAAGCCGGGCGAGCTTGGTCGGCGCCTGCAGGCGCGCCGCGGACCGCAGGTGATACGCGCAGAATTCGAAGCCGATCCAGCCGTAGACGCTCTGCCCGTCGACGGGAAGTGAACTCAACGCGTCGTCGAGGGCCCGTGCGGGCAGGCCGGACCACGCCGACACCCGGTCCTGTCGGTCCCACCGGACGCGCAACGAGTCGGAGTCGAGTTCGATCGCCCCGCGGGTTCCGCCGGCGAAGGTCCACTCGCCCGGACGCTCGTAGACCACGTAGTCGTCGAATCCGCCCGCCGATGCGAGGCGGGCGACCGCCGCCACGGGATCTCCGTTCCTCGCGACCCACAGTGGGTCCTCGCCGCCGAACACCGCACTCATCCGATGTCCGCGGCAACCGCACGTTTGTCGATCTTCCCGACCGCCGTGACCGGCAAATGCTCGACGATGCGGAGCAGGTCGGGGTGTTTGAACGGTGCCAGACCGCGTCCGGTCAGAAAATCCTTGATCTGCGCGAGGGTGGGCAATGCGTCGTCGACGACCAGTGCTGCACACACTCTTTCACCCAGATCGTCGTCGGGCAGGCCGATCACCGCGACCTGGACCACGGCCGGATGCGCGAGCAGGTGCTCCTCCACTTCGCCGGCGGACACGCTCTCGCCGCCCCGGTTGATGACGTCCTTGATGCGGCCGGTGACGACCAGGTGACCGGAAGGCAGTCGGCGGACCAGGTCGCCACTGCGGTAGAAGCCGTCGGCGGTGAAGGCGCGGGCGTTGTGCTCGGCGGCGCGGTAGTACCCCCGGATCGTGTAGGGGCCGCGCGTGAGCAACTCGCCTTCGGTTCCGGCCGGGACGTCGTTGCCGGCGTCGTCGACGATCCGGACCTCGTCCCGTTCGGACAGCGGCCGGCCCTGGCTGGTCGCGACCAGATCGTCGGGGTCGTCGAGCCGGGTGTAGTTCACCAGGCCCTCGGCCATCCCGAACACCTGTTGCAGCGCGGCCCCGAGCCGGGGCCGGACGTCACGGGCCGCGTTCTCGGCCAGCTTCGCACCCCCGACCTGCAGCAGTCGCAGCGAACCCGGGTCGGCGGATTCCCATTCGGTGGCGGCGCACCACAGTTGTGCGAGCGGCGGTACGACGGCGGTGACGGTGGCGTGGTGCCGTTCGATGGCGGCGAATGCGGACTCGGGGCTCGGGTCGGCGAGGAACGTCACGGCGCCGCCGACGCCGAACGTGCCGAGGATGCCGGGGCACGCGAGTGGGAAGTTGTGTGCGGCAGGCAATGCGACGAGGTAGACGTCGTCTCCGGTCAGGGCGCACACCTCCGCGCTCGCCCGCGCGTTGTATGCGTAGTCGTCGTGTGTGCGGGCGATGAGTTTGGGAACGCCGGTCGTCCCCCCGGAGATCAGCAGCACCGCGACGTCCGCCGGATCGACGGTGGGGAGTTCGCGGGCCTCGGCGGGAACCGACGCCAGCGGGGTGAATTCCCCCGCGTCGCCGTGCACGAGGACGTGTTCGACGGAGGGCGCGACGGTGCGGACGGTCCGTGCCAGCTCGCGGTAGTCGTACCCGCCTGCGTGGTCGGCGACGACATAGCCGACCGCACCCGACAGCGCGGCGAGGTGTCCGATCTCCCGTTCGCGGTGCGCGGGCAGGCACAGCACGGGGATGGCGGCGGCCCGGAGCAGCCCGAAGAACACCACCGCGAACTCGGGGACGTTGGGGAGCTGGACGACGACCCTGTCGCCGGCGGCGATGCCCATCCGGATCATTCCCGAGGCCATCCGGTCGGCCGCCGAATCGAGTTGTGCGTAGGTGGTCGTGTCGTCGGCCAGGATGGCCGGGCGTTGCGGCCAGCGGTGCGCGGCACGCCGCAGGATGTCACCGAGTGGTTCGCCCCGCCAGTATCCGCACGCCCGGTATCGGGCGGAGTCGGCGTCGGGGAAGGGAACGAAACCGACTCTGTGGTCTGTATTTTCGCTCATGTGCGCGCTGTCGGAACGAAGTCGGGTGCCCGGACGGTGGCGTACAGGGCGCGGCGCCGATTCGCGGTCTCGTGTTCGCCGAGGAACGTCGCTCCCACCGACTCGAGTGCCCGGCGCGCGGACGCGTTGCGGTGGTCGGGGTCGTACATGATGCGATTGCACTGCGGGTCGTCCCGGAAGACCGCGAGGACGCCGGGCGCGAACGCGGCGGGTCCCAGGCCGCGGCCGGTGTTGTCGTCGTCCGCGATGGCGATGTGCACGCCGATGTCGTGGGGATCGGCGTAGTAGCACCGGGCGATGCTGTCCTGGGCGGCCCGGTAGAGCTCGACGTAGGCGGAGCCGACGCCGTGCTGGGTGTAGATCAAGGGGACCGAGTAGCTTCCCGCCAGCTGAGCCCGGAGATAGTCGCGCCACCGTGGCACCGGCCAGGCCGAATCCCAGGCTTCGACCAGGTGGGGGCGCTGCATCCAGTCGGCGATCACCTCCGGGTCGGGTCCGTCGGGGTCGGGTATGCGCACTTCGTACGGGTCGCCGAGCTGGGGTACGGGCGGGGCGGGGACTGCCAGCACGTCGGCTGGTAGCCCGGTACGTATCTGGCGATACAGCAGGTCGGTCGATTCGAATCCGGTCATCGGAATCCCGCCTCTCTCGGCTACCGGCTGAGGCGGTCGAAATTGCTGTTCGCCGGAAATCTCGGAGTGGTTTCATTTAGGCTAGGCTCACCCATTCTAGGCAAGGCAACCCTGATTGCCTACCGAATCGGCAAAAACCATCGGAACGTGGGAAGGACCCTCCGACGGTGTCATCCAGCGATGTCGACCCGACCCTGGCCGCGCAAGAGCGGCGACGGACTCTGTTGCGCCGCAAGCTCACCGAGCGTAATCTCACCGCCGACACCGTTCGTGCCCACGTCGTCCGGAACCGAGATCCGCGATCCCGGTTCCCGCTGTCCGAGGGCCAGCGGCGCATGTGGTTCGTCCACGACCTCGACCCCACCCACGCCGCACTGAACATCGGTGTCGGCGTCGAACTCGAGGGCGCGCTCGAAGCCGACCGCCTGTTCCGCTCGGTGCAGACGGTGACCGCCCGGCACGACCTCTTGCGCACGACGTACCACACCGACGCCGACGGGACCCCGTTCCAGGTGGTGGCCGAACGGGGAACACCGACGTGGACCGTGCACGACGTGTCCGACCTCGCGGCAGGGGACCGCGACGGGGAGATCGCGCGCCTGGCCGCCGAGGAGTTCGCCCGGCCGTTCGACCTCACGGCCGACCCGCCGTTGCGCACGACGGTGATTCGCACCGCGCCGGATCGGCACGTGCTGCTCCTCGTCGCGCACCACATCGCGTGGGACGACGATTCCTGGGGAATCTTCTTCGCGGACCTCGGCGCGGCCTACGAGAGCACCGCCCCGGTCGACGCCCTCCGGGTTCGCGACGAGACCGCCCAGTACCTCGACGTGGCGGTGCTCGACCGTCCCGACACCTCCGAAGCCGATCGCGCAGACGTCGCGTACTGGCGGTCGGTGTTCGCGCAACCGCCGGAGGCGCTGGAACTGCCCGGCGAACGCGGCCGGCCGAACGCCGTCCCGGGAGTGTCCGCGGCCCTCGGGGGGCGCGTGCCGGACGAGGTGGCCGAGCGGGTGCGCGCTCTCGCACACGAGACCGGTGCCACGCCGTTCATGGTCCTGCTCGCCGCCTTCGTCGCGGTGGTGCACCGCTACACCGGTTCCGCCGATCTCCTCACCGCCACCCCGGTCGTCAACCGGCCCGCCGCGGCCGAACGCGCTCTCGGCTATTTCGGCAACACGGTCGTCCTGCGGAACCGGGTCGACCCGCACGGATCGTTCCGCAGCCTGCTCGAGCACACCCGGGACGTCGCCGTCGGCGCCTTCACCCATCAGGGCGCCGGACTCGACCGCGTGGTGCGCGAGGTGAACCCCGGCCGCGGCGGGGGACTCGACGCGCTGCCGCGTCTGGGATTCGGTGTCCGCTCCGGCATCGGGCCCGGTTTCCGGCCGCCCGGAATCTCCTGCGCCCGGGCAGACCTGCACGGCGCCGTCGCCCAGGTGCCGCTCGGCATCATGGCGGAATTCGACGACGGCATCACGCTCGAACTCGAATACCAGACGGAGGTGCTCGACGAGCACCTCGCTGCTCAGTTGCTGCGCCACTTCGTGCAGTTCCTCTCGGCCGCGTCCACGGAGCCGGACAGTCCGATCGACGTGATCGACCTCCTCGGCGCCGACCGGGCACGCGTGTCGGACTGGTCGAGGGGCGCGCGGGCGCCGGCGGCCACCCGGACACTGCCCGACCTCGTGCAGGCCCGGATCGCCGAGACCCCGGACGCGGTGGCACTGGTACTCGACGACCTCCGGATCAGCTACGCCGAACTCGGTGCCCGGGCCAACCGGCTCGCCCACTGGCTGATCGCGCAGTCGATCGGCCCGGAGGATCTCGTGGCACTGCCGTTCGGGCGGTCCGTCGAGATGGTCGTCGCCGCGCTGGCGGTGGTGCAGACGGGCGCCGCGTACCTGCCGATCGACCCCACCTACCCGGCCGACCGGATCGAGTACCTGCTCACCGACGCGCGTCCGACCACGACCCTGGACGATCTGGATGCCGCGGAGGCGGCCGCCCGGGACTTTCCCGCGACACCGCCGACCGACGCGGACCGCGTCCGCCCGCTGCGAACCGCCAACCTGGCCTACGTCATCTACACGTCCGGGTCCACCGGGCTCCCGAAGGGGGTGGCCATCTCACACGCCGCCATCGTCGAGCACTTCGAGTGGATGGAACGCGAGTACGTCGCCTACGCGGACGACGCGCTGCTGCAGGTCGCGTCGACGAGCTTCGACGTCTCGGTGGGGGAGATCTTCGGAACCCTGTTCGGCGGTGCCCGGCTGGTCATTCCGAAGCCGGACGGCCTGACCGACATCCCGTACCTGACGACTCTGCTGCGGACCGAGCAGGTGACCGCAATGCATTTCGTGCCGTCGCTGCTCGGGTTGTTCCTCATGCTGCCGGGAGCGGAGGAGTGGACCAGTCTGCGCCGGGTCCCGATCGGCGGGGAGGCACTGCCGGGTGAACTCGCCGACAAATTCACCGCGACGTTCGACGCCATGCTGCACAACTTCTACGGGCCCACCGAGACCACACTCGCCGCCACCCGGTTCAAGGTCGAGGCCACGCAGGGAACGCGGACCGTTCCGATCGGGACGCCGAAGGCCAACACCGAGGTATATGTGCTCGACCCGGTGCTGGGCCCGGTACCGCCGGGCGTCGTGGGCGAGGTCTACATCGGCGGTTCACAGCTGGCCCGGGGCTACCTGGGGCGCCCGTCGCTGACCGCCGAGCGTTTCGTGGCCGACCCGCACACCCCCTGCGGGAGGCTCTATCGCACCGGGGATCTCGCCCGCTGGAATTCCGACGGCGACCTCGAGTTCGTCGGACGCGCCGACGACCAGGTCAAGATCCGCGGATACCGGATCGAACTCGGCGAGGTCGAGGCCGCCGTCACCGCGCATCCGGCGGTGGCCGCGGCGGTGGTGATCGCACACGAGTCGGAGGCCGCCGGGCAGTCGCTGGCCGCGTACGTCGTCCCGGCATCGGCCGATCCGCTCGACACCGCCGACGTGCGGGCGCGGGTCGCCGACACGCTCCCCGAATACATGGTCCCGGCGACGGTCACCGTCGTCCGCGAGATCCCGATCACCGCGAACGGCAAGCTGGACCGCGGTGCGCTGCCGGCACCGGAACCGCAGGCACCGATCCCGTCCCGGGAACCGTCGACGCCGACCGAGATCCGGCTGTGCGCGATCTTCGCCGACACGCTCGGCCGCGACCGAGTCGGCGTCGACGAGTCCTTCTTCGACCTCGGTGGGCACTCGCTGCTCGCGACGCGACTGGTGTCGCGGCTGCGTGCCGAGTTCGGCGCCGACGTCTCCATCCGCGACGCCTTCGAAGTCCCCACCGTCGCCGGCCTCGCCGCGCTGCTCGACGCACGGGTCGAGGCCACCGGCGCGTCGCCGCGTCCCGGGTTGCGGCGCGCCGAGCGGCCGCCGCGAATTCCCCTGTCGTACGCGCAGTTGCGGCTGTGGTTTCTCTACCGGCTCGAAGGGCCGAACCCCACGTACGACATCCCGTTCGCGGCCCGCATCGACGGCCCCCTCGACGCCGGAGCGCTGGCCGAAGCGATCGGCGACGTCGTCGCGCGGCACGAGATCCTGCGCACCACCTACCCGGACCACGAGGGCAAGCCGTACCAACGGGTGCACGATCCATCGCCGATCGACGTGCCGCTGGTCGACCTCGGCGCGCACGGCGACCCGGAATCCCGGCTCGCCGCGGAACTCGCCGAGGCGGCCGCGCACAGTTTCGTCCTCGAATCGGAACTTCCGATCCGCGCCCGCATCCTGCGCCTCGCACCCGAGGAACACGTCGTCTCGCTCGTGATCCATCACATCGCCGGCGACGAATGGTCCGCCCCGATTTTGTTCGGCGACCTCGCCGCCGCCTACGCCGCCCGCCTCGCAGGCACCGCACCGGCCTGGCCCGAACTGGCTCTGCAGTACGCGGACTACGCACTGTGGCAACGCGAGATGCTCGACGACGACACGTCCACCGACACGGTGGGTGGCCGGCAGATCGCCTACTGGCGGTCGGTGCTGGCCGACCTTCCGGAGGACACCACGGTTCTGCGCGACCGCCCGCGCCCGCCGATCGCCTCGAGCCGCGGCGACACCGTCACGTTCGCGGTCCCGGACCGCGTGCACGCCGGGCTCACCGAACTCGCCCGCACGTGCGGTGCGAGCGAGTTCATGGTCCTGCAGACGGCGGTCGCGGTGCTTCTCGCCAAACTGGGTGCGGGCGAGGACATCCCGCTGGGCACCCCCGTCGCGGGCCGCGCCGAACACGACCTCCGCGGAATCGTCGGATTCTTCGTCAACACGCTGGTGCTGCGCAACGATCTGTCGGGCGATCCCACCCTGCGCACCGCGGTTCTCCGGGCCCGTGAGACGGCGCTCGGGGCGTTCTCCCACCAGGATCTGCCGTTCGAGCGACTCGTCGACCTGCTCGGGCCGGACCGCTCACTGTCCCGGCATCCGCTGTTCCAGGTGCTGGTGCACCTCCGTGAGTCGGGTGCGCACAGCGAGGTGCGGGCCGTGGGGGAGGGCCGCGACATTCGACTGACGACGATCGTGCCCGAATCCGACACGGCCAAGTTCGATCTCACCGTCGACTTCCACGTCACCGACGGTGAACTCCGGGGCGGGCTGAATTACCGCACCGATCTCTACGATCGCCGCACCGTCGAACGCCTCGCCACGTGGCTCGGCCGCGTCCTCGCCGAGTTCGCCGACCACCCCGACCGCAGCCTTCGCGACCTCGACGTCAGCGCACCTGACGACCGGGAACGACTGCTCGGCTGGTCGCGCGGCGACACGCCCGATCCCGCGGCGCCCGCGTCGGTGCCCGAACTACTCGAGCCGAGCCGCGCATTCGGCCCCGACGTGATCGCCGTCGAATGCGGCGACGACACGATCACGTATCCGCGGCTGCACGTTCTCAGCGACCGGCTCGCCGCCCTGTTGCGTCGGCGGGGCGCCGGGCCCGGCACCTTCGTCGCTCTCGCGGTTCCCCGGTCGATCGACATGGTGGTCGCACTCGTCGCGGTGATGAAAGCGGGCGCGGCGTTCCTTCCCCTCGACCTCCGGTATCCCGCGGAACGCCTTGCGTTCATGATCGCCGACGCCGCCCCGGTCTGCGTCGTCACGACGGGCGCGGTCGGTGGAACGCTGCCGACGGTGCCGGGAGTGGACCTGCTGGTACTGGACGATCCCGCGACACACGGCGAACTCGACGGCGTCGCAGTGGAGACACTCCCGTTCCCGCGAGCCGATCAGGCCGCGTATTTCCTCTTCACGTCGGGATCCACCGGCCGTCCGAAGGGGGTCGTCGGAACGCACCGGGCGATGGCGAACCGCCTCGCCTGGCAGCCCCGGTTGTTCCCGGTGCACCCGCCGGCGGATGCGCCCGACGCGGGTGACGTGCGGCTCGCGCAGGGATCGCTCAGCTTCCTCGACGGCGGCCTCGAGCTGCTCGCGGGCATTGCCGCCGGCGCCCGGCTGATCCTCGCCGACGACGCCGAGGCGCGCGACCTCGAAGCCCTGGCCCGGCTCCTCGGCCGCCATCCGATCGGCCAGGTCACCGCCGTCGCCAGCGCGGTGTCCGTGCTCGTCGACACCGCACCCGAGACCGTGCGCCGGATCCCCCGATGGGTGTGCAGCGGCGAACCGCTCACGCCGTCGCTGCTCGCCGCGCTCACGGGGACCGCACCGGGCAGTGACGTCGTGAACGCCTACGGCACCACCGAAACCGCCGGCTCCATCGTCCGCGGCCTGATGGAACCGGGAGTCCTGCGGGTGGGCAGGCCGGTGCCCGGTGTGCGCCTGCTCGTCCTCGACGATGCCCTGAAACCGGTGCCGCAGGGGGTGGTCGGTGAGATCTATGTGGCCGGCGCCCAATTGGCGCGGGGGTACTGGAACCGCCCGGGTCTCACGGCCGCACGCTTCGTCGCGCACCCGGCCCCGGACCGCGCGGGCGAGCGCCTGTACCGGACCGGCGACCGCGGGTCGTGGAACCCGGACGGCCATCTGGTCTTCGCCGGGCGCACCGATCACCAGGTCAAGGTGCGCGGGTACCGGATCGAGCTGGGTGAGGTGGAGAACGCGCTGCGGTCCGCGCCGGGGGTCGCGACGGCGGCGGCACGGACGTACGGCCGGGACGGTGCGACGTCGCTGGCCGCGTACGTGGTTCCGCGCGACACCGGGACGGATCGGGACGAGGGCCAGTTCCTGGCCGCCGTGCGCGCCCACCTGGACCGGACGCTGCCCGGGTACATGCTGCCCGCGACGGTCACGGCGCTCGACACCATGCCCACGACGGGCTCCGGAAAACTCGATCGGCTGTCCCTGCCCGTCCCGCAGGTGACGACCGCCGGCCGTTTCGAACCGCCGGTCACCGAGACCGAGCGGGCGCTGGCCGCCCTGTTCGAGGAGATCCTGGGGGTGACGGAGGTGGGCCGGAGCGACGGGTTCTTCACCCTCGGCGGCGACAGCATCGTCTCCATTCAGCTGGCGGGCCGGGCGCGCTCCGCGGGGCTGGTGCTGACACCACAACTGGTGTTCGAGTACCCGACGCTCGCAGAGCTGGCCGAGGCATGCGACCGCGCCGCCGCGCAGGGGGAGCCGGAACCCGCCGAGCCGAGTGCACCGATGAGTGTGTCCGGACTGGACCCGGACCAGTTGGCGGCGCTGCGGAAGTCGTGGGATGCACGGAGTTGACCGCGACGCGTCAGCCCTGCGCGGCGCCCGACAGGGCCGGTTCGAGCGCGTCGAGCACGTAGGGGATGGACAGCGGGGACGGGACGTTGAGGCCCGTCCCCGTGGCGAGGTCGAGGAACGCGACCCCGTTCTTCCGGACCGCGGGGAGATCGTCCCAGCCCGGTAGCGACGTCGCGCTGCTCTGGAATCCTTCCTGGCCGGTCATGACCAGCAGGTCGACGTTCAGCTCGTTGACCCGTTCCGGCGAGAGCGGAATGCGCCCGCCGGCACCTGCCTGGTCGACGAGGTTCTGCGGCAGGGCGAGGCCGAGGTCGGCGAACAGGTCGGCGGCGCCGTCGTCGGGGTCGGCGAGCACCATCAGCTGCGTGGGTCCGTGCAGATAGGTGGTGGCGAACGTCTTGCCTGCCAGCCCGGGATTGCGGGCGGCGACCTCGCCGATCCGGGCGTGCACGTCGTCGGTCACCGACCGGGCCTGATCTTCCCTGTCCAGGATTCGGCCCATGATCTCGACCTGGTTCTCCCACGACTCGATCTGGGACGTGCTGATACTGGGCAGTGTGGGCGCGAGCTGACTCAGCCGGTCGTACGACTGCTGGTCCGTGGCGAATCCGGGCGCGAGGACGAGATCCGGGTTCAGTGCCGCGACCTGTTCGACGATGTCACCGCGGGCGTCGATCGCCGTCGCGTTCGCCAGCTCGGCCGGTTCCCACGGACCCGGAGAGCCGCCCGTGGTGAGTGCGACGTTGTCGATGTAGCCGACCGGTGTGACGCCCAGAACCTGGGTCGCGTCGAGCCATTGCGTGCCCAGAGCCACGATCCGTTCGGGGATCCCGTCGATCGTGGTCGAGCCCATCGTGTGGTCGATGGTGACGGTGTGCCCCGATTCCTGCTCGGCGGGTGTCGCTTCGCCGCAGGCCGCCGCGGAGGCGAAGGCCAGCGCACCGGCGACGAGGCCGGCAGCGATTCGCCGGACGCGGGCGCGCGCCACGGACGGCTGGTGAGTTCGGTGAGGCGAGGGTGGAACCTGCTTCGGACTCCGCATGAAAGGAATCGTTCCAGCCTGAGCCGAATTAGAAAAGGCTATGCTAACAAATTGTTGGTCGAGCACGTGTCCCTCAGTGAGGACGAGATGCGATCACAAGAGAAATCCGGTTCGATGTCCGTGGTCACCGTGGCGGTCGCCGCGGGAGTGTCCGCTGTCGTCTCGGCGATCGTCGTCTCGATCGGCGTCGTCGGGATGGTTCTGCTGGACAGGGGGAACACTGCGCCGCCGCAGACCATCGTCGCAGCATTTCCCAGTCAGGCGCCGGCCGCTCCGGTGCCGGCACCCGGCCCGGCCGCTCCCACGTCTCCCGCCCCGAGCGCACGGCCGGGGTCCGCCGCCCCGCCTGCCGCGGTGCAGCCGGCGCCGCCGGTCGCGCCCCCGCCCGCCGCCGCACCCGCACCCGCAGTGCCACCACCGCCCGCGGCGGCGGAGGAACCGCCGGCAGCCGAAGAGACCGTTACCCCACAGGCGCCGCCGGTCCCGTCGGAGGCGCAGTTGGTCGGCAAACTGCAACTCCTCCTCGACCCGGGCACCGCCCCGGAGATCAAGGCGCGCGAACTCGAGGCGGGCGAAGCCGGTCTGGGCATGATCGGACCGGTCGCCGACGCGCTCGCACTCGCCGGTCCCGCATACAGCTGGACCGTCGTCGGTCCGGTGTCGGTCGACGGCGACCTGCTCACCGCGCAACTGAAGACGTCGCTCGTGGGCTTCGGTGACCGATTCCAGCCGATCACGTGGATATGGCGCGACGGGAACTGGAAGCTGACCAACGAGAGCGGATGCGCGCTGGCGGCGATGGCGATGGTGCCGTGCCCGGCGTGACGTAGGTGGGCGACATGGTTGGCGCGAGCGTGCGGCGAAGGAGCAGCGATGGGAAGCGCGCGGATATCCACGGACGACATCCGCGAGGTGGTCTCGCGACAACTCGGACTTCCGGCCGAACGCATCGAACCCGGCGCCGACCTGATCGGCCTCGGCCTGGACTCCATCCGGATGATGAAACTCGCGGGCGGGTGGCGCAAACGCGGATTCGACGTGAACTTCGCCGAACTCGCCGCGCATCCGTCGGTGGAGCAGTGGCGTGAACTGCTCGGTCGACGAGCGCCACACGATCCCGTCGCCCGCCCCGACGGCAGCGCGCCGACCGCCGAGGGGGACTCCTTCCCGCTGGCGCCCATGCAGCACGCGTACTGGGTGGGGCGCTCGGAAGGCCAGGAACTCGGGGGCGTCGCCGCCCACCTCTACGTCGAATTCGACGGCCCGGACCTCGATCCGGTCGCGTTGGCGGGCGCCGTCGACGCGCTCGTGGCGCATCACCCGATGCTGCGCGCCCAGTTCCTCCCCGACGGAACCCAGCGGATACTCGCAACGCCGGGCAGACCGGTGTTCACCGTGGTGGATCTCCGCGACCTCGGCGACGAGGACGCGTCGACGCGGCTCGGCGAACTCCGCGACACGAAGACGCATCAGCGCCTCGCGGTCGAGGACGGGCAGGTGCTCGACCTCACGCTGACCCGGTTGCCGGGAGGCCGCGCCCGGGTGCACCTCGACGTGGACATGCTGGCTGCCGACGCGATGAGCTACCGCATCCTCGTGGACGATCTCGCCCGGCTCTACGGTGGCGGCGAGCTCCCGGCACCGGACTACAGTTCCCGGCACTACCTGGAAAAGTCTGTCGCGCACCCCGTTCCGGGACGCGACCGCGACCGTGACTGGTGGCGGAGCCGACTCGCCGACCTTCCTGCCGCCCCGGTACTCCCCGTCGTCCCCGAGGGGGAACGGGCCGATCCGTGCCGGACCGTCCGTTACCACCGGTGGCTGGACGCGCCCGCGAAGAGCCGGTTGCTCGCAGAATCCCATCGCCGGGGCGTGACCCCCGCGATGGCGCTGGCCTCGGTCTTCGCCGAGGTGATCGGTGCCTGGTCCACCGAACCGCGGTTCCTGCTGAACCTGCCGCTGTTCCACCGCGAGGACACGCATCCCGACGTGGAACGCCTCGTCGGCGACTTCACGTCGTCCGTCCTGCTCGAGGTCGACCTGCGCGACGACGCGTCGGTGGCGGAGCGGGCGGAGGCGCTGCAACGCGCGATGCACGCGGCGGGCGCGCACACGGCCTACTCGGGACTCGACGTACTCCGCGACCTCGGGCGCTCCCGCGGTGAGCCGGTACTCGCCCCCGTCGTCTACACGTCGGCCCTGAATCTGGGAGAACTGTTCTCCGACGCCGCCACCGACGCCTTCGGCGCACCGGTGTGGATCATCTCGCAGGGTCCGCAGGTGCTGCTCGACGCCCAGGTGACGGAGGTGCGCGGCGGGCTGCTCCTCAACTGGGACGTGCGGACATCCGCGTTCCGGCCGGGCGTGATCGAGGCGATGTTCGCCCGGTACGCGGCGGCCGTCGACCGGCTCGCCGATCCCGAATTCTGGACCGCCCGTGCGGCACCGGGGCTTCCCGCGGACCAGCGCGAAACCCGGGACAGGGTGAACGCGACCACCGTCGACGTTCCGCGGAACACCCTGCACGAGGGGTTCTTCCGGCATGCGGCACTCGCCCCCGACCACCCGGCGGTGCTGTGGGGCGTCGACGGGTGCTGGACGTACGGCGAGGTGGCCGATCGGGCGTTACGTGTCGCCGGGGCACTCGCCGACGCCGGAGTCGGAGCGGGGGCCGCTGTCGCCGTCCAGCTTCCGAAGGGACCGGAGCAGATCGTCGCGGTCCTCGGGGTTCTGGCCGCGGGGGGTGTGTACGTACCCGTCGGATTCCATCAGCCGGTCGCACGCCGGGCGCGCATCCTCGAAACGGGCGGGGTGGTCGCGGCGATCACGACCGACCCCGCCACCTTCGACGGGACCGGAGTTCCGGCGCTGGCGGTCGAGGACGCGGCAGCGTATCCGAGTCCCCGTCCGGAGCCGGCCCGACCCGATCCCGAAGAACTGGCGTACGTGCTCTTCACGTCCGGTTCGACGGGCACGCCCAAGGGTGTCGAGGTTCCGCATCGCGCCGCGATGAACACGATCGCAGACCTGAACGTGCGCTTCGAGATCGGGGCGGAAGATCGCAGTCTGGCGGTGTCGGCACTGGAATTCGATCTGTCGGTGTACGACCTCTTCGGGCTCCTGTCCGCGGGCGGCACCGTCGTGGCCGTCGACGATGCGAACCGGCAGTCGCCCGACGGCTGGGTCGACGCCGTGCGAAGGCACGGGGTGACCGTGCTGAACTGCGTGCCCAGCATCCTCGACATGATGCTGTCCGCCGGCGGCGACGCCCTCGCGGGATCGCTGCGCGTCGTCATCGTCGGTGGCGACGTGGTGGGGGTCGACCTTCCCCGGCGGGTCGCCGCGCACATCCCGGGATGCCGGTTCGCCGGCCTCGGCGGCACGACGGAAACCGCCATCCACTCGACGATCTGCGAGGTGGTGGAGCCGCCCGATCTCTGGCGGTCCGTGCCCTACGGCACCCCACTCGGCAACGTGCAGTGCCGGGTCGTGAACACCGCCGGCCTCGACTGCCCCGACTGGGTGGCCGGCGAATTGTGGATCGGCGGAGACGGAGTGGCCCGCGGATATCGCGGCGACCCGGAACGGAGCGCGGACCGGTTCGTCGCAGTCGGCGGGCAGCGCTGGTACCGGACGGGTGATCTCGCCCGGTACCGGCCGGACGGCACCCTCGAATTCCTCGGACGCACCGACCATCAGGTGCAGATCCGCGGGTACCGGATCGAGTTGGGGGAGGTGGAGGCCGCGTTGCGGGCACTGCCGTCCGTCCATCTGGCCGTGGCCGCCGTCGTCGGGGCGGCGACACCGAAACTCGCCGCCGCGGTGACCGTCTCGACGACACCGGCGGCCGATCTCGCCGGGCAACTCGCCGCCCTCCTGCCCACGCACATGATCCCCGAACGGATCGTGACGCTGGAGGCTTTCCCGCTGACCCCGAACGGGAAGCTGGACCGCAGTGCCGTGCGGGCCATCCTCGACGACGGCGACGCGGCCCCTGCCTTCGTGGCGCCCCGGACGAGCCTGGAGGCCGCGCTCGCCGACCTCGTCGGCACCGTACTCGGGCGCCGCGAGATCGGGGCAGCGGACGACTTCTTCTCGCTCGGCGGCGATTCCGTCCTCGCGACGACGGCGATCGCCCGAATCCGCGACTGGCTGGAGGCACCGCACGCGACCGTGTCCGACCTCTTCGCGGCCCGCACGGTGGCCGCGCTCGCCCACCGGCTGGACGCGAACGACCCCGTGCCCGGACGCCTCGAGCAGGTGGCCGAGGTGTACCTCGAGGTCGCGGGCATGGACGACGACGAGATCGCCGCGAATGCCGGCTGACCGCCGAGCACTCACCCGCACTGCACCGGCCACCCGAGAGGCAGCAGACCGACGATGACCGCGACCGACAACCCCGCACCGGAGATCGAGGACGTCCTCGCGCTCAGCCCGCTGCAGGAGGGATTGTTCACCCTCGCCCGCACCATCACCGACGGCGTCGACCCCTACACGATCCAGTTCGTCGCCGACATCGACGGCCCCGTCGACGTGTCGCTGTTGCGGCGGAGCATCGACGCGGTGCTCGGCCGGCACCCGAACCTTCGAGTGTCCTTCTGGGACCGGGACCTTCCGCACCCCGTGCAGATCGTTCCGGCCCGGGTGTCGGTGCCGTGGCGTGAGGTCGACGCCGCGGCCGGTGAACTGGCCGCACTCGCCGACGCCGAACGTCGCAGGCCGTTCGACCTCGCGGACGGTCCGGCCCTGCGGTTCGTGCTCGCCCGGCGGACCCCCGCATCGTTCCGGTTGATCTGCACCGCCCACCACATCGTCATGGACGGCTGGTCGGTGCCGATCTTCGTGCAGGAACTCGTCGGCGCCTACCTCGCGGACGGGTCCCTCGACCTCCTGCCCGCCCCGCGCCTGTACCGCGACTACATCGCATGGCTGGCGGCGCAGGACAGGGCCGCGGCCCTCACGGCGTGGCGGGATCACCTCGCGGACATCGACGGTCCGACGATGCTCGCGGAGGGTCGTTCCCGCCGGGCCTCCGCCGGGGTCGACACCCTCCCCGGCAAGGCGGAGCTGACTCTCGGTGCCCGGGACACCGACGCCCTGCTGCAGTGGACCCGGGCGCACGGGCTGACCGTCAACACCGCAACGCAATTCGCGTGGGCGCTGCTGCTGGGCCGGCTGACGGACCGCACAAGCGTCGTCTTCGGCGTGACGACCGCGGGCCGCCCCGAGAGCCTCGCCGGGGTCGAGACGATGATCGGCTTGTTCATCAACACCCTCCCCGTGCACGTCCGGCTGGACGACGCCACGACGGTGCGCGAGCAGTGCACCGCCCTGCAACAGGAGTCCGCCCGGCTGCGGACGCACGGGTACGTCGGGCTGTCCGAGGTGCAGCGGCTGGCGGGCACCGGTGACCTGTTCGACTCGCTGATGGTGTTCCAGAACGCGCCCCGCGGCAGCGTCGCGGACCCCGTGACCGCGCCCGACGGGGTGACGTTCACGCCGGTCGAGATGGACAGTCTCACCCACTACCCGCTGACCCTCGTCCCCTACCTGGACGGCGGAACGCTCGGGCTCGTCGTCGAACATCGCCCCGATCTCCTCCCACACCTCGGCGCGCGCGAGGTCGGGGAGCGGCTGCTGCACGTGCTACGCCAAATTCCCCGTGCGGGCGACGCACGGCCGGGCGTCGTCGACATCCTCGTCCCCGGCGAACGCGAACGGATTCTCGCCTCCGCCGTGACCCCCGAGATCCCGTGCGACGACATGCCGCCCGCCGCCACCGTCCACGGACTCCTCGAACAGCACGCTGCCGTCACTCCGGACGCCGCGGCGATCATCACGTCCGAGATCGCCCTCACCTACCGGGAGGTCGACGCTGCCGCCAACCGACTGGCGAGAGAACTCCTGGACCGCGGAATCCGGCCCGAGGAGGCGGTCGCCGTGGTGCTGCCCCGGTCTCCGGAGTTCCTCATCTCGCTGCTCGCGGTCGCGAAGGCCGGGGGCACGGCCGTGCCCGTCGCCGTCGACAGTCCTGCGGCGCGCCGGGATTCGATCCTCACCCAGACCGGAGCCCGGTTGGCGCTGACCACCCCCGAGTTCGCGATCGCCGGGCTGCACGCCGTCGACGTCCCCACGGTCCTCGCGGGTACCGGTCCGGCGCCGAGCCCGGCAGTCGACGTCGACCCCGCGCAGAGTCTGTACGTCATCTTCACGTCCGGATCCACCGGGGAGCCCAAGGGGGTCGTCGCGACGCATCGCGGGATCGTCCGGCTCCTCGCCGACCACCGCCGGCGCGTGTACCGCCCGGCGGCGCAGCGACTGGGTCGGCCGCTCACCGTCGGCCACGCCTGGTCCCTGACGTTCGACGCATCCTGGCAGCCGCTGCTCGCCCTCCTCGACGGCCTCGCCGTCGCGCTGTTCGGTTCCGACGCGATGCGTGACCCGGACCTGCTCGTCCGCGGCATCGTCGCGCAGGGGGTCGACGTGCTCGAGACGTCCCCGGCGATGTTCACCCAGCTAGCGCCGGCTGGCCTGCTGTTCGAGGACGGCGGTGAGACCCGGTGCCTGCTCACGGTGCTGGGGCTCGGCGGCGAGGCGGTCGGGGATGCGACGTGGGGGCGGTGCCGGGCGCTGCCGGGCACCGACGTCTTCAATTTCTACGGCCCCACCGAGACGACCGTCGACGCCCTCGTCGCGGGGTTCGCCGACACCCCGTCGCCGTCGGTGGGGCGCCCGCTGGCCGGGATGGGTGCGTACGTTCTCGATTCGGCGCTGCGTCTCGTGCCGGACGGGATGGCGGGGGAACTGTACCTGTCGGGGGAACAGGTGACCCGCGGGTACCTCGGCCGTCCCGGGAACACCGCCGAGCGCTTCGTCGCGCACCCCTTCGCCCGCGGCGAACGCCTCTACCGCACCGGCGATCTGGTACGGCGCACGCCGGCAGGCACATTCGACTACCTCGGCCGCAGCGACGACCAGGTTCAGATCCGCGGTCACCGCGTCGAACTCGCGGAGATCGAGGCTGCGCTGCAGGCGCTGCCCGGGGTCACCTCGGCCGCCGTGCTGACCGTCGAACGCCCGACGGGCCCCGGACTGACCGCGTTCGTGGTGCCGGCCGGGGACATCGACCCGTCCGCCCTGCGCACCGCGCTCGCGGACACGTTGCCGGCGTACATGATTCCGTCGCGCTTCACCGGGGTGCCGGAGTTGCCGCGGACGCCGAACGGAAAGCTCGACGCGCGGGCGCTCCTCGCCGTCGAGGCCCGGCGCGAGGACGACGGCGACACTGCGGCGGAAACCCCGACCGAGGCCCTGCTGCTGGGGCTGCTCGCGGAACTGGTCGGCACCGACAGCGTCGGTGCGACGACGGACTTCTTCGATCTCGGCGTCGACAGCATCGCCGCCATCTCCTTCGTGAACAAGGTCCGAGCGCACGGCGTCACGATCACCCCGCGGCTCGTGGCGACGCATCCCACCGTCCGCGATCTCGCGGCCGCGGCGGACAGTGCCGCGGCGACTCCGGCGGCGGGTGGTCCCGCGGAGGTCGGGGAGGTGCCGCCGCTGCCGGTGGTGTCGTGGCTGTTCGAGTTCGACGGGTTCCGCCGATTCACCCAGACACAGCTGATCCGGCTCCCCGCGGACGTGACCGAGCACCGGCTCGCCGGCACCCTGCAGAAGGTCATCGACGCGCACGACGTGCTGCGTGCCATTCTCACGCGCACCGCCCGGGGATTTCGCGTCGTCACGCGCGAAACGGGGACGGTGCCGGCCGCCGCGATGCTGCAGTCGGTGGACGTGACCGGCGCCCTCGGCGATCACCTCGAGACCGGGGCGCGCGCGGCGATCGACCGGATCGACCCCGAACGCGGCGTGCTGCTGCAGGCGGTGCTGTTCCGGCGACAGCGCGGTGCCGCCGGGCACCCCGGTGCGCCCGTGCTCCTGCTCACGGTCCACCACCTCGCCGTCGACGCGGTGTCGTGGGCCGTGCTGCTCGCCGATCTCGCCGCGGCGTGGGAGGGCACGGCGCTGGCGGCGGAGGCGACGTCGTACCGGCGGTTCGGTGAACTCATGGCCGAACGGGCGGGAACACCGGAAGTCGCGGCGCAACGGGACTATTGGATGCGGCAGTGCGCGGGTCCCGACCCGGTGCTGGGTTCGCGGCGTCTCGATCCGGCGGTGGACCGCGCGTCGTCCCTGGCCGTGACCACAACGGTCACGTCACCGGAGGTCACCGCGTCGCTACTGGCTCGTGCGTCCAGCGGCGCCGGAGTCCGGGAGATCCTCCTCGCGGCACTCGCCGCGACGGTCGTGCAGTGGCGGCGACTGCGCGGCGACGATCCGGCGGCGGGCACACTCGTCGCGCTCGAAGGGCACGGCCGCGCCGACCACCTGGTGTCCGATCCCGGCACCGACACGACCCGCACGGTGGGGTGGTTCACCACGGTCTTCCCGGTGCGGCTCGGCGCAGGCGCCGGGTGGGCGCACACGCTCGATCCGGGCGCCCCGGACCGGGGAGTGCTCGACCGAATACTCGCCGACATCACGGCGGACGTCGGGGCGGTCCCGAACGCGGGCACCGACTTCGGGCTGCTGCGGTGGACCGCCGAAGACCCGGGGTTGGCCGTCGACCCGCAGATCGAATTCAACTACCTGGGCCGCTTCGACTTCGGACCGGAGGCGGCGGGGGACTGGTCGCCGATCACGGACCGGGATCTCCACGCACGCCTCCCTCTAGCCCCCGAACCGGATCTCCCTCTGCGATACGAGCTGGAGGTGATCGCCGCGGTCGGGTCGAACGCGCGCGGCCCCGAAATCGTCACCAGCTGGCGGTGGAGCCGAGACGTGTTCACCCAGGAGGAGATCGACCGCTTCACGCAACTGTGGAACGGCGCCCTCGCCGCGTTGGCCGAGGGTCCGCGATCCCCGGGCACGTGAGTGGCAAAGTGTGCCCCGGCACGCTTTGCCACTCACGTGCGGGATGGGGCGGTGGTCGCGTCGCGTCGGGCCACGGCGGTGGGTGGCTAGCTCGCGTCCTGCTGCGCGAGTTGCACCTTGATCCGTGCGGTCGCGTCCAGAAGTGAATCGTTGTTGACCGCGGCGGCCGCGGCGTCGTCGTGATCCCGGGCGGCGTCGACGAGACCCTGCTGGTATTTCCACAGCGAATCGTCCTCGGTCGAGTCGACGGTGCCCTCGGCGCCGACGATCTTGTAGGCCCGGCAGCGCTGCCACAGCGTGCGGATCGTATCGACCAGCACGGGATTCTCGGCGGCCTCGTACAGAATGGTCAGCAGCGCCTCGTCGTGGTCGAGATAGGCCACCACGCGCCGCTCGTCGAGGGCGGTGCGCATGAGCGCGAACTCGTCCTGCATCCGGGCACTGTCCGCCGCGCTGATCCGCTGGGCGCCGAGCCGGGCGGCCTCCACCTCGAGCAACCGGCGCACGTCGTAGACGTGCACCAACTCGGCGAGGGTCAGGCCCTTGACCACTGCTCCCTTGTGCGGTGATCGCTCGGCCAGACCGGCCTCCTCGAGCCGGCGGATCGCCTCGCGCACCGGCATCACGCTGGTTCCCACCTGTTCGGCGAGATCTCGCACGCGCAGGCGGGCGCCCGCAGGCAGATCACCGTTCATGATCGACTCGTGGATCATGTCGTAGACCTGGTCGGTCAACAGTGACGTTTCGGCGCGCTTGGACATTGCCACGACTCAAATATAAACGGCACGGTCGCTCGGGACTGCCGTCCGGACATTGCCGTCTCGCCCGGCGGCACCGGGCCCACACCGGAGTCGCGACACACCGGCAACCTGAGTTGGGCACACGTCCAGAGCGTTTACGCTCTTCGAAGGTTCTCCGGACGGCGTGACGGATGGCGGGTGGGCTGTGAATCGCAGGGTGGGCAGATCGACGCTGACGATGGCGGTGGCCGCGGCCGCTGTCCTGACACCGATCGTGGCGGCCGCGCCGGCGACCGCGGAGGCGGGCGGGTTCACGAAGACGACGCTCCATTTCCAGGTCTTCGTCGGACCGAACCGTGACGTGCCGTGCGACGTGATCGGCGACGTGTACAAACCGGACGGGGCGTCGGCGTCGAACCGCGTCCCCGCCGTCCTCACCACCAACGGCTTCGGCGGGTCCAAGAACGATCAGGCCGGTATCGGCTCCTTCCTCGCGTCGCGGGGCTACGCGGTGCTCGCCTATTCCGGGCTGGGCTTCGGCGGTTCGGGCTGCAAGATCCACATGGACAACCCCGATTACGACGGACGCGCGGCGAGTGAACTGGTGAGCTTCCTCGGCGGCCGCGACGGGACGGCGTTCGTCGATCCCGCGCACACCGTCCCCGTTCCGGGCCTCGACTACGTCGTGCAGGACTCGACGGCCCACCACGGCAGGGCCGAGGCACACGATCCGCGGGTCGGGATGATCGGCGGTTCGTACGGCGGGGCGGTGCAGTTCGCCGCGGCGTCGGTGGACCCACGGATCGACACGATCATCCCGATGATCACCTGGAACGACCTCAGCTACTCGCTCGCACCCAACAGCATCGACCAGACGTCCGGGGTCAGCACGTCGGTTCCCGGTGCGGCGAAAGTGGTGTGGTCGCTGACGTTCGGGGCCGTCGGCGTCACCAACCCCCGCGCGGAGGGCTACGCGCAGGACCCGCTGCGGGCCCTGGGGTGCCCGAACTTCGCCGACCCCGCATGCCCCGCACTGGCCCAGTCCGCGGTGCAGGGTTTCCCGGACCCCGGGTCCGTCGACTTCCTGCGGCAGTCCTCCGTGGTGTCCTACGCCGATCGCGTGAAGATCCCGGTGCTGCTGATGCAGGGCCAGCAGGACACCCTGTTCGACCTCAACGAATCGGCGGCCACCTTCGAGACGCTGCAGGCGCAGGGCAACGACGTGAAGATGATCTGGCACAGCTGGGGGCATTCCAACCTGACACCCGCCGAGGGCGAGATCGACATGAAGAACCCGAACCCCGACACCCAGTACGAGACGGGCCGGATCATCGACTGGTTCGACCACTACCTGCGGGACAGCGGGGCCGACACCGGACCGGTATTCAGCTACTTCCGCAACTGGGTCGACTACACCGGCAACGCCGCACCCGCGTACGCCGAATCCTCGGACGTCTCGGTGGGTCAGGACCTTTCGCTCTACCTCTCCGGTGACGGCGCGCTGACCGACCGCCGGGACCGCGTCGTTTCCGGCGCTCAGACGCTGAACACGCTGCCCGGCGGACTTCCCACCGACCGCGAGGCGCCGGACACGAGGCCGAACGCCCCGGTCCCGCAGAGCGTCCAGCCCGGAACCGAGGCCGAGTGGTCGTCGGGGATTCTCGATGCCCCGCTGGACGTGGTCGGAGCGCCCGTGCTCGACGTCCGCGTCACGGCCGCTCCCGCGGTCACCGGTGTCGAGGACTCGGTGGTGGTCTTCACCAAGCTGTACGACGTGGCTCCCGACGGCACCGAAACGCTGATCAACGGGCAGGTCGCGCCGGTGCGGATGGTGGCACCCGGTGAGCCCGTGCAGGTCACGATGCCGGCGATCGTTCATCGCTTCGGCGAGGGGCACCGCGTTCGACTCGTAGTGGCCGGCGGCGATCCGAGCTTCCGCGGCGGGCTGGTGCCGCATCAGGTCACGATCGCCGCGGGCGATCCGGGCCAGGTGCTGGTGCTGCCGGTAACCGGCTGAGGTCGCCGGACCTCGAGTGATTGACATCACACCGGCTCGGGATCACACTGGGGACCGCAATTGAATCCGATGTCAATATCAATATGGTGTCGGCCGGTGGAGAGGAACCGCAGGTGACCGAGCTCGGAGGAGTGTGCGACCAGCGCTTCGCGGCGTTGCAGGACGCACTGAAGGACAATCTCGACTCCGGTGAGGAGCTCGGCGCGTCGATCGTCGTGACCCTCGACGGACAGCCGGTGGTCGACATGTGGGGCGGATGGTCCGACCCCGACCACACCACCGAATGGGGGCGCGACACCCTCACCAACGTCTGGTCGTGCACCAAGACGGTCACCGCCCTCGCCGCGCTGATGCTCGTCGACCGCGGTCTGCTGGACGTGTACGCGCCCGTCGCGAAGTACTGGCCCGAGTTCGCGGCGGCCGGCAAGGAGCGCGTCGAGATGCGGCATCTCCTCTCGCACACCTCGGGGGTGTCGGGGTGGGACCAGCCGATCACGGTCGAGGACACGTTCGATCTCGCGGAGTCGACGAAACGGCTTGCCGCCCAGGCTCCGTGGTGGGAGCCGGGCACGGCGTCCGGATACCACGCGCTGAACTACGGCCACCTCATCGGCGAGGTGGTCCGCCGGGTCGACGGGCGCACCCTGGGACGCTTCGTGGCCGAGGAGATCGCCGGACCGCTGGGGGCCGACTTCCACATCGGGCTGGACCCCTCGGAGTTCGGCCGGGTGTCGAACGTGGTTCCGCCGCCGCCGCTGCCGATCGACCTGGCGTCCCTCGACCCCGCCAGCGTCATCGTCAGGACGTTCACCGGGCCCGGGCCGGACGCCTCCGCATCCTGGTCGGACGCGTGGCGCAGGGCGGAGAACGGCGCCGCGGGCGGTCAGGGCAACGCCCGGTCGCTCGCCCGGATCCAGTCGGTGGTGGCCTGCGGCGGTGAACTCGACGGTGTACGTCTGCTGTCGTCGGACACCATCTCCCTGATCTTCGAGGAGCAGTCGAACGGCGTGGATCTGGCGCTGGGGCAGCCGATCCGGTTCGGCATCGGCTACGGACTGCCGACACCCGTGTCGGTGCCGTTCGTCCCCGAGGGGCGGATCTGCTTCTGGGGTGGCTGGGGCGGTTCGCAGGTCGTCGTCGACACCGAACGCCGGATGACCCTGGCCTACGTGATGAACAAGATGGGTCCGGGACTGCTCGGCTCCGACCGCACAGCCCAGTACGCGACGGCGACGTTCGACGCACTGAGCTGATGCGATCCCGGGACACCGGGCTGACGCGGGCCACGGTCAGGATGCCAGACCCTTGTCCTGCAACCATTCCCGGGCGATGTCGCCCATGTCCTCGAGGTCGGCCACCCGCTCGTTCATCGCGATGAGATCCTCGGTCGTCAACGCCGCCGACACGTCCGCGAGCACGGCGCGGACGTCGTCGCCGGCCTTGTTCTCGTTGATGATCGGGGTGATGTTCTCCGCCAGGAAAAGGTGCTTGGTGTCCTCGAGGGCCACGAGGTTCTCCGACCGCATCGCCGGGTCGGTGCTGAACACGTCCGCGACCTCGATCTGACCGCTGAGCAGGGCGTTGAGCGTGAGGGGGCCGCCGGCGTCCAGCGCCAGGAACTCCTTGAACGTCAGCCCGTACCTGTCCTTCAGTCCGGCGACGCCGTTCTCGCGGGTCTTCCATTCGGGCGGTCCGCCGAGGGTCAGTTCGCCGGCGTGCGGCACGAGGTCCTCGATCGTCTTCAGTGAGTACTCGTCCGCGGTCTCCTGCCGCACCGCGAGAACGTCCTTGTCCTCGGCGGGCGACGGTTCCAGCGCAATGAGTCCGGCGGGAAGCTTCGCCTTGATCTCCTCGGTCACCTCGTCCGACGCCGTTGCGGTGGTGGCGCTGTCGAGATACTGCAGCAACGCACCCGAGTATTCGGGCAGCAGGTCGATGGAACCGTCCCGGATCGCCGGGACGTACACTTCCCGGCTCCCGATGTTGAGCTTCTCCGTCACGTCGATGCCGTTCGCACGCAACGCCTCCGCGTAGATGGTGGCGATCAGTTGGCTCTCGGGGAAGTCCGCGGAACCGACGACGATGGCGCCCTCGCTGCTCCCGCCGCCGTCGGCCGCCAGCGGGTCCTTGCCGATCCCGCAGGCGGTCAACGACACCAGGGTTGCGCCTGCCAGCGCGACGATCAATGCCTTCTTCATGGTGATGTCCTTCAGATCAGCGAGGGCTCGGGTGCGGACGTGGGACGGGCCGCGACCGCGGTGTGTTCGGAAGCGGAACGCTTGCTGCTGCGCACCCGCCGGGTGAGTCCGGGCGAGACGACCCTCACCGTGAGGAACCCGATCGCGAGGTCGAAGGCCAGCGCGAGAAGCGACACGAGGACCGCCCCCGCCGCCATCTGCGCGTAGTCGCTCTGCGCCTTGCCGTCGATGAGGAGTCGTCCCAGGCCGCCGAGCGAGATGTAGGCGGCGACGGTCGCCGTCGAGACGATCTGCAGCACGGCACTCCGGACTCCCGACAGCATCAACGGCAGCGCGCAGGGCAACTCCACCTCGGTGAGGATGCGCATCGACCGGAACCCCATGCCCCGGGCCGCGTCCACGGCGGCCGGGTCGACGGAACGGATGCCCGCGTACGTGTTGGTGAGGATCGGCGGAATGGCCAGCAACACCAGCACGATCAGGCTCGGTATGAGGTAGGCCAGCTTGCTCGAGAACGACGGCGCGATGACGAGCACCAGCAGGATCAGCAACCCGATGGTGGGGAGGGCGCGCAGCGAGTTGGCCAGACCGGCGACGACGACCGACCCGTGCCCCGTGTGCCCGATGTACAGGCCGAGAGGAACGGCGATCAGCGCGGCGGCGAACAGGGCGAGGAACGTGTACATCAGGTGCTGGAGGAGCAGGGCCGGAATACCTTCGGGCCCTGTCCAATGCGCACCGTCCAGCAGGAAGTCGATCATGAGGTGACCACCTTCGGGGTCCACGGGGTGAGTAACCGGTTCGCGAGCACGATGAGGAGGTCCAGAACCAGTGCCAGCAGCAGGCTGAGCGCGATGCCGGCGATGATGGGTGTGTAGAAACGCAACTGGAAGCCCTGGGTGAACAGTGACCCGATCTGGGGGATCCCGAGCAGAGCGGCGAGCGAGACCAGGCTGACGTTCGACACCACGGCCACCCGCAGTCCCGCGCAGATGACGGGAACACCCACCGGGAGCTGAACTTTGAGCAGCGTCTGATACGGCCGGTAGCCCATCGCCGTCGCGGCGAGCACGGTTTCCTGAGGCACCGAGTCGAGGGCGTCGGCGACGACGCGAACCAGCATGGCGACGGTGTAGATCGTCAGCGCGACGACGATGTTCATCGGATCGAGGATCTTCGTCCCGAGGATCGGCGGGAGCAGGACGAACAGGGCGAGCGACGGGATCGTGTAGAGCAGGCCGGCGGTCCCCACGACGTACGGGTTGATCCGGCGATTGCGGTGCGCGAGCCACCCGATGGGCAGCGCGACGATCACGCCGACGACGATCGGCACGAGGGAGAGCAGGATGTGCCAGCCGACGAGTTCGGCGATGCGGTCGGACTGGCGGACCAGCCATTCGACATTCATCAGGCCACCGCCTCCGTGCTGACGAGATTTGCCGACTCGATCGCCGCCACCGCCGCGTGCGCCGTCACGGTGCCCACGAGCACCCCGTCGCCGTCGACGACCACACCCCGCTTGCTGGGTGCGGACAGGGCGGCGTCGAGCAGCGCCCGCATCGTCCCGTGCGCATCGGCGACCGTGCCGCTGAGATTCACGTCGTCCAGGCGGATGCTGCCGACGACCTTCGCCGGCTGAACCCACCCGATCGGCTTGTTCGCCGGGTCGACGACGAGAAGCCAGTCGTCGGACGTCCGCGCGAGGGCCTCGCTCGCCGAATCACCCAGACGAGCAACGGTTTCGGCGACCGTCTCCACGCGACCGTCGAGGTTCGCGAAACCCAGCGACCGGTAGCCGCGGTCGCGTCCGACGAAATCGGCGACGAACTCGTCGGCGGGCTCGGTCAGCAACTCCAGGGGAGTGGCCGCCTGCGCCAGGATTCCGCCGGTCCGCAGCACGACCACCTGGTCGCCGAGTTTGAGTGCTTCGTCGATGTCGTGGGTGACGATGATGATCGTCTTGCCGATCTCCTTCTGGAGTCGGAGGAATTCGTCCTGCAGCTGGCTCCGGACCACCGGGTCGACGGCACTGAACGGCTCGTCCATCAACATGAACGCCGGATCGGCCGCCAGAGCGCGTGCGACCCCGACTCGCTGCTGCTGCCCACCCGAGAGCTGCCACGGATACCGGTCCGCGAAGTGCGCGGCCAGACCGACCGTCTCGAGCAGTTCCATGGCCCGGGTCCGGGCTTCCTTCTTCGTCTTCCCCAGCAGTTTCGGCATCGTCGCGACGTTGTCCACGATCGTGCGATGCGGGAACAGTCCGGCGTGCTGGATGACGTACCCGATCCGCCGGCGCAGCACCGCCGGGTCCATGTCCGCGGTGGATTCGCCGTCGAGCGAGATGGTTCCGGAGGTCGGTTCGATCAACCTGTTGATCATGCGCAGCGACGTCGTCTTGCCGCATCCCGACGGACCGACGAGGGCCGTGATCTTGCCGCCGGGGCACTCGAGGTCCAGTTCGTTCACCGCTGTCGTGCCGTCCGGGTACGCCTTGGTGACTTTGTCGAATGTGATCATCCGCGTGCTACTTTCGTGTCGTCCGGGTGGTGGGGAACCCGGGAGTTCGGTGTCGGTGGGACTGCTCTACCGAGCTGGGTCTTTCTCCGGATTCGGCAACTGTTCGAGGAACTTCACCGCAGCTTTCAGGTCGTCGCTCAGGGGGCGGTCGGTGGTCCGGGGGTCCAGGCAGGTGCGCGCACGGTGCAGGTAGGCGCCGAGTTCGGTATCCGTGTCGAGATCGCGGTGCTGCTGGCCGAGGGCGCGCACCGCCGAGATCAGTTCGCACGCAAGGACGATGCGGGACTGCGCGAGGATGTCGGTGAGCTGGGTGGCGGCCTGCGACGCGAAACTCGCGTGGTCCTCGGTGCCGCGGGAGATGACCGTGTGCCCGAGTGACCCCGGCGCGGCGGCCATCCGGATCTCCGCGATGGCCGCGGATGTCGTGTACTCCAGCAGCATGGTGCCGCTGCTGCCTGCCGGCCCGTCGGCCAGGAACGGCCGCAGGCCGGTGACCGCCGGATCCGAGAGGTTGGCCAACCTGCACTGCGACAGCAATGCCGCGCTCGACAGCGCGAGTTTCGCCTCGTCCACGGCGAGGGCGATCGGCATCCCGTGGAAGTTGCCGTTGTGGAACACGGCGTCGTCCTCGACGGAGATGAGGGGGTTCTCGGAGGACGAGTTCATCTCGATCGCGAGGGTTCCGCGCAGCCGTTGCAGCGCCTGCCAGGTGGCGCCGAGGATCTGGGGGAGGGCGCGGAACCCGTACGAATCCTGCACCCGGGCAGCCTGGATCCGGTGGTCGGCGAGAAGTTCCCGGACCCGGCTGGCCACCTCCTCCTGGCCGAGGTGCCTGCGGGCCGCCTGCACGCGTGCGGCGAACGGCTCGTCGGAACTGCGCGTCGCCAGCAGCGACAGCACGCCGACGATCAGCGAATGTTCCAGCCAGTTCGCCACGCTGTCGGTGGCCGCGGCGGCGAGCGCGACGGTCATCGCGTTCGTCGAGATCAGCGGGAGCGCATCACCCTGATGCGCCGTCCACCGGGCCACGATCCGGCCGTCCCGGAGCGGTGTCTCGCCCATCAGCCCGAGCGCGATCTCCGAGAACGCGCTGAGGTCGCCGGTGCCGATCGCCCCGCGAGCGTGCACGGCGGGCAGTTCGTCCGCGGCGACGGCATCGATCAGCGACGTCACGATGTCGGGGTGCAGACCGGATCCGCCGTTGAGGATCTGGTTGACGCGGATGATCATGGCCGCGCGGACGACGTGCTCCGGCAGCGACGGACCCGAACCGGTCGCGTGGCTACGGAGCAGGCGGAGGTCCTGTTCGACACCGTCGGAGACGGAGGTGTCGCGGTTTCCGCCGACACCCGTGGTGCGTCCGTAGATCGGCCGGCGCGAGGCGATGCGCACCGCGGTCTCCCAGGAACGGCGTGCGTGGTCGAGCGCGGCGGGGTCGGGCGCGACCACGACGGGCTCCCGGGCCAGAGTCGTCAGCTGATCGACTGTGAGCTGGGAGCCGTCGAGGAGCACCGGTAGCGGGTGCGGTTCCTCGGTCGGGCGGGGATCTTTCCGGGTCATCGGAACTCCGTGATCGGTGTGGTGTGCCTCACTCTTCGAGATGTATAGTCCTGTATATACCGCACGGTGTCAACCGTCAGATTACGGCGGGGAGCGGGATCGCGGGGCCACCGTGAGGCGCTGGCAATCCGGCTAGGTCGGCCTCTCACTTCGATCAGTCCCCCGGGACCCGTCCGAAACGTAGGGTCTCGGGAGAGGTGCATATATAGCCATGCATCGATCCCGCTCCGACTGATCGACCGAAGGAATGAATCCCATGCCGCAGCAGGTACGAGGCGTCATCGCCCGATCCAAGGGTGCCCCCGTGGA
>JBCEBZ010000413.1:0-12592 GCA_039206675.1 Rhodococcus sp. (in: high G+C Gram-positive bacteria) | reverse complement strand
CCTGCGGCGGCACGAGGATCGGGGTGTCGAACAGGGCGCCCTGGCTGCCGATGTTCGTGATCGTGAACGTGCCCCCGGACAGCTCGTCCGGCTTGAGCCCACCGGAGCGGGCGCGCTTGGCGATGTCCGCGATCGCACGGGCCAGGCCGGCCAGCGACAGGTCGCCGGCGTTGTGGACGACCGGAGACAGCAGACCCTGCTCGGTGTCGACCGCGAAGCCCAGGTGCTCGGCGTCGTAGTACGTGATCTGCTTGTTCGCCTCGTCGTAGCTGGCGTTGATGTTCGGGTGCGACTTCAGCGCCTCGACGACGGCCTTCGCGAAGAACGGGAGGAACGTCAGCTTGACGCCCTCGCGCTCGAGGAAGGTGTTCTTGGCCTGCGCGCGCAGGGCCGCGATCCGGGTGACGTCGACCTCGAAGGTCTGGGTGAGCTGCGCCGTGGTCTGCAGCGACTCCCGGGTCTTCGTGGCCGTGATCTGGCGAATCCGGTTGGCCTTCTGCGTGGTTCCGCGCAGGTGCGCCAGCTCGGGGCGGACCCCGGCGGAGGCGGCTGCGGGAGCCGCGGCGGCGGCCGGTGCGGCAGCAGGCGCGGCAGCGGCGGCCGGTGCCTTCTTGGCCTCGGCGGCAGCGAGGACGTCCTGCTTGCGGATGCGGCCACCGACTCCGGTGCCCGTCACCGAGGACAGGTCGACGCCGTTGTCCGCGGCGAGCTTCCGCACCAGCGGGGTGACGTACGGGGTGCTGTCGCCGGACGTTGCTGCGGGGGCGGGTGCGGCGGCCGCGGGAGCCGGCGCGGATGCTGCCGGTGCGGCGGCCGGAGCCGGTGCGCTCTTGGCGGGCTCGGGCTTCGCCGGCTCCGGGGCCGGAGCGGGCTTCGCGGGCTCGGGGGTGGGCTCGGGCTTCGGCTCCGGCTTGGCGGCGGGCGCACCCGAACCGATGACGGCGAGCTGGCCGCCGACGGAGACGGTGTCGTCTTCTTCCGCGCTGATCTCGAGGAGCGTGCCTGCGACGGGCGACGGGATCTCCGTGTCGACCTTGTCGGTGGACACCTCGACGAGCGGCTCGTCCACGGCGACCTCGTCGCCGACGGCCTTGAGCCAGCGGGTGACGGTGCCCTCGGTGACGGACTCGCCCAGTTCGGGCATGTTCACCGCGGTGCCCTCGGCGGAACCGCCGCCGGACGCTGCGGGTGCGGCCTCGGCGGCCGGTGCCTCGGCGGCGGGAGCCGGCTCTGCGGCGGGCTCCTCGGCGGCGGGTGCGGGAGCGGAGTCGGAAGCGGGAGCCTCACCGGCGTCGCCGATCACGGCAAGCTCGCCACCGATTTCGACGGTGTCGTCTTCCTGAGCAACGATCTTGCTGAGAACGCCGGCCACGGGAGACGGGATTTCCGTGTCCACCTTGTCCGTGGAGACTTCGAGCAAGGGTTCGTCAACTTCGACCGTGTCTCCTTCCTGCTTGAGCCACCGCGTGACAGTTCCCTCGGTGACACTCTCACCAAGCGCTGGCATCTGGACGGAGAAGGCCATGTCTTTTGACTCCTCGACAGTTGTGTTCGGGTTGTTGAATTTTGTCGACTTGTGGTCGTGAACCATTGTGCTCGAGATGCACGTGTCTTGCGTCTACTTGCAGGTAATTCCGATTCGTCGTCACCCACTCGCTGTGTCGGCGCTCCACATCTTTCCATTGATCCGACGGGCGCGTCCGTCGAGGGGGACCCGTCGGGGACTCCGGTGTGTCGCGACGTAATCGCTACCGGCCGGTAGTTTTCGTGTGCGGCGGAAACCGGACGTTCGCTGGCAAACTTGGAGGACATCGCGGGCGCCGTCCCGCGCACGCACTCGAGGAGGCTCGACGTGGGGTTGTTCGACCGATTCTCGCGGCCTCGGTCCGGCCGATCTCAGGCGTCACCCGAGGACGCAGCCCATCTCGCGAACTGGACTCGCACCCACCTCGGTGTGGAGGCGTACGTGGAACCTCGGACGACAGTGACCGAAGTCACCGTCGTGCTCGTCGCGGCGGACGGCGAATGGACCCGGCGTCGGGTGGGCGGTGAACGCGGCGCCCGCAAACTCGGGGAGGATCTGCGCATCCCGGTGTACGACGTCCGCAAGACCGGCTACCCGCAGCGGATGCGCGACCACGACGCGCGGCGCCGCATCGAGCGCAAGCGCGAGCGCGAACGCGACCTGTAGGCGGCTGCGCCGCCCGTGAGTGGTTGACGAGTCCAGGGACTCCTCAACCACTCACGGGCGCGGAGCGCCTAGCCGTTGGCGGCGATGTCCTCGATCACCGAGATCATCGTGCGCACGGGCACGCCGGTGCCGCCGCGACCGGTGTATCCCCACGGTCCCGACGAGTTGTAGGCCGGTCCGGCGACGTCGATGTGCGCCCACTGGACGCCGTCGGCGACGAACTCCTTCAGGTACAGGGCCGCCGCGAGCATGCCGCCCCAGCGGTGATTCGTGACGTTGGCGAGGTCGGCGATCTTCGAATCGAGGTCCGAGCGCAGTTCGGCGGGCATCGGCATTGCCCACGCGTTCTCGCCGATCTCCTGGGAGATGGCGGCGACGCGGTCGCGGAACGTGTCGGTCCCCATGACGCCGGGGGTCCGGTTGCCCAGTGCCACCATCTGCGCGCCGGTGAGCGTCGCTGTGTCGATCAGGTAGTCGGGGTCGTCCTCGCAGGCGCGGACGATGGCGTCGGCGAGGATGAGGCGGCCCTCCGCGTCGGTGTTGATGACCTCGACCGTGGTTCCGCCGTACTGGGTGAGTACGTCGCCGGGGCGCTGCGCGGTGGACGACGGCATGTTCTCGGCCATCGGGACGGTGGCGGTGACGTCGACGGGCAGTCCGAGTTTGGCGGCGAGGACCACGGTGGCGACAACGGCTGCGGCGCCGCCCATGTCGGACGTCATGTTCTCCATGCCCGCGGCGGGCTTGATGGAGATGCCGCCGGTGTCGAACGTGATGCCCTTGCCGACGAGCGCGACCTTGGGGGCGTTCCTCTTCTTGGCGGAGTAGCTGAGCCGGACCAGTCGCGGCAGCCGGGACGAGCCCTTGCCCACTCCGAGGATGCCGCCGTACCCGTTCTTTTCGAGGGCCTTCTCGTCCAGGACCTCGACCTTCAGCCCGGCGTCGGTGCCGAGTGTCTTTGCGCGGTCGGCGAATTCGGCGGGGAAGAGGTGGCTCGGGGGAGTGTTGACGAACTCGCGGGCGGTGGCGACGGCTTCGGCGATCGCCGCGGAGCGCGCGAGGGTGTCCTTCGACTCCTTCGCCCGCGGGGACGACACCAGCAGCTCGACCCGCGCGACGGGCTGCGCGTCGGGCCCGGGGGCGGACTTCGCGGACTTGAATTCGGTGAACCGGTACGCGCCGAGGGCGAATCCTTCTGCTGCCGCACCGAGATCGAGCACGGACAGGGTGGTCGCGACGGTGCCGACGCCGCTGAGCGACCGCGCCGCGGCCCCCGCGGACTTGCGGATCTGCTCGGCGTCGAGCTTCTCGGCCGAACCGAGTCCGATGGCGAGCACGCTGTCGACCGGAAGCGCGTCGGGTGCCGGGATGCGGGTGGTTTCCTCGGCCTTCCCTGACGCGCCGACCGCGACGAGGGTGTCGAGCAGGTCGGTCAGCACCGCTTCGTCGACGATGCCGTCGCCGAGCGCGATTTCGGGGCCGTCCGAGCTCGACGTCAGTCCGATCACCAACACGTCCACGCGCTTGCCGACGGTGCCGGCCAGTGCGAGTTGTGGTCCGAGGGGTCGGGCTGTGCGAGTGCTCACGGTGTCTCTCCTGCAGCGGTTCGGGGGCGGGTGGTGTCGGGTGGCCGACGTCCGTCCCGATGGTAGTGCTCCGCCGTCGGCCACCCGGTGCGCGTCCACCCGGAGGTCCGATAGGTTGAGGCGCATGACCGAGGAGCAGTTGTCGCAGGGGCCCGTCCACGCCGTCCACGTCGAACTCGGGGCCACGTTCGCTCCGTTCGGTGGCTGGGAGATGCCCGTGTCGTATGCCGGCACCGTCGCCGAGCACACCGCGGTCCGCGAATCGGTCGGAGTGTTCGACGTCAGCCACCTCGGCAAGGCCCTCGTGCGGGGCAGCGGCGCCGCCGCGTTCGTGAACTCGGCGCTGACCAACGACCTCGGCAAGATCGGCCCCGGCAAGGCGCAGTACACGCTGTGCTGCACGCCGTCGGGCGGGGTGATCGACGATCTGATCGCGTACTACGTGGGCCCCGACGAGGTGTTCCTCGTCCCCAATGCGGCCAACACCGCGGACGTGGTCGCGGCACTGGCCGCCGCGGCGCCCGACGGCGTCACGGTCGAGGACCAGCACCGGGACTTCGGCGTGATCGCCGTGCAGGGGCCGAAGTCGGTGGACGTGCTCACCGCGCTCGGCCTGCCCACCGACATCGAATACATGTCCTTCGCGGACGCCACCTGGGACGGTGTTCCCGTCCGTGTCTGCCGCAGCGGGTACACCGGCGAGATCGGGTTCGAGCTGCTGCCACGCTGGGAGGACAGCGAGAAGCTGTTCCGGGCGGCGGTCGAGCAGGTGCGCGCCCACGGCGGCCAGGTCGCCGGTCTCGGCGCCCGGGACACGTTGCGCACCGAGATGGGGTACCCGCTGCACGGGCACGAGCTGTCGCTGGAGATCTCCCCGCTCGAGGCTCGATGCGGCTGGGCGATCGGCTGGACGAAGCCGAAGTTCTGGGGCAAGGAGACCCTCGCCGACGAGAAGGCGTCCGGACCGGCCCGCAAGCTGTGGGGCATCAAGGCGCTGGACCGCGGGGTTCTGCGCGCCGGTCAGACCGTGCTCCGCGACGGCGAGCCGATCGGCGAGACCACGTCGGGCACGTTCTCGCCCACGCTCAAGGTCGGGATCGCGCTGGCGCTGCTCGATTCCGGGTCCGGGGTGTCGGCCGGTGACGAGATCTCCGTGGACGTGCGGGGGCGCTCGCTGCGCGCCGAGGTGGTGTCTCCGCCGTTCGTGGAGATCAACACCAAGTAAGCGCCTGCCGGGGGACGACCTGTCGGCGGCGGGGTGGCGGAAGGCGTTCGATAAGATCACGGGCATGACAGGTGTCACCGAGTTCGTTCGCGTCCCGCATCCCGCCCCCACCTCCGACGAGGTACGGCGAGAGATACTGGCGGCGCCCGGATTCGGCCGGTACTTCACGGACCACATGGCGTCGATCACCTACTCCACGGAGCTCGGCTGGCACGACGCCAAGGTGGAGCCGTACGGGCCGCTCCAGCTCGACCCCGCCGCGATGGTCCTGCACTACGGACAGGCCATCTTCGAGGGACTGAAGGCGTACCGGCAGCCCGACGGCGGCATCTCGACCTTCCGTATCGAGGCGAACGCCGAGCGGCTCGCGACGTCGGCTCGCCGGCTCGCGATGCCGGAGCTGCCGGAGGAGCTGTTCGTCAAGTCGATCACCGAACTGCTCGAGCTGGACCACGAGTGGGTGCCCGCGGCCGGCGGTGAGGACGCGCTGTACCTGCGTCCGTTCATGTTCTCCACCGAGGCCGGTCTCGGTGTGCGTCCGGCGGACGAGTACCGCTACCTGCTGATCGCCTCGCCTGCAGGCGCGTACTTCCCGCGGGGAGTGAAGCCGGTCAGCGTGTGGCTGTCGACGGAATACGTCCGGGCCGCGCCCGGCGGCACCGGTGCCGCCAAGTGCGGCGGCAACTACGCGGCGTCGCTCCTCGCGCAGGCGCAGGCCGCCGACGAGGGTTGCGACCAGGTGGTGTGGCTCGACGCGATCGAGCGGTCGTACGTCGAGGAGATGGGCGGCATGAACCTCTTCTTCGTGTTCGGCTCCGGATCCGACGCCCGCCTCGTGACACCGTCCCTGTCCGGTTCGCTGCTGCCGGGGATCACCCGCAATTCGCTGCTGACCCTCGCGATCGACGCCGGTTTCGCGGTGGAGGAACGACGGATCAGCACCGACGAATGGCGCACCAAGACGAAGTCCGGCGAGATCACCGAGGTGTTCGCGTGCGGTACGGCGGCGGTCATCACGCCCGTCGGCCGGGTCAAGTCCGCCGAAGGCGAATTCACGATCGCCGACGGCGAGCCCGGCGAGGTCACCATGGCCCTGCGCGACACGCTGACCGGAATTCAGCGGGGAACGTTCGCCGACACCCACGGCTGGATGACCAAACTGCGCTGAGCCGTTTCGGCGGTCGACTGCGCTGAGCCGGACACGGCGGTCGGTCAGAAAGCGAGACCGATCGCCGAGACGGTGACGGTGATCTCGAGCGCGGCTCCGAGCACGTCACCGTTCATGCCGGCGAATCGCCGGACGCAGTGGGCCACCAGCAGTGCGGTGAGTGCCAGTGCGACCGTCACGACGACCGGTCCCTGCCACCACGGCGACGTGCACCATGCCGCTGCCGCGAGGAGCGGAACGGTCCAGGAGAGTCCGGACCACGGCGATTGGGTTTCGGCGACCAGCGCGCCGAACCCTTCCGTGGAGGACGCCGGGATTCCGCGGCGGCAGGCGAACACGACCGCTACCCGCCCCGCTGCCACGGCGACGGCCACGCACGCGAACTGTCCTGCGGCGGCGAGAGATCCGAACGCCAGCCCCTGCGCGCCCAGGCAGATCACGAGGGCGCACACCCCGAACGGGCCCGCGCCGCCGCTGTGCATCACCGCCCGCGCCCGCTCCGGCGGCCCGTAACAGCCGAGCCCGTCGACGGTGTCGGACAGGCCGTCGACGTGCATGCCGCGGGTGGCGAGAGCATGCCCCCCGACCGTCACCAGGCCGGCGAGGGCAGGGTCGAGACCCGCGGAGACGAGCACCCACAGCAGTCCGGCGGCGAGGGCGCCCAGCGCGATGCCGGTCACCGGCGCCGCCCGGATCGCGCGGCGGCCCGCCGCGCGGTCGACGGAATCCGGTCCGCGCAGGGGGAGGACCGTCAGCCAGGAGAAGGCGAGCAGCACGCCCGTCACGGTCAGCCCGCGGTATCGGCGGCGGAGTCGGTCCCGCTGTCGTCGCCGTCTTCGGCGTCGCGGGTGCTGACCCCGGCCTCCGCGAACGTCGCCATCTCCGCGAGCGTCGCGACGGCGCCCTGCAGGATCGGCAGCGCGGTGACGGCGCCGGACCCCTCGCCCAGTCGCATGTCGAGTTCGAGGAGGGGGTCGAGCTGCAGATGCTTCAGCGCGATCGTGTGGGCCGGTTCGGTGGAACGGTGGCCGGCCAGCCACCACGCGCGGGCGCCGGGCGCCAATTCCTCCGCGACCATCGCGGCCGCGGTCACGACGACGCCGTCGAGGATCACCGGGGTCTTGCGGGCGGAGGCCTGCGCGAGGAACCCGGCCATCGCAGCGAGGTCGGCGCCCGACACCGTGCGCAGGAGTGCCACCGTGTCCCGGACCACCGGCCGGGCGCGGCGCATCGCGTCGCGGATCGCCGCCGTCTTCCGGATCCAGCCGGCGTCGTCGACACCCGTGCCCCGGCCGACCGCCGCAACCGGTTCGGTGTCCGTCAGCGCGGCGATGAGAACGGTGGCCGGTGTGGTGTTGCCGATTCCCATGTCGCCGGCGATCAACAGGTCTGCGCCGGAATCGATTTCGGAGTCGGCGATCGACCGCCCGGCCTCGATGGCCTGCAGGGTCTCGTCGTGCGTGAGCGCGTCCTCGCGGTCGATCGCCCCCGACGAGCGCCGAATCTTGAACGCGGACACCGACGGATCCGTGTCGCCGTCCACCGACAGGTCGACGACGCGCACGCCGGCGCCCGCCCGGTTCGCGAGAGCGTTGACGGCCGCCCCGCCGCCGACGAAGTTGGCGACCATCTGGGCCGTCACCTCGGGCGGATATGCCGAGACGCCGGTGCGTGCCACTCCGTGGTCGCCGGCGAACACCACCACCCGTGCCCGGGCGAACGGGGCGGGCGGGCAGACTCCCTGGCAGGCCGCGGCCCAGCAGGCGAGCGTCTCCAGGCGTCCGAGCGATCCGGCCGGTTTGGTGAGCTGAAGTTGCCGGGCCTCGGCCTGCGCGCGCACCCCTTCGTCGGGTGGGGTGACGGGTTCGAACCGACCGGGGTCGGTGCTCACGGACTCGCTGGTCACGCTTGGCCTCTCGCTCGAGTGGAGTCGGCCCCGCACGACGCACGTGCGGGATCGTCTTTCAGGGTCATGGTCAGGCCGGCCACGACGAGGACCACGCGATCGCACACCTGCGCGAGCCGCGCGTTGAGGGCGCCGATCTCGTCGCGGAACAGGCGACCGGACCGGGTCTCGGGGATGACGCCGAGTCCCACTTCGGGAGTCACCAGCACGAGTGCTCCGCGGTAGTCGCGGACGCTGTCGACGAGGTCGTCCGCGCGGGGACCGATGGTGCCCCGCGGCGAATCCCAGGCTGCGGCGCCGTCGAGTTCGACGGTGAGCCAGGTGCCGAGATCGTCGACGAGGGTGGCCGCCGCGTCGGTGGGGGACCGCAGTTGATCGGCGAGGTCGCGGTGGTGCGCGGTTTCCACGGTGACCCAGCTGTCCGGGCGCCGATCGCGGTGCTCGGCGACGCGGTGCTCCCAGTCGTGGTCGTCGGGGTCGCGATGGCTGGTGGCGACGTACCGTACCTGCCCCGCCCCGGCCAGCGCCTGGGTCAGGTCCTCGGCGTGAGCGGATTTACCGGACCGTGCGCCACCGAGTACCAGCGTTCGCGAGGGCTGGTTCGGGCGACCCGGGAGATCCGGGGAATCGGCGGTGGGCACGGAGGGAAACGCTACCAACTCACCGACGTGGCGGTATTTTGACGAAGAACGTCAATTCCGCCACTGTTGGCGGGAAGTGAATGGGCGGAAAATTTCAGCCATGACCGAATTCCTCGTCCTCGTTGCACTTCTCCTCGTGCTGCAAGCGGCCGTGACCTACGCCGGTCGGCACCTGGGTCCACTCCACCCGCGGCTGCGGAACAGCTACCGCGACAACTTCTTCCGGCCTGCCGATCCCCTGGCGGACCTGTCACACGACCGCGACGCCGAACTCGGGCGGCTGCTCGCCGAGACGCACCGCGCGCCCCACAACTGACCGTCAGATGGCGTCGCCGGGCCGCACCCGCGGCTTGGGGGCCCGCAGCTTGCGGATCTGCGACGCCCGCACGAACGCGTACCAGCCGAGCTTGAAACCGCCGTCCGGAGTGTCCGGGAAGCGTTCCCGCACCTGATTGTTGATCTTGCGGCCCAGCCAGACGCCCTCGATGGCCATGAACATCATCATGATGAGCATGGCGAGCGTCACGATCGCCTGCAGGGCCGGGCTGACGAACATCGCCATGATGAGAACCAGCGCCAGCGGCATGAACAGGCCGACCAGGTTGCGCCGGGCGTCGACGATGTCCCGCACGTACGCACGGACGGGGCCCTTGTCGCGGGGGAGCAGGTACTTGTCCTCGCCTGCCAGCATGCGCGCGCGTCGCTCGGCGGCGGTGGCGCGTCGCTCCGCCGCGGCAACCTTGCGCTCTTCCTTGCTGCCGCGGGTGGCCTTCTTGCGGGCCCGGGCCTCTTTCGCCGTCAGGGGTGCGGGCGCGACCGGTCCGCGACGCTTCGACTCGGCGTCGCGTCGCTTGGGGGTCGGGCGTCCCTTGCCCGTCTGCTCGGCGGACTCCGCCTCCGGGGCCGTGGACGACTCGGCGACCTCGACGTCCCGCTTGTCAGAATTGTCCGAATCACCGCGGCGTAGCAATTTCACCCTTCCAGACTATGGGAAGACGCCACCGAGTGGAAAACCGCCCTCACATCGAAATGCCGGGTCGCGGCCGTGGCCATAGACTTCGCCGATGCGAGTGTTGATCGCACCGGACTCGTTCGGTGAAACGCTGACCGCGGTCGAGGCGGCCGCCGCCATCGCGGCGGGATGGTCGGCGGTGCGCCCGGACGACCAGCTGATCGAGGCCCCGCAGTCCGACGGCGGCCCCGGCTTCGTGGACGTGGTCGCGGCTGCGGGCGGCACAATCCGGACCACCGTGGTCGAAGGGCCCCTCGGGGTCGACGTCCCCGCCCGCTGGCTCCTCGACGGCACCGACGCCTACCTCGAATCCGCCCAGGCCTGCGGACTCGGACTGCTCGGTGGACCGCCGACGCCCCGCACCGCCCGCGACGCGCACAGCCGAGGCGTCGGGCAGCTCGTGATGGCGGCCCTCGACGCAGGAGCCCGCAGAATCTTCGTCGGTCTCGGCGGCAGCAGCTGCACCGACGGCGGCCGCGGCCTCGTCGAATCCCTCGCGCAGGGATTCGGCAGCGCGGACGCCGCCGTCGCCCGGCTGCGCGCGGTGGAACTGGTGGCCGCGACCGACGTCGAGCACCCGTTGCTCGGCGAGCACGGCGCCGCCCGCGTGTTCGGACCCCAGAAGGGTGCCGATGCCGGCACCGTCGCGTTCCTGGAGGACCGGAACACCGCGTGGGCCGGGCAACTGCACCGGGTGACGGCCAGGGACGTTGCGGCGGAGGCCGGCGCCGGAGCCGCGGGCGGCATCGGCGCGGCCCTGCTCGCGCTCGGCGGTACCCGCGAATCCGGTGCCCACGTCGTCGCCCAGCGCACCCGGCAGGACCGGCAACTCGCGTCCGCACAGCTCGTGATCACCGGGGAGGGTCGCCTCGACCAGCAGTCGGTGCGCGGGAAACTCGTCATCGCGCTCGCCGCCGCGGCCCGCAGGCGGGCCATCGCGACGCTCGTCCTGGCCGGGCAGGTGCTCCTCGACGCGGCCGATCTGGACCGCGCGGGCATCGACGCCGCGCTGTCCCTGGTGGACCACGCCGGATCGGTCGAACTCGCGATGTCGGACGCATACGCGCAGCTGAGAGACCTCGCCGCCGCCGCGGCCCGCGGATGGGACGGCGCGGCCGCACGGCAGTAACCCGAAACCGCGACGTCGGATACCATGGACGTGGATCGATCTGCGGACGCTGCCGCAGGGAATGGAACCCGGGAATAAGTCGGGCGCGGAGTACCGTTGAAGCGTTCACGGGTTTGTTACGAACTACAGGGAGAGCCCATGACTGTGCAGAACGAGACCGCCGTCCACGGCGTCAAGATGACCGAAGCCGCGTCCGCCAAGGCGAAGGCGCTGCTCGATCAGGAAGGTCGTGACGACCTCGCACTGCGTATCGCCGTGCAACCCGGCGGCTGCGCAGGACTGCGGTACCAGCTGTTCTTCGACGACCGCAACCTGGACGGCGACCTGATCGTGGACTTCGGTGGCGTCGCCCTCGCGGTGGACCGGATGAGCGCGCCGTACGTCGAGGGTGCCTCGATCGACTTCGTCGACACCATCGAGAAGCAGGGTTTCACCATCGACAACCCCAACGCGACCGGTTCGTGCGCCTGCGGCGACTCCTTCAACTGAGTCCCGGGCCGAAGTACAACTGAATCGACAAGTCCGACGCGGCGCCGACCGGCTGCCGCGTCGGACTTTTTTCGTGCCCGACCTCGCCGTCCCCGGGTCCTCGTGCTGCCGACCGAACATGGTGGTACGCCGGGGTACGGTGAGAAATCCCGACCGAACTCATCGAAAGGCATCCGCCCGTGACAATTGCGGTTACCGGTTCCATCGCCACCGACCACCTGATGCGGTTTCCGGGCCGGTTCGCCGAGCAACTGCTCGCCGATCAGCTCAGCCACGTGTCGTTGAGCTTCCTGGTCGACGACCTCGTGGTCCGGCGCGGGGGAGTGGGCGGCAACATCGCCTACGCCATGGGCGTCCTCGGTGGTTCGCCGCTGCTGGTCGGGGCCGTCGGAGCCGACTTCGCGGACTACCGCCAGTGGCTCGAGGGCAACGGTGTCGACTGCACCGCCGTCCGAATCTCGACCACCGCGCACACCGCGCGCTTCGTGTGCACCACCGACGAGGACATGGCGCAGATCGCCTCGTTCTATCCCGGGGCGATGAGTGAGGCCCGGGAGATCCAGCTGTCCGGCATCGCACCGGACACCGACACACTCGAGCTCGTCCTGATCGGCGCCAACGACCCCGAGGCGATGATCCGCCACACCGAAGAATGCCGCCGGCAGGGCATCCCGTTCGCCGCCGACCCGTCGCAGCAGCTCGCCCGCCTGAACGGTGAGGAGGCGGCGGCGTTGATTCGTGACGCGAAATACCTGTTCACCAACGAGTACGAGTGGGGTCTGCTGCAGCAGAAGACCGGACTGTCCGAAGAGGAGATCCGCGCTCAGGTCGGTGTCCGCGTCACGACGCTCGGCTCCAAGGGCGTCGAGATCGTCGACGCCGAGGGCAACTGCACCCGGGTCGCCGTCGTCCCCGAGAAGGCCAAGGTCGACCCCACCGGCGTCGGCGACGGATTCCGCGCCGGATTCCTCCTCGCGCACAGCGCAGGCCTGAGCTTCGAGCGCTCCGCACAGCTGGGGTCGCTGGTGGCCGTGCTGGTTCTGGAGACCACCGGAACTCAGGAATGGACGTTCGACCGCGACGAGGCTGTCAAGCGTCTCGCGGATGCCTACGGCTCCGCCGCCGCGGACGAGATCGCCGCGATCCTGCCGTAAGGCGGCTCCGCCGCCCGTGAGTGGTTGACGAGTCCAGGGAGGCTGTTGCTGAATCGGTCTGCGGCGTTTCGGGGTCGGTCGGCTTCGGTGA
>JBCEBZ010000412.1:0-3160 GCA_039206675.1 Rhodococcus sp. (in: high G+C Gram-positive bacteria) | reverse complement strand
AACCCCACACCCGACCCCCACACACCCACCCCACCCAACCGCACACCCGGATCCGACACCATCGCCTCGAGCACCCGGGTGACCTGTCCCGCGATCGAGTCGACGGCGGCCCGGTCGATCAGGTCCGGTCGGTAGTGGAACGTCATGCGCAACTGCGTGTCCACCGAGAAGGCGACGCTCAGCGGGTAGTGCGTGGCGTCGACGCCGCGCACGTCGACCACTCGCATGCCGGCGAGGTCGGTGTCCTCGGTCAGGCCGCCCCGGTCGATCGGGTACGACTCGAAGACGGTCGCGGTGTCGAATCCGATGTCGGTGCCGACCGCGCGCTGGATGTCGGCGAGGCCGAGGTGATGGTGGTCGAGGAGGGCCGCCTGTTCCGCTTGCGTCCGGTCGAGCAGCCCACCCAGGGTCTCCCGGGGGTCGAGAGTGATGCGGGTGGGGACGGTGTTGACGAACAGGCCGATCATCGACTCCACACCGGGCAGGTGCGCCGACCGCCCGGACACGGTGCTGCCGAACGTCACGTCGTCGCGGGACGTCGCGGCGCCGAGCACGATGCCCCACGCCACCTGCGTCATCGTGTTCAGTGTCGTGTCGCGGGTCCGCGCGAGGGCCGTGAGGTCGGCGGTCAGTTCCTCGGACAGGGCGTACTGGGCGCTGTCGGGGGGAGCCGACAGCTGCCGCCCCCGCGCGTCGGGGAGAAGCAGTGTCGGACCGTCGACGCCGGCGAGTGCGGTCGCCCAGGCCGCCCTCGATTCGGCCGGGTCCCGGCGGTGCAGCCACCACAGGAAGTCCCGATAGGGGCGGGGCCGCGGCAGCGCGGACGCGTCGGCGTCCCCGGCCACGTAGAGCGCGAGCAGTTCGCGGATCGCGAGTGGCATCGACCATCCGTCGAGGAGGGTGTGGTGGTTCGTCCACACGAGCCGCGATTCCCGGCTGCCGGTCGACACGAGCAGGAACCGCACCAGTGGCGCCGCGGACGTGTCGAACGGTGCGGCCCGGTCGGCGGTGAGGACCCGGTCCAGTTCGGCGGTTCGCGCGGCCTCCGGGAGGCCGCCGAGGTCGAGTTCGCGGAACGGCACGTCGACGGTCGCGGGCACCACCTGCACGAACGTTCCGTCCCGCGCCGGGACGAACGCCACCCGCAGATTCGCGTGCCGGCCCAGGAGTGCCGCCGCGGCCCGGCGCATCCGGTCCGCGTCGACGGCGCCCCTCAGGTGCAGTTCCACCTGCACCGTGTAGGCGTCGACCGACGGTTTCGCGAGGAGGGCGTGGAACAGCAACCCGGCCTGCAGCGGGGTGAGCGGCCACACGTCGGTCAGGGCGCCGAAGCGTTCCTCCCACGTGTCGAGGTCGTCCTGGGTGACGTGGACGAGGGGAACGTCCGACGGCGTGAGTCCGCCGGCGGCCCCGCTGCGCGCGTGGGACACCAGGGCGGACAGTGCCTCCCGCCACCGCGCCGCCAGCCCTTCCACCTCGGCGCGCGCGAGCAGGGTGTCCGGGAAACCGAATCCGACCCGGAGCCGTCCTCCGATCACGATCGCGTTGATCTCGACGGCAGCGGACGCCGGCATGTCCGGGTCCGGGACGTACCGCAGGTCGCCGAACCCGTCGGCGGGGGTCCAGCCGGCCGCGGTGCCGCCCTCGGCCGGGTCCGGAACCTGGCCGAGGTAGTTGAAGCTGATCTGCCCCGGTTCGGTGACCGGCAGGCTGCCCGCGGTGTCCGGGTTCAGGTACCGGAGCAGTCCGTATCCGATGCCCATGTCCGGCACGGCCCGGAGGTGTTCCTTCACCCGCTTCAGGGCGCTGCCCAGGTCGTGACCACCGGCGAGCGCGTCGTCGAGGTCGATGCCGCGGACGTCGACGCGGACCGGGAACACCGTCGTGAACCAGCCGACGGTGCGGGACAGGTCGGCGCCCGGCACGACCTGCTGTTCCCGGCCGTGCCCTTCCAATCGGATCAGCATCGACGTTCCCGGGATCCCCCGCTCGGCTCGCCACCTCGACGACGCCACCACCAGCGCCGTCAGCAGAACGTCGAGGACGCCCCCGTGATACAGGTCCGGCAGCCGGGTGAGCAGCACGGACGTGTCGTCCCGGGAGGTCTCGACGCTCACGTCCTGCAGGGTGGTCGCGACATCCACGCCCGGGTCGAGGGGACGGTCCGTGATCAGCGGGTCCGGTCCCTCGACGACGTTCCGCCACCACCCCAGTTCGGCAGTCCGCTCGCTCCGGACGGCTTCCTCCGCCAGTGCGTGCGCCCACCGCCGCATCGACGTCGCCGGTTCCGGAAGAACCGGCACGGTCCCGGCGCTCGCCTGATGCCAGGCGATCATGAAGTCGGGCAGCAGAATCCGCCACGACACCCCGTCCACCGCGAGGTGGTGTGCCGCCACGATCAAGAGACCCGGATCGAGCCACACGAACTGGACGACGACCCCGTCGGAGGGGCGCAGCCTCTCCACGGCCGCCTGGTGCTCGGCCGCGATCAGCTCCGCCCACGCGCCGGAATCGGTCGCCGGGTCGACGGTGACACGGCGGAGCAGTGACGCTGCGTCGAGGTCGGCGGCGGCGCGAGTCTCCATCTGCCACTGCCCGTTCGCGTCCCGGTACAGCCGCGAGCGCAGCATGTCGTGGCGGGCGATCACCGCGGTGACGGTCGCGAGGAGCCGGTCGGAGTCGACGTCACCCGGGAGGTCCAGCAGCACGCTCTGGCTGAACCGCTCGTAGTGCCCTCCGCGCTCGATCAGGTACCGGATCACCGGGGTGGGCGGGAAGGTACCGATTCCGCCGCCGGCGAGTTCGGCGAGGGCGACCGTGGTCTCACTGTCCGCGGTCTCGGCTTCCGCTGCGAGAGCGGCCACCGTCCGGTGCTCGAACACCTGCTGCGGGGTGAACACCAATCCCTGTGCCTTGGCACGGGACACGAGCCGGATGGACAGGATGCTGTCGCCGCCCAGCGCGAAGAACGACTCGTCGTATCCGACCTTCTCGACGCCGAGCACCTCGGCGAACACGGAGGCCAGTGTCGCCTCGGCCGCGGTCCGTGGCGCGCGGTCCGGCCCGCGCGGGGCAAGGTCCGGTGCGGGTAGTGCCGCACGATCGACCTTCCCCGCCACCGTCACCGGCAACTCCCCCAACACCACCACCACCGACGGCA
>JBCEBZ010000411.1:0-12620 GCA_039206675.1 Rhodococcus sp. (in: high G+C Gram-positive bacteria) | reverse complement strand
CGCCGGTGCGGGCGAAGCCGGTCTGCACCTCGTCGGCGATGAACACGACGCCGTTGGCGCGGGCCCAGTTCACGAGGGTGGGGAGGAATCCCTCGGCGGGAACGATGAATCCGCCCTCGCCCTGGATCGGCTCGATGATGATCGCCGCGAGCGAATCGGCGCCGATCTGCTTCTCCATCTGGCTGATGGCGCGCTGAGCGGCCTGCTCGCCGGTCAGCCCGTCCTGGTCCCGGTACGGGTAGGACATCGGGAGCCGGTACACCTCGGGTGCGAACGGGCCGAAGTGGGCCTTGTAGGGCATCGACTTGGCGGTGAGGGCCATCGTCAGGTTCGTGCGGCCGTGGTAGGCGTGGTCGAACGCGACGACGGCGTCGCGGCCGGTGGCGAGACGGGCGACCTTGATCGCGTTCTCCACCGCCTCGGCGCCGGAGTTGAACAGGACGGTGCGCTTCTCGTGGTCGCCGGGCGTGAGGGCGTTGAGTTCCTCCGCCACGCGGACGTAACCCTCGTACGGGGTGACCATGAAACAGGTGTGGGTGAAGTGCCCGACCTGCTCCCGGACCGCCTCGGCGACGGCCGGATCGGACGCGCCCACGCTCGTGACGGCGATGCCCGAGCCGAGGTCGATCAGCGAGTTGCCGTCGACGTCGACGACCACACCACCGTCGGCATCCGCCGCGTACACGGGGACGCTGGAGCCGACGCCCGCGGCCACGGTGGCGCGGCGGCGTGCGGTGAGGGCCGCCGACTTCGGGCCGGGGAGCTCGGTGACCAGGGCGCGCTTCTGCGGCAGCCGGTACTGGATGTCGTTCATGATGGTGCAGTCCTCAGGGTCGTGACGTGGATGGGTATGGGTGGGAGCGACGTCAGTCGTTGGAGCTCATGACGTGTTTGATGCGGGTGTAGTCCTCGACGCCGTAGCCGGAGAGGTCCTTGCCGTAGCCGGAGTACTTGAATCCGCCGTGCGGCATCTCGGCGACCAGCGGGATGTGGCAGTTGATCCAGACGGCACCGAAATCGAGTGCGGCCGAGAGTCGTTGCGTGATGCCGTGGTCGTTGGTCCACACGCTCGACGCGAGACCGTACCGGACGTCGTTGGCGAGGGTCACCGCCTCCTTCTCGTCGGTGAAGCTCTGCACGGTGAGGATGGGACCGAACGTCTCCTCCTGCACGATGTCGTCGCGCTGGTCGACCCCGGTGATCACGGTGGGTTCGAAGAAGAATCCCTGGTCTCCGGAACGCTTTCCGCCGGTGACGATCTTGGCGGAGGTGGGGAGCGCGGCGATCTTGGCGCTGACCGCGTTGAAGTGGTTGATGTTGTTGAGCGGTCCGTAGAACGTGTCCGGGTCGTCGGGCAGGCCGGGTTTGAGGGTCTCGGCCTTGCGGACGAGGGCGTCGACGAGCTGGTCGTGGACGGACTCGTGGACGAGGACGCGGGTGGCGGCGGTGCAGTCCTGGCCGCCGTTGAAGAACGCGGCCTCGGCGATGCCGCTGGCGGTGTTCTCGATGTCGACGTCGCCGAAGACGATCGCGGGTGCCTTGCCGCCGAGTTCGAGGTGGGCGCGTTTGAGTTGGCGGGCGGCGGAGACGGCGACGGCGATGCCGGCCCGCACGGATCCGGTGATCGAGACCAGTCCGAGGGCGGGGTTCTCGACGAGGGTGGCGCCGGTCTCGCCGTCGCCGAGGACGACGTTGAAGACGCCGTCGGGGAGGATTCCCTTGGTCAGCCGGGCCAGGACGAGGGTGCTGTTCGGGGTGGTGTCGCTGGGTTTGAGGACGATCGTGTTGCCGGCGGCGAGCGCGGGGCCGATCTTCCACAGGGCCATCATGAACGGGTAGTTCCACGGGGTGACCTGGCCGACGACGCCGATCGGCTCGCGGCGCACGTAGGAGGTGAAGCCGTCCATGTATTCGCCGGCGGCCTTGCCTTCGAGCATGCGGGCGGCGCCGGCGAAGAAGCGGAGTTGGTCGGCGCCGACCTTGATTTCTTCGTCGGCGATGACCTGCTTGGGCTGCCCGGTGTTGCGGCACTCGGCCTCGACGAGTTCGTCGCTGTGCGCCTCGATCGCGTCGGCGAGCTTGAGCAACGCGGCCTGACGCACGCTGGGTGTGGTCTTGCCCCACGAGACGAAGGCGCGCTCGGCGGCCTCGACGGCGGCGTCGACGTCGGCCTTGGTGGAGACGGGCGCCCGCCCGACGACGCTCTCGTCCACAGGGTTGATCAAGTCCAGCGTCTGCGTCGCGGATGAGGCGACGAACTCACCGTTGATGTAGTTCTCGAGTACGTCGATCGACATCGGTACCGGTTCCTCTCGGTGGGGGCGAAACATCTGAAAACAAGTGTGCGCTGTCTCACAAGCTCGAGGCAGCTGACAAAATGGTGAAAGACGCGCCCCCCGCCGCGCCGAGTTGTCCACTCCGGACGTCACCCGTGCGAGCAGGTGTGCCCGGCCGCGCCGGAACCGGCGAACGGCACGTCCGCGGGGACGCTCGCGAAGGCGGCGTCGTGCACGATCTCGCCGCCGACCAGGGTGAGATCGGCCCGCTGGTCCAGCAGTTGTCCGGGTTCGAGCGCGTACAGGTCCGCAGACCAGACGACCAGGTCGGCGTGGGCGCCGGGACGGATCACGCCGAGCTCGTCCTCGGCGTGCCAGGCCCAGGCGCCGCCGCGGGTGTACGCCCGCAACGCCGAATCCAGGTCCATCCGTTCGTGCGGAGTCCAGTCGGTCCGGCCGTCCAGACCTGAGCGGGTCAGGGCGGAGTACAGGCCGACGAGCGGATCCATCTCCCCGACCTGCCAGTCGCTGGAGAACGCCAGCGCCGCCCCCGACTCGGCGAGCGAACGGAAACGCCACGCCCGGTCCCACCGGTCCTCGCCGATGTTCTCCATCCACGTTCCCGCGACGAGGTCGGGCGAGCAGTGCCGCGGCTGCATCGCCGCGACGACGCCGAGATCCCGGAACCGGGGAAGGTCCTCGGGGTGGAGGCACTCGACGTGGACGATGCCGTGCCGCCGGTCGGTGGTGCCGTTCACGCGGGCGGCGTGCTCGATCGAGTCCAGCGCGAGCCGGATGCCCCAGTCGCCCGTCGCGTGTGTGTGCGTCTGGAAACCGAGGCGGTCGAGTTCGGTGAGCATCGCGGTGAACTCCTGCGGAGGCAGGCTCGGCGCTCCGCGATGGCCCGGCCGGTTCGCGTAGTCGGACAGCATCGCGGCGGTGTGCGGCTCGATCACGTCGTCGGCGTACAGCTTGACCGGTCCGAGCCGGAGCATGTCGTCGACCGGTGCGCCGTCGACGGCCTCCCGCAGGTCCCGGCGGAACGCGGCGTCGGCGCCGACGGGGTGGAACAGGGCCGTGATCACCCGTGACTGCATCCGCCCCTCGGCGCGCGCCCGGTACATCAGATCGAGTTCGGCCAGCGGGACCTGCGGTTCGACGACGGTGGTGATTCCGCTCGCCGTCGCCATCTCCAGGCTGGACGTGATCCGCCGATAGCGGCGGTCGGGGGAGTACATCGGGATGTCGCGCTGCAGACCGGCCAGGCCGGCCCGCGTCATCGCGCTGGTGTAGAAGTCCGTCACCCACCCGGTGGGCAGGCCGTCGCCGTCGAATTCCGGCCGCCCCCAGGGTATCCGGGTGCCGCGGTCGATACCGAGCTTCCGCAGTGCGGCGTCGTTCAGCCACACCGAATGCTGGTCGTAGGTGGTGATGAACACCGGGCGGTCCGTGAGGCCGCGGAGGTCGCCGGCGTTCGGCCTGCGCCCGGTCACCACGGAGTAGACGGCGTTCTCGGCGCAGATCCAGTCGAGGTCGGGGCGGGCGGCCGCGTGCGCGCCGATCCGCCGCCGGACCTCCGGGAGATCTTGTGCGCCTTCGAGGCTCACCGCGTCGGGGTCGAATCCGAGGAGCAGATGGTTGTGGCTGTCGATGATGCCGGGGGTGACCAGCCGGCCTCCCAGGTCGATGGTCCGCCGGGCGGGCGGAGCGTCCTCGGTGGTCCCGACGTATCGGATCCGGCCGTCCGCGATGCCGACGGCCTCGGCCCGGCCGGGCGCGTCGAACGTGCGCACGACGCCGTTGTTCAGCAGTAGGTCGAGCATCAGCAGATCTCCTCGGGGGCGGCGTCGAGCAGCAGCAGGTGGGTGTTCTTGCGCGGTCGCAGGTACAGGGCGTAGTAGACGAAACCGGCGGCGACGAGGCCGAGGGAGATGCCGAGGCTGAGCCACTGCTCCGGGTCGAGCAGGGTGACGACGAAGACGAGGCCGAGTGCCGTGATGCAGATTCCCGGGGCGAGGGGCCACAACGGCATGCGGTAGCCCGTCCGGATGTCTCCGCCGCGGCGGTGATTGATCGCGGCCAGCGCGATGAACAGGTACGTGAACGTGAGGGTCGACCCGGTGGCGGTGAGCAGGACGTCCAGCGGGACGAAGCACGCGGCGAACGCGATGGCGCCCATCACGACGGTGGCGAGCACGGGAACGCGGCCCTTGGTGCTGACGGCCTGCAGCGGCGCCGCGACGGTCTCGGGGAGGGCGCGATCGCGTGCCGCGGCGTAGAGCAGCCGGCCTGCCTGCAACGTGATCGCGATGATCGCGTTGATCACGGCGAGGGCGATCGAGAGCAGGACCACCATGGCGACGGCGTGGCCGGCGCGTTCGGTGAGGAACGCCTCCACGGGAAGGCTGGAGCCGAACAGTTCGGTCTGTGAGCGGGCGCCGACCATGATCGCGATCAGCGGAACGAGTTCGGTGGCGACGGTGATGACGGCGCTCCAGATGACCGCCTTCGCGATCGAGCGGGCCGCGTTCTTGGTCTCCTCGGCGAAGTAGACGGCGCCGCCGTACCCGTTGTACGCGAAGATGCCCTGGGTGACGGCCAGCATCAGTCCGGAGATCGCCAGCGGTGCGAGGGTGCCGGTGGCCGGATCGAGCACCTCCGGGCTGAGGAGGCTGGTGAGCGGCCGTTCCATGTGGACGAAACCGAGGACGGTGAGCAGGGCCAGCGCCGCCATCTCGACGCCGAGGAAGACCCCGGTGAGCCAGGCGTTGGTCCGGATGTCGAAACAGGCGGTCACGGTGGTGATCACGACCACGACGAGCGCGGTCTGCTGCGGCGACAGTCCGTGGATCGCGACACCCAGGTAGTCGGCGACCCCGAGGGCGAAGACCGCGATGATCAGCGGCAGCGAGATGAGGCTGATGAAGAACGTGGCGACGCCGAAGGCCGGGCCGAGTGCCCGCGACACCAGCGAGTAGTCGCCGCCGGCAACGGGATACGCGGAGGCGAGTTCGGCGTAGCAGAAGGCGATCAGGATGCTCACGACGCCGGCGACGAGGAACGCCCAGAAGACGCCGGTGCCGAACAGGGCGAGGGCCGAGCCGCCGAGGATGAAGACACTCGACGCCGGCGAGATCGACGACAGGGTGATGAGGATGTTTCCGCCGACGCCGATGCTGCGGGAGAGCGAGGCCTCGTAGGTGCCGGACGGGGTGGTGGGAGTGACGGTCGGAGGCCGGGCGGTCTGGTCCATGGGGTGTCCGTTCGGGGAGGGGGCGAGGAGCGAATAGTTTTTTGACGGATCCGTCAAACAACTGGGCCGAGTGTCACAGATCACGTCCGCTAGTGTCAACGGCATGGCGCGACCGAACACTCAGAAGCAGCGGCGTTCCGAACTCATCGAGGCCACGCTGCAGGCGGGATCCGCGCACGGGCTCAGGTCGCTGTCGCTGACCGACGTCGCGAAACGGGCGGGCCTGACGCGGGGTGCGCTGCTCTACTACTTCGACGATCTGGATTCGCTTCTCGTCGAGGCACATCGGGCGGGCACCGAGCGCTACTGCGACCTACGGGACGAGGCGGTGGCCGCGCAGTCGTCGTATGCGGCCAAGCTGCGCACGGCGATCGACGCCGGGCTGCCGAGCGGACCCGACGACACGCTGATGCGGCTGCTCTACGAATTCGACTTCATGTCGGGCACTTCGGCGCTGCACGACGAATTGGTCCAGAAGATGTATCTGCGACAGCTCGCGACGTACCGGGCCATCCTCGGCGACGGGCACGCGTCGGGGGAGTTCGCCGTGCGCGGCGACCTCGATCAGGCGGCCATGAACCTGGTGGCGCTCGAGGACGCGTACGGTCTGCACATCGTCGGGGGAAACAGCCTCATCACCGTCGACGCCGCGCGCACGGCCATGCTGGGATTCTGCGAACAGATCGGCTGCGGCGTCACGGAAGACGCCGCAGCCGAGAGGGACTGAGCGGGACGGCTACCCGGAGTGGCTGCCTGCCACCTCCACCTCGTGGCGCACCACACCGGCCACCACGGTCAGCTGCACCCGCGCGGTGAGCAGGGAATCGGCGCCCGCGGTGAACGGATCCCCGTCGAGGACCACGAAATCGGCGGCCTTGCCCTCGACGAGCTGACCGGTGAGGTCGTCCCAGCGGCACGAGTAGGCGGCGTCGCGGGTGGCGTGCGCGAGCGCGTCCGCCATCGGCAGCGCGTACTCCGGCAGGTTGGGTGCGAGCGCCGGGTCGATCGCGGACTTGCGCGTCGTCGCGATGTACATGTTGGGCAGCGGGGGATGCGGTGCGGTGGGGGCGTCGGACCCGAGCGCGAGGACGGCGCCGGCCGCCGTCATCTCGGGCCACGGGAACGCCCGCTCGACCCGATGGTCGCCCAGCATCGCCCGCCAGTTCTCCTGGATCGCCGGATCGGCGTGGACCGGCTGCATCGAGGCGACGACGCCGAGCCGCGCGAGCCGCTGCACGTTGTCCTCCGTGATCGTCTCCAGGTGTTCCATCCGGTGCCGGCGCGGGCGAATTCCGTTGGCGGCGATGGCGTGTTCGAGCGCGGCGAGCGCGATCTCCGACGCCTCGTCGCCGATGGCGTGCATCGCCACCTGGAGTCCGGCGGCGTCGGCCGCGGCGACCACCGGTGCCAGCGAGGCGAGGTCCCAGATCGGTTCGGCGTTCGTGCCGTCCGAATACGGCTCCTTCATGGCCGCGGTGCAGCTGTCGATGACGCCGTCGATGATGACCTTGATCCCGGCCATCCGCAGCCAGGGGCCCTGCAGGCGCTGCTGGTACTCCGCCGCCTCGTGCACCTGGCGGACGTTGTCCTCTTCCGAATCGGTTCGTTCGATCAGCCAGTGCCCGGCCACCCGGAGCGGCAGCGTGCCGCCGCCGGCGGCCAGTGCGCGTTCGAGCGCCTCGACCTCGTCCGCGCCGAGCGCCATGTCGACCGCACCGGTGACGCCGTCGGCCAGATACTGCTCGAATGCGGCCGCGAGGGCGGTGTCCCGTTCGTCGTTGCTGATCACCTTCGCGAGGGCGGGCCACACGATCTGGGTCACCGCCGTCTCGAACAGCATGCCGGTGGCCTCGCCGGTGACGGGATCGCGCTCGATGCGCCCGCCGATCGGGTCCGGGGTGTTCGCGTCGATGCCGAGTTCGCGCAGCGCGGCCGTGTTCACCCACGCCGAGTGCACATCGTTGGAATCGAGGTACACGGGGCGGTCGGATTCGGCCGCGTCGATCATCTGCCGCGTCGGCGCGTGCCCGTCGAGTGCGGAGAACAGCCAGCTGCGGCCGAGGAGCCGGGGCGCGTCCGGGTTCTCGGCGGCGAACCGGCGGAGGCGGTCCTGGATGTCGGTCAGGTCGGCGGCGCTCTGGAGGTCCACCTTCTGCAGGGCCTGTCCCATCATCAGCAGGTGGGTGTGGGCGTCGATGAAGCCGGGCAGGACGAATGCCCCGCCGAGGTCGACGACGCGGGCGTCGCCGGACAGCGTGTCGGCGGTCGCGGTGTCGCCGACGAACGTGAGGCGGTCGCCCCGGACGATCATCGACTCGGCCCAGGCCGGTTCGGCGGCAGTGAAGATCCGGCCGCCGCGGTAGTGGGTCGTGTCCGTGTTCATGGTGTTCTCTCTTTCCGTCAGACGACGACCGAGGTGGTGTACCGGGCAGTGGGATCCTGTCCGGGTGACGCGGAGGCCTGCTCGGTGCGCGTCGACAGCCGGGCGATCCAGACGATCGGCACGAGCAGGACGAGGCTGATGCCCGCCAGGACGAAGCCGAACGCGACGTACCCGACGGCGCCGGTCACGAGGGTGCCGAAGAGCGGGGCGAACGCCGACCCCACCAGATAGGTGCCGAGGAGCGGGGCGGACCAGCGGCCGGAGGAGTCCAGCGCGGCGGCGACGGCGACCACGAAGATGAAGGCCGCGGCGTACACGGTGTTCCAGGCGATGATGAGCACCAGATACGTCGTCGAATCGGTGGCCAGGCACGAGCCCAGCTTCAGGGCGGCGCCGAGTCCGAGGAGGACGGCGGTGGGGACGGTGCGGCCCAGGCGCGAACCGAGTGCCGTGAGGACGAGGGCGACGGCGATGCCGCCCGCGGTGGACAGGCTGAGGGCCAGACCCATCTGCTGTTCGGTCAGGGACGCGTGTTCGGCGCCCATGATGCCGGACACCGCCCACAGCGAGTCCTCGCCGACCGCCCAGATCGCGAACAGCACGAGGAGCGAGAAGCCGGCGACGGCCAGTTTCCTCTCGGTGACGCCCTCGGGCAGCGGGGTTCGGGTGTGCGCCGCGCTCGGCTCGTCGTCGACGGCGGGGGCGGACGGCAGCCGGGGGATCGTGAACACCGTCGCCAGCGCCAACACGGCGACGATCCCGAAGGCGTTGGTCATGTGCAGGCCGAGGATCGGGATCAGCGCGAGCACTCCGGTGACCGCGGTGCGGTTGACGAGCCCGCTGATCCCGGACACCCGGTTCGGATTGTTCAGCGCGGCCAGCGCGGCCCCGCCGACCGCGACCGCGCCGCCGGCGCCGATCCCGCCGACGATGATGGCGGCGCAGGCGATCGGCGCGGAGTGGATCACGGCGGCGACGCCGAAACCGGCGGCCATCACGACGAGGCTGACGCGGCCGAGCAGGTGGCGTGAGCGGCCGGCCGCCCACCGGGTGGTCGCGAGGCAGACGAGCGCGGTGGCCAGCAGCGAGCCCGTGAGGACGGCGCCGGCGACGGTCTGGGTCACGCCGAGGTCGTCGACCATCGCGATGATCATGAGCGGGATGAGGTTGGCCGTGATGTAGCCGACGACGAGGACGCTGAAGGTGGCGATACCGCGGCCGAGGGTCAGGGGGACGCGGACGGCGGCGGTCACGTGGGATTCCTGGGGTGGGACAACGACAACTCCGGGTCTCGGGTGGCGGCCCGCGTGAGACGTGGGTCACTTAGCGAATGGGATTCGTTAAGTATGCGGAGGGTGCGCCCCGGGCGCAAGGGGGCAAACGAACTTGATTCGTTAATGTTGCGTTTCGGCGTTGTTCGAGGTCGGCGTCTGACACAATGGAGTAGTCGTCCGTGCTCAGCTGGCCAACTTGTCCAGCGCTATCCCGATTCCGACCGGTCAGGGTGGCACGGACCCGACCGCACACCGCGCAGGAGCCGACATGACCGTTCCCGTTCGCTGGATGTTGTCCCAGCCGGACCTGGCTCTCGAACTGAAGGGTGGCGCCGCCGGTCTCGGCAACGAGATCACGTTCGCCCACACCACCGAACTGCAGGACCCCTTCCGCTGGCTCTCCGGCGGCGAACTGCTCCTCACCACGGGTATCCGACTCCCGCTGACGGCGGCCGACCGGGCGCGGTACCTGCGCGGACTCGGCGAGGCCGGGGTGGCGGCGGTCGGGTTCGGCACCGGACTCTCCCATCCCGAGGTGCCCGAGGATCTCGTGATCGTCGCCGACGAGATCGGACTGCCGCTGCTCGAGATACCGCTGCCCACGCCGTTCGCGGCCGTCGTCAAGAGGGTGATGAACCGTCTCGCCGAGCAGGAGTACGAGGCGGTGCTGCGCGCGTCCCGGGCGCAACCGCGGATGACCCGCGCCGTCATCCAGGGCGGCACCGGCGCCACCGTGCGCGAACTCGCCGTCGCCACGTCGTCCACCGTCCTGCTCCTCGACCTGTCCGGCCGGGTGCTGGAGGCGCATCCGGCGCAACCTGCGGAGGACGTGCTCGGGGAACTGCGGGACGTGCTGGAGGCGGGCACCGGTGGGGCGTCGAGCAGCGTGTCGCTCGCGCGCTCGGGCGCGTCGATCACGGTGCAGCAGATCAGCGTCGGCAGCACCCCGCACGGCCACCTCGCCGTGATCAGTCCCACCGCGCTCAGTCACGTCGACCAGATCCTGCTCGGTCACGCGAACTCGTTGCTCGCGTTGGATTTCGAGAAGCCGGTGCGGCTCAGGACGGCGCAGAACCGGCTCAATTCGCACGCCCTCGGCCTGCTGCTCACCGAGGACCGCGACCTCGCGCCGGCGTGGTCGCAGATCCGGCACGCCGCGGACGCCGACGGCATGGTCCGCGGACTCACGGTCGTGGCCGAGACGCCCGCGCTCGCGGAACGGGCGGAGTCGGCGGTCGCGGTGGCCATGAACAAGGCTGGACGGCAACTGTTCTCGCGCCGGCACGATGCGCGGGTCACCGTCCTGCTGCGCGGAACCGACGACGCCGACTTCGCCCGGGCGATGCTGCGCAGCCTGTCCGCGCCGGAGCGGAAGGCGATCCGGGCCGGGCTGAGCGGACGGCGGGAGGTCGCCGCACTCGTCGCGGCCATCGAACAGTCCCAACTGGCCGCGTCGGCCGCCGAGGCGGGCGCGGATCCGTTGGAATTCGCGGCGCTGACCGGCAGCGCGCTGCTCGCGTTCAGTTCGACGCGGGAGGTGCTGAACTCGCTGGCGGACACGATGATCTCGCCGATCGACGACTACGACCGCACCAACGGAACCGAACTGCTGGGGTCGCTGCGGGCGTTCCTCGAGGCGAACGGGCACTGGGAGTCGGCGGCAGCGGCGATGGGCGTGCACCGGCACACCCTGCGCAGTCGCATGGCGCGGATCGAATCGCTGATCGACTGTAGGCTGGACGTGGCGCGGGTGCGCGCCGAACTGCTGCTCGCGATCATCGCCCGGCAGTCGTGACTGCCGGGCGATGACCGGGCGGGACTACTTTCCGAGGCGGGCGACGATGTCCGCGGCGGTGCGCTGGCCCATCCGGACGGCGCCGTCCACGTGCTGGTAGCCCTCGGCCGCGATGTCCGAGCAGGAGAAGTGGAACGGTCCGACCGGCGTGCGGGTGTCCGCGCCGTAGCGGTGCAGGCCACCGAGGTCGAAGCTCGCGGCGTACGCGCCCCGGGTCCATTCCTCCGAGCCCCAGTCGGACTCGTAGTACACCACCGGTTCGGCGGCCTTCGGCCCGAGGTATCGGGCGAGGGAGCCGAGGATGGTGGCGCGGCGCTCCTCCTCGCTCAGTGCGAACATCGCGTCGGCCTTCTCGTCCGACACGAACGCGACGAGGGTGCCGCGGGTGTCCTCGTGGTTGGTGTTGTCGTACACCTCCTGGACGACCTCGGAGGCGCCGAATCCGGTGCCGGACAGGCCGTCCGCGCGCCAGAACGGGGTCTCGTACACGGCGTGCACCTTGATGACCAGTCCCAGCGACTGGTGCTGGTGCATCTGGTGCTGGCGGCGCGGCAGCGGCGGGTCGTAGGAGATGCGGGAGTACAGGTTCGGCGGCACGGCGAGGATCACGCGGGAGGCTTCCACGCGAATGTCCCCGTCCGCCAGCACGACCGCGCCGTCGTCGCTCCACCGGACGGTGCGCACGGGAGCGTTCAGGAACACGTCGTCGCCGAGGGCCGCCGCCATCCGGATCGACACCTGCTGCATGCCGCCGATGACCCGCTTGTCGAGGATGAAGTCCTCGTCCACCAGGTGCGAGAACGATCCGGCGGACGCGGCCATCAGCACCGCCTGCAGCGCGGAGAACGAGTGCGCGGGCTTGGTCAGCATGCCGCCGGCGATGAACAGGCCGATGTTGTCGCGGGCCTCGGCGTCGTCGGACTGCTCGATCAGCCAGTGCTTGAACGAGATCGTGTCCAGTTCGCGCGCCAGCGGATGCGCCCAGGGCTCCTCGGCCCCGATCTGCGCGGCGAGGTCGTCGAGGATCTGGACCAGGCGGTCCATCTCCTTGCGGGTCGTCTCGTCGACGGGGAACGACTCACCGGTGTAGCGGGTGCGGTCGCCCGCGGCCGAGATGTAGACGGACTCGCCCTCGCGGTACCGGTCGAACGTTTCGAGGCCGAGTTCGTCGAGCAGCGAGATCAGCGCCGTCTGGTCGGGGGAGACCCACTGACCGCCGATTTCCAGCATCGCGCCGTCGATGGTGTCGGTCCAGGTGCGGCCTCCGACACGGTCGCGCGCCTCCAGGACGGCGACGGACAACCCCGCCTTACGCAGCGCCGTCGCTGCGGCCAGGCCGGACGGGCCTGCGCCGACGATGGCGACATCACGTTGGAGAGTAGGCACTTTCGAGCTCCTTTGGTTGAAGTGCTGATCGGTTCGTGAAACGTGGTTCTGGTTCAGCAGCGGGTCAGTGCGAGCGACAGTTCGGCGTCGATGACGCAGATGCTCGAGTTGTCCACGCGGTCGAGGCTGCGCAGTTCGCCGAGCATCCGTGCCAGGCGGTCCGCGGCGGTGGTGTGTTCGGTGAGCCAGTGGGCGACGGCGTCGGCGGCGGTCGCGGCGGGCGCGGCGCCGCGCAGGACGAGCCCGATCAGGC
>JBCEBZ010000410.1:0-12624 GCA_039206675.1 Rhodococcus sp. (in: high G+C Gram-positive bacteria) | reverse complement strand
CTCCTACCCGGGGGCACCGTCGTGGAAGGCACGTCGGGCAACACCGGGGTCGGGCTGACGTTGGTCGCTGCCGCTCGAGGATACCGTTCGGTAGTCGTGGTGCCCGACAAGACCAGTACCGAGAAGGTCGCGTTACTGCGGGCGCACGGGGCGCAGGTGCATGTGACGCCCGGCGGCCGGCCCAGTCACCATCCTGAATTCGTCCGCAACGTCGCCACTCGGCTGGCGGCGGAGATTCCCGGCGGCTGGCTCGCCGGTCAGTACGACAACCCGGCCAATCCGGACGCGCACCGCACCACGACCGGACCGGAGATCTGGCGTCAGACCCAGGGACGGGTCACTCATTTCGTGGCCGGAGTAGGCACCGGTGGGACCATCACGGGGACAGGGGAGTTCCTGGCCACGGTGTCCGGCGGCGCCGTGCAGATAGTCGGCGCGGATCCCGAAACTTCCGTGTACGGCGGGGGAGACGGACGAGCCTGGTACATCGAATCCGTAGGCCATTTCCTGCACCCGCAGACCGAGCACGACGAGTGGCCGGACTCTTATCACCCCGGCGTCGTCGACCGACTCGAGCGGATCACGGACGTCGAGGCCATCACGGTGCTGCACCGCCTCGCCCGGGAGGAAGGACTCCTCGTCGGAGGCTCCGCCGGCACCGCGGTCGCCGCCGCCCTGCGGGTCGCGCGAACACTCGGACCGGACGACGTGGTCGTCGTGATCGTTCCGGACTCGGGCCGGGCGTACCTGTCGAAGTACTTCGACAACGAGTGGCTGGGACGGCTGGGCTTCCCGCTCTACCGCGCGGCGATCGGACCCGTCGTGGGTGATGCACTGGGCGGACGGGGAATCGCACCCCGGACAGTGGCGTCCACCGCGACCGTGGCCGAGGCCCGTGCCGTGCTCGCGGACACTCCGGCGCTACCCGTCGTGCTCGCGCGCCCGGACACCGGTCCGATCGTGGTCGCGGAGATCCTGGGGTCCGTCGGTCCCGCTGCGTTGTCGGACGCTCCCGGCGACGACCCGGTCGGCGCGCACATCGCCCAGCCGCTTCCCGTCGTGGGAGTCACCGACGAACTGTCGGTGGCGGTGCGGCGGATCGGCGAACACCGGGGGCCGGTGATCGTGGCCGAGGCCGGCCGGGTGGTGGCGCTCGCCGACGCCGACGACATCCGCACGTCCGCGGACGAGCATCGGTAGGCCGATCCTGACCGACCTCGACACAGCTCCGGAACGCACCGACTCCGAACCCGCGCCGCACGACACCGCCGGACGGCGGGAGGTGTTCGTCTGCGCCGCTGCCGGTTTCACCACACTCCTCGACTCCGCTGCGCTGGGCATCGGTTTGCCTGCCATCCGGTCATCCCTCGATGCGGGGACGGCGGACGTGCAGTGGATTCTGGCGAGTTACTCGCTGACCTTCGGTCTCGCGCTCCTCCCGGCGGGGCGGATGGGTGATCTGATCGGCCGCCGGCGGCTGTTCCTCGCGGGATTGAGTCTGTTCGCCGTCATGGGTCTGGTCGGCGCCCTCGCCGCGGAACCGTGGACCGTCGTCGCCGCCCGCCTCGGTCAGGGCATGGGCGCAGGAGTCGTCAGCTCCCAGGTTCTCGGCATCATCTCGGATCGCTACTCCGGACCGCGTCGGGCCAAGGCGCTCGCGGCGTACGGAACGGCCGGAGGGCTCGCCGGTTTCACCGGTCCCATCGTCGGTGGTGTGCTTCTCGGGGTCGGGAGTCCCGACTGGGGATGGAGGCTGTTGCTGGTGCTGAACGTGCCGTTCGCGGTCGTCACCCTGGTGCTCGGTGCAGTATTCCTCCGCCGCGACAGCCGCCCCCGGTCAGGGGCGACAGTCGACGTCGTCGGTCTCGGGCTACTCGCGGCTGCGACGACGCTTCTGCTGTTGCCGATGGTGTCGCACCTCGGGGCGACGCGTGCGGTGTTGTCGGTGTCGGGTTCCATCCTGACTCTGGGGTGTTTCTGCTGGTGGGAGCGGCGATACGCGAGCCGCGGCGGTACGCCGGTGCTGTTGCCGGCACTGATGCGGGCACGTGGCTACACCCTCGGAACGGCGGTGGCGTTGTTCTGGTTCGGCGCCCTGCTGGCGATGAACGCCGTGATGAGCCTCTACCTGATCGAGGGACTCGGCGTCGCGCCGCTGCACGCGGCCGTGGTGATGTCGGGGAGTTCGGTGATGATGGCCGTGACGTCGGCCGTCGGCTGGCGGGTTGTCGCTCGGTTCGGTCGCGCCGCGGTGGTGGGCGCCATCGTCGCGGAACTCTTCGTGGTCGCCGGATACGTGGTCGCGGTCACCGTGCTGCCGCGGACGTCGGTGCTCGCGGTGGTCGCCGCGCTGGCCGTCCTGTCCGGGGTCGCGAGCGGATTCGTCGACGCCCCCAACCGTGCGATGACGCTCGAGCATGCGCCGCCCGGTGTGAGCGGCGTGGCCGTGGGATTCCTGCAGTTGTCGCAGCGGTTGTCGGCGACAGTCAGCCTCGCGGCGGTGCCCGGCCTCTACCTCGGGGTGCTCTCGGCGGACGACGGGAATTACGGCCGTGCGATGGCGGCGGCACTTGCCGTGTGCGCCGGAATGCTGGCGTTGTCGTCGGCATGTGCGGTCTGGGACGGCCGGGGGAGGAGGGTGTGACCGGGTCCGTACCCTTGCCCGCCGGGCTGCACGGTCGGCGGCTTCGGATCGGTGCGAGACAAACTCTTGTAGGTCGACGAGGCGGGTTGGAGACTTCTGCATGATTCAGCCCGCCCCACAACGGCGCTGTGCACACAGCATCGTGTCTTCGGCCCCGCTGTGTTGTCCGCCGATTTCACCCGACCATGAAGGGCATCCGAGCATGACGAGCCTGATATCGCCCCCTCCGCCGTCGTTGTCCAGTTTGATCGCCCGCCCGCTCGAGGCGGGCGGGTTCGGCCCGCCGCCGGCCTCCCTGCAGCCTGATGCGATCCGCCTGGTGGGCGGCGTCCCCGCCGACGAGGCGCTCCCGGTGAACGAACTGGCGGCCGCTTTCGCTGTCGCTCTCGCGTCACCCCCGACGGGAGCACGGGCGCTGCAGTACTCGGTCCCCCCGGGAATCGCGAAGCTCCGGGAATGGATCGCGGCGCGTGAGAGCGACGACCACGTTGCCGACCCCGACCGGGTCGTCATCACCAACGGCGCCCTGCATGGACTGAGCCTGGTATTCGCGGCCCTCCTCGACCCCGGCGACCTGGTAGCCGTCGAGAGTCCGACCTTTCCTGTAGCTCTGCGGGTGCTCGACCATTACGGTGCCCAGCTCCTGCCGGTGCCGAACACCGGGGGACGCCTCGACCTCGATGTCTTCGAGCGCCACCTGGAGTGGGGTCGGATCCCGAAGCTGTTCTATGTGATCCCCGACTTCCACAATCCGACCGGCACGACCCTCGCGGCCGAGGACCGATTGCGGCTCGTCGCTCTCGCCGAGCGCTACGGATTCGTCGTCATCTCCGACAACCCGTACCGCGAGCTCCGGTTCCGGGGCACCGCCGTTCCCGACTTCCCGCTCGACAGCGATCGGGTGGTGCGGATCAACACGTTCTCCAAGACTCTGGGACCGGGGCTACGGCTGGGCTGGGCGGTCACCCCGACCTGGCTCCAGGCCGGCCTGTTGCGGCTGCGTGCGAACCTGGATCAGCACGCGGCGTTGCTGACCCAGTCTGCCGTGGCGCATCTGCTCGGTCGGCCGGGACTGTTCGACGGCGTCGTCGAGAACGCCCGCGCGCTCTACCGAGAGCGGGCGGATCTGCTGGCCGACGTTCTCACCACGGAGGCAGGTGATCTGGTGTCGGTTCCGCAAATCGAGGGCGGAATCTTTGCCTGGGCCACGGTGACCGACCCCGATATCGACCTCGCGGAGGTGCGCGCCGCCGCGAACGCGCTCGGCGTGGATTTCGCGTCGGGCCGCTACTTCGACCCCGCAGCGAGCGGACTTTACGCACGGAGCCTGCGCTTGGGCTTCACGAACCAGAGTGAACGCAACCTCCGCCTCGGGGCGCAGCGCATCGCCCGGGCCGTCCGTGAGATCCACGCCACGTCACGCCGCTGAGTGACCGTGATGCCGCCGCCCCACCTCACGTGAGGCGGGTCGCACCTATCCGAATACCTTCTCGAAGCAGTTCGAGAAGGGCAGGGCCTCGTAGGGGGAGAAGGTCGGAATCCGCGAGTAGCCACTCTTCTCGTACAGCCGGACCGCGTCGGGTTGCCGGTCGCCGGTCTGGAGGATCAAGCGGGGTCGCCGCGCATCTCGTGCCGCGTTCTCGACCGCGCTGAGCAGCGCGGTCGAGACGCCCGTGCCCCGCTCCTCCTTGACCACGTACATGCGCTTCAACTCGAGATCTTCGCCGTTCCAGCGCAAGGCCGCGTGGCCGACGGCACGTGGCTCCGCGGACTCGGCGTCTCTGACGTACACCAGAACGGTGAGATGCACCGATTCTGGGTCCACCGCATTGGTGGCAGCCCGAACGGTGTCCGACACTCGGTCGGAATACCGGGGGCCGACTTCCGCCGCCATGGCTGCCCGCAATGTCACCGCGTCGGGATCCGACCACGAGGCTGTGCGGACGACGAACTCGGTGCGCGTGGCGCTTTCGGTCATGACTGTTCTCCGTACGACTGGATTCGACGAATCACAGTGTCATGAGTCGGATGCCTCGGGCGATAGTTGAAATCACCGCGACCGCAATGCTATCCAGTGATCGCCACTCTTCCTGCGTGTTTCCGATCGGGACGAATTAATGTCCGGTTGCGTCGCACTGTCCCACGTCAGGCCGTGTTTCTCGTCGTGGAGGGCGCAGGCGGTGACCGGCCGACGATGTCAACCGAGGTTAGGCTCTCGATGTCCGGATGCCGACCACCGACATACCGTCGTGCGTCGGGCATCCCGCTGGGACCGAAGTAGGGAAGGGACGACATGACAGCGGCGAACACGGCGGTCGATGCCGCCGAAGCCGTGACAGCCGCAGACCGCCACCCATTCGTCGCTCAGGTGCGGGAGTACGCCGAACGAGTGCTGCGCCCCGCAGCCCTGTCGACCGACCGCGACGGGGTCACCGGAAGGCGTATCGACGAACTCGGTGCGCTGGGGCTCCTGAACCATCAAGCGCCGCGAGAGTACGGTGGCCTCGAGATCGATCGCAACACCGATCGCCGCCTGCACGAGATCATCGCCGGAGCCTGCTTCAACACGTGGCTCGTCTGGGCGCAGCACGCGCCGATGGCAGGGCGCATCGTCGAGTCCAGGAAACCGGGCCAACCGGTTTCGGAACTCGCCGAGCGCATTCTGCGTGGCGAGCTACTGCTCGGTGCCGGGGTCAGCGACGTCCGGAGGTTCCCCGAGCATTACATCGCGGCCGAACGGACGAGCGGCGGCTGGAACTTCACCGGCGCCATCTCCTGGGTTAGCGGGTGGGGGCTCAACACCGTGCTGACCGTCGCCGCGGTCGAAAAGCAGACGGAGACAGTGGTCACCGCGCTCGTGCCGGTGAGCGACCGCACGCGCAGCGTCGGACCGCTCCGACTCGGCGCCGTCGCCGGCAGCCGGACCGCGCGCGTCGAGCTCGACGACGTGTTCGTCCCCGACGAGCACGTACTCTCCGCCCAATCCCTGGAGACGACGCGTGTCAACGACCTCGGCACGGCGAGCGACGCACGCGGTCACCACTTCGGGCTTGCAGAAACGGTCCTCCAGGAGTTGGAACAGGCAGGACAGCCGCTCGCTCAGGACGTGGCGGCAACGTGGCGGCCACGTGTCGCGCGGATTCGGAGCACGGCGTACGAGCTGTCTGATGAGGCCGTTGCCGCGGGCGGCGGTCCGTACCGGGTCGGCGAGCGCCTCGCGACCAAGGTCGCCAGTGGCGAGGCGTTGTCCACGATCACCCGGGCGCTGCTGATTGCGCGGGCCGGTCGGGGACTGAGTGGCGACGACACGGCGCAGCTCCATGCGCGGTCGGCGCTCTTCGTCCTGGTCCAGGGACAAACCACCGACGTTCGCCGAGCCCAGCTCGCCGAGCTCGCCCGCTGATCACCACCATCGAACAGGAACCGCCACCCATGAGTCTCGAATTCCTCTGGTACATCCCGAATCAGGTGACGCCGGGACACCGCGGCGAGCCGGTCACGGTCGACCACAACAGTCTCGATACCCTCACGGCCCAGGCAAAAGCCCTCGAGGACCACGGCTGGAAGGGCGCATTGATCGGCACCGGGTGGGGCCGCCCGGACACACTCACCGTGGCCACGGCCCTCGCTGCCCGGACGACGACGTTCGAGCCGCTCGTCGCGGTTCGGCCCGGGTACTGGGCGCCGGCCCACTTTGCCTCCGCGGCAGCGAGTCTCGACCACCTGTCCGGTGGCCGGGTCCGGGTCAACATCGTGTCCGGGAAGGACAACCTGGGAGCGTACGGCGAACGCGAGAGCGACCAGGCCGCCCGCTACTCCCGGACCAGGGAGTTCCTGCAGCTCGTCCGCAAGCTGTGGACGGAGGAGAACGTCACCTATCGGGGCGAGCACTTCCAGGTCACCGATTCCACTGTGCTGCCCCGGATCGCGCCGCGCGGAAACCGGCTCCACCCGAAGCTCTACTTCGGCGGGGCCTCCGACGCCGCTGAGCGGGTCGCTGCCGCCGAAGCCGACGTCCAGCTCTTCTGGGGCGAACCCCTCGAAGGGGTGCGGGAACGGATCGAGCGCCTGCGGGCACTGAGCGAGGAACTCGGCCGAGAGCACGCACCGCTCGAGTTCGGACTGCGGATCACCACCTTCGTCCGGGATACGACCGAGCAGGCATGGGCCGAAGCGGAGGCGAAGGTCGCGGAGATGGCCAAGAGCCAGGGGGCACCTGCACAGAATCCGCACCGCCAGACCGCGGTGGGACAGCAGCGACTCCTCGACCTCGCTACCCGCGGCGAGGTGCTCGACGACAACCTCTACACCGCACCCGGCAAGTTCGGTGGCGGCGGGGCCGGAACCACCTGGCTGGTCGGCTCCCCGGAGGACGTCGCGAAGTCGTTGCGCAAGTACCAGGACCTCGGCATCACGCACTTCGTCCTGTCGGACACCCCGTATCTGCCGGAGATCGCACGTCAGGGAGATCAGCTGCTGCCGCTACTGGGGGCATGAGCGCGCGAGCGCTACCCGGAGGTGGGAACGGCGCCACGTTCGGCGTTCACAGTCGCCTGCCCGGGCCGTTGCCGCAGCATCGGCCCGGGCGGGCATTGTCAGTTGCCGACCGCCGGCGTCTGCTCGGTCAGAGCGCGAGTCCGGTGCCGTGGACGCCGTGTTCCTCGATGAGGTCGAGTTCTTCGTCGGTCAGCGCCGGGAAGTTCAGGGCCGCGATGTTGTGGTCGAGTTGCTCGGTCGAACTCGCACCGATCAGCGCCGAAGTGACCTCCGGCCGGCGCAGCACCCACTGCAAGGCGAGCTGGGCGAGTGACTGCCCGCGGGCCTCGGCGATCTTGTTGAGCTCGGCGGTGCGTTGCCGGTACGTCTCGTCGATCACGTCCGGCTTCAGGAAGGAACTGTTCTGCGCCCGTGCGTGTTCGGGAATCGTCTCCAGGTACTTGTCGGTCAGGAGACCCTGCGCCAGCGGTGAATACACGATGAGCCCGAATCCGTCCTGGTGGGCGGTGTCCAGCAGGCCGTTCTTTTCGGGGCGCCGGTCGTAGATCGAGTAACGCGCCTGGTGGATGAGCAGCGGAACACCGGCCTGACGCAGCAGTTCGACGGCGTCGTGGGTGCGATCGGGCAGGTAGTTGGAGATGCCGACGTAGAGCGCCTTGCCCTGCTCCACTGCGCTGACCAGTGCGCCCACCGATTCCTCCAGCGGCGTGTCGAGGTCGGGACTGTGATGGTAGAAGATGTCGACGTAGTCGGTGCCGAGGTCGCGCAGACTGTGGTCGAGCGAGGTGAGGATCGACTTGCGCGAGCCGCCTCTGAGATACGGACTCGGGCCGATCGGGTTGCCCGCCTTGGTCGACAGGATGAGTTCGTCTCGGTAGGGCGCGAGATCCTTCGCGAGCACCCTGCCGAAGTTCTGCTGGGCCGCGCGGTGCGGTGGGCCGTAGCGGTCGGCGTTGTCGAAGTGGGTGATCCCCAGGTCGAACGCGTGAAGGATGATCTCCCGCTGGGTCGCGAACGCATAGTCGCTACCGAACTTCTGCCACAGGCCGAACGAGAAGGCAGGCAGATCGAGACCGGAGTTTCCGGTGCGGCGGTAGGGGACCTTCTCGTAGCGGTCCTCGGCGGCGGCGTAGGTGAGATCGAAGGCACTGGCGGTCATCTGTGTTTTTTCTTCCGTTCTGATCGGTTGTCGTGGTGGGTCGGTCACGATCTCGTTCGGGGGATCCACGCCGGCCCCTTTCCACCGGACCACTGTCATCGATGGGCTCCGGAATGGGTATGGTTAGATTCGTGAAGATTCAGTGGTAACGCTCGAGCGCTCACCGCACCCGTGACAGCCGTCAGCGGCGATTGATTTACTGTTCGACAGACTCTGTTGCGCCGGGAGCCGGAGAATCACCATTCCTGCCTACAAGGTTATTGTTCCATCGTTTATCAATTCTTCAGATTCAGGCGTCGCGTTTCCGGCGCAGATTCACGACATCCATTGAACCAGAGCAGTTTACGCATTCTCGACGCGCGTCGGATCTGCGGAGCTTCGCTCAGGGTGAATATATCCGTAGGTAAAGACCGTGTCGGAGCCTTATCTTCTAAATCGCATTATTCCTAGGGAGTGACCGGCCAACCGGGGGAGTGACTGGCCAACCGGGAACCGACGACCCCATCCACCGCGAGAGAGAGGAAATGCCGTGAGTGGCAGAACCACGCACCGGGAGGCGCGAGCATGAGCGTCTTCGGCAACATGCGCCTGACGAAGAAGGTATCCACCTGGTCGGCCCTGTTGGTTGCAGCGCCGCTGGTGTTGGCGGGGTGCGGCAGCGGCAGCGACAACGAGGGAGCGGTGACCTTCCGGTTCGCCAACTCACCCACCGCCCTGTCGCTGGTCAGGATTGCTGACGAACTGGGGTACTGGGACAACGCCGGGGTCCGTCCGGAGTACGTCGGGCCTGCCACGGCTGTGCCCGCGGTGCAGTTGCTCGATCAAGGCGCGATCGACATCGCGACGGGCATGTTCAACAACGACATCGACGGGAAGGTGAAGGGCTTCAAGTTCACCGCCATCGCCTCGAGCATGCTCGACCTGCCGGACATGCCTCACATGGCCTACTTCACCAGGGCCGGCTCGGACATCACCAAGGAAAACCTGAAGGCCATCGAGGGCAAAACGATCGGTCTTTCCGGATCCAACAGCTGCACCGACCTGGTGATCAAGCGATACCTGCAGAACAACGGTGTGGACCTGGACAAGGTCAAAATCCTCGAGCTCAAGAATGAGCTCATCGCACCCGCGATCGAGAGGGGCGAGGTCGACCTCGGGGTCTTCCATCCGCCGCTGGTCGGTGTGCTGCAGAGCCAGCCGGACAAGTTCACCCAGGCGTTCACGTCGTTCGAAGACTGGGGTCCGCTGGGAGGCCAGGCGCCGTATGTCGCAAGCAACGCGTGGCTGCAGAAGTACCCGGACGCCGCGCGTGAGTTCGTGGGCATCATCGCGAAGACGGCCAACTGGGCCAACGCCCACCCGAAGGAGTCCGCGGAGATCGCCGGCAAGACGACCGGCTACCCCGTGGAGCAGACCACCAATTGGCACTATGCGCCCAACGCCCTGCTCGACAAGGCGAGCCTGCAGCTGTGGTGGGATCTCGTGGAAGAGGTGGGCGAGCCGCTGCCGGGCTCTGAGAACTTGAAGCCCGAAGACATCGCGACCAACGCATTCAACCCCTACGCGAAGTCGGCAGACCTACTGGAATCCCAGGTCGACAACACCGCGATCGTGACCGAAGAGCAGAACGACGGGATCTTCAAGACGCCCCTCGTCGACATCGAAGGCCTCGAAAAATGATCCGGCGCCATCCGCACCCGACAGGAAGTCGATCGACATGAGTCAGCAAGCGCTAGTTGAACGATTCGAGCAGGACGCGGGCTCGATTGCGCCGCGTGCCGGCGGCACGGACTGGAAGATCGAGGCGAAGCGCGTCGCCAAGATCTATCCGAAACCGGGATCGAGGTCGGCCAAGGACGCCACCGCGGTCCTCGACGGATTCGACCTCCGGATCAAGAGCGGCGAGTTTCTCTCCCTCCTCGGGCCGAGTGGCTGCGGCAAGTCGACATTTCTGAACATCCTCGCGGGCTTGGAGACTCACAACGGCGGCGCTGTCCTCGTCGACGGCAAGCGAGTCGACGGCGTCAACAAGAACGTCGGAGTCGTCTTCCAGGGCTACGCCCTGTTCCCCTGGCTGACGGCGCAGAAGAACGTCGAGGTCGGTCTCAAGATTCGCGGAGTCCCGAAGGCTGAGCGCAGGGCGAGGGCAGCCCGAGTGCTGAAGACGGTGGGCCTGGAAGCTGCTGCCAATCGGCTTCCTCACCAGCTCTCCGGGGGTATGCGCCAGCGGGTCGCGATCGCGCGCGTTCTCGCGTACGAACCCGACATCCTGGTGTTCGACGAGCCGTTCGCCGCCCTGGATGCGCAGACGCGCGAGTTTCTGCAGGGCGAGTTGCTGCGTATCTGGGAATCCGGTGAAACGAAGAAGACGATCCTCTTCGTCACCCACTCGATCGACGAGGCCATCTTCCTGTCGGATCGGATCGCGGTCATGACCCGTGCGCCCGGAAAGGTGAAGACGCTGTTCGACGTCGAGCTGCCGAGGCCCCGCGACAGCGAATCCCGGAACTCGGAGGAGTTCGCGCACATCCGGTCGCGTGTCGCGCGCGTCCTCGAGGAGGAGGTGCACATTGGCAACGACGATCACTGAGCCGGCACGTGGCGAGGAACCACTGCTGGACGAGGACCTCACTCCGCCCAGGGCGCCCAACCCGTGGCTGGTGAAGTACGACAGGCTGATCTACGGAATCATCGGTCTGGCGGCCTTCTTGGTTCTCTGGTGGTGGATCGTCGATTCCGAGTACGTCAGCGCGCTGTATCTGTCGAAACCGCAGGACGTGGCCAAGGCGTTCACCGACGGACTTGCCGATGGCACGTTGCGCTCCGAGATCTGGCCGAGTGTCGAGCGTGCGTTGACCGGGTTCGCCATTGCGCTCGTGGCGGGTATCACCCTCGGCATCGTCGTCGGATCGTTCCGGATCTTCCAGAAGCTCGCCGAACCGCTCCTGCTGTTCTTCCGGAACCTTTCGCTGCTCGCGCTCCTGCCGGTCTTCGTCGTCTTCCTCGGAATCGGCGAGGAGTCGAAGGTGGCCATTGTCGTGTGGGCCTGCTTTTGGCCGATCTTCATCAACGCGGTCGGAGCGGTCGGGGGTGTGGAGCGCATCCTGCTGAATGCGGCCCGGACACTCGGCGCCGGCCGGGTGTACATCTTCAGCCGCGTGGTTCTTCCGGCCGCGATCCCGGCAATCTTCCCGGGGATCCGTTTGGCTGCGGCGAACGCCTTCACGGCCCTCGTTGCCGCCGAGCTCGTCGGGGGCGCCCAGGGCTTGGGTATCTATATCAACAACGCCGCGTTGCGTTATCAGACCCCGCAGATGTATGCCGGCATTCTCACCCTCGGTCTCATCGGAATTCTCGTCAACGGTGTGCTCACAGCCGCTGAATGGCGTCTGACCGCATGGCAGCGAGGACTGACGAGCAAGTGACGTGGACGAGAGTCCGTACCGGCGTCCGTCACGGTCGGTAGATCACCGTGAGCTTCCCGTGCACCCAGGAACTCGGCCTCCGAGTTCCTGGGTGCAGGCCGTTCCAAGTCGAAGATCCATGAGTGGAGAGCACATGCAACGCGCACATCACCGCAGCCTTGTCAACGGAACGGTGGTTCTCGACCGGCGCAGCGTTCTCGCGGCCGTCGCCTTCGCCGTCGCGACCGTGACGGGGGTGGTTGGTTGCGGGTCGGACACACAGGTCGACTACCAGTCAGCCGGGGACGCCGAGGACGTGCTCGTCGTCTACGTCGGCACCGGAGACGACCGCGAGATCCTGGAGTACGCGGTCGAGAATCTCCTGCCGGCATCCACGAAAGTCGAACTCGTCGATGCGTCGGAGGATTCCAACGGGAAGGTGGTCGCCGGGGACGGCGATCTTGCCTTCTATCAGCACATCCCCGCGTTCGAGGCCGATCTCCGCAAGCATTCGTACGACAATCTCAGCATCGTCTCGAAGGTGAATGTCGTTCCGTACGGCCTGTACTCGTCGAGGTGGAAGGATGTGAAAGACACCGAGGGCTGGGTGAACGTGGGGCTGGTGGCGGATCAGGTCAGCGGTGAGAGTCTTCCCCATGGCTCGCAGGTCGTGCTGCCCGCGACCCCTACCGGTTTCGCGCGAGGGCTCTACTTGCTGCAGAGCGCGGGGTTGGTGAAACTCGATCGCCCGTTCGGGGGTACCTCGGCGGTGGATCTCACGATCACCCAGGCGAACGTACTGGACTCGCTCCGTCACCTGACACTCCTGGGACTCGGTTACGGCGACTACCTCCAGTCGCTGTACGAGAATTACTACGCAGTGGTTCTCAACCCGGATCACGCGGCATCCATCGGTCTGA
>JBCEBZ010000409.1:39713-43129 GCA_039206675.1 Rhodococcus sp. (in: high G+C Gram-positive bacteria) | reverse complement strand
CCGGCGGTTAACAAGTACTCACAGGTGGGTCACTCGAAGAAGCGGTACACGGCCTCGACGACCACCGCGGGTCGTTCGCTGCCTTCGAGTTCGATCTGCCCCGCGACCGTCACCTGGACGCCGCCCTTGGGCAGCTGTTCGACGGACTGCAGCGTGGCGTTGAGCCGGACGCGTCCCTCGGCGGGCACGGGGTTGGTGAACCGGACCTTGTTCAGTCCGTAGTTGACGGCCATGGTCACGCTGTCGACGGTCAGGATCTCGTCCCACATGGGGATGATCAGCGACAACGTGAGGTACCCGTGGGCGATGGGTCCGCCGAACGGGCTCTCCGCCTTCGCGCGCTCGGGGTCGACGTGGATCCACTGGTGGTCGTCGGTGGCGTCGGCGAACGTGTCGATCCGCTGCTGGGGGATGTCGATCCACGAACTGGTGCCCAGCGACGTGCCCTCGAGTGCGGCGAGGTCGGCGAGGGTGGCGACCCGGGTGGTGGTGGCGGTGGTCATGGCGTCTCCTTCAGTGCTTGATGCCGAGAACGCGCAGCGCGTTCTGCTTGAAGATCAGGGGTGCGACCTCGGGTTTGATGTCGAGGTTCTCGAAGTCTGTGATCCAGCGGTCGACCTGGATGACGGGGAAGTCGGACCCGAAGAGCACCTTGCCGCGGAGCATGCTGTTGGCGGCCTTGACCAGCTGCGGCGGGAAGTACTTCGGCGACCATCCGGACAGGTCGATGTAGACGTTGGCCTTGTGGGTGGCGATGGAGATCTGCGCGTCGACCCACGGGACGGCGGGGTGGGCCATGATCACGGTGAGGTCGGGGAAGTCGGCGGCGACGTCGTCGAGGAGCATCGGGTCGGAGTAGCGCAGTTTGATGCCGTGCCCGCCGGGCAGGCCGGCGCCGATTCCGGTCTGTCCGGTGTGGAACAGGGCGGGGACCCCGGCCTCGGTGATGGCGTCGTAGAGGGGGTAGAAGCGGCGGTCGTTGGGCTCGAATCCCTGCATGCTGGGGTGGAATTTGAAGCCCTTGACGCCGTAGTCGTCGACGAGGCGGTGGACGCGCCGGACGGCGGCCTTGCCCTGCCAGGGGTCGACGGATCCGAACGGGATGAGTACGTCGTTGTGGCGGGCGGCGCCCTCGGCGATCTCCTCGACGGAGTTGGCGGCGTGTCCGCTGGCGGAGGCCGCGTCGACGGTGAACACGACCGCGGCCATGTTGCGGGCGCGGTAGTGCTCGGCGACGGTGTCGATGGACGGGGTGCGTTCCTCGCCGGACTTGAAGTACTTCTCGGACGCGGCCATCAGTTCGTCGTCCATCGACCGGTGTCCGCAGCCGTCGATCTCGACGTGGGTGTGGATGTCGATGGCGTCGATCGTGTCGAAGTCGATGCCGTACTCGTAGCGGCTCATTTCGCCATCAACTCCTCGGGGAACTCCTCGCCGACGGACTGGAGGGAGTCGCCGAACGCGCCTGCCCACCGGGCTGCGATGTCTTCGGCCGACCAGCCGCCGTCGTGGTACTCGACCGCGGTGAGTTCGGGGTGCGACCACAGGGCGAGGCGGTCACCGCCGACGGCGAAGGCCTGGCCGGTGATGTCGGCGGCGGCATCGGACGCCAGGAACGAGATGATGCCTGCGGCGTCGTCGGGGGTGCCCATCCCGATGTCGCGGCGGAGGATGTCGGGCAAAACCCCGGTGCGCTTGGACTCCTCGATGAACGGCTGGAAGAGCGGGACGGTCTCGGTCATCGCGGTGGCGGCGACGGGGCAGACGGCGTTGGCGGTGATGCCGGCGCGCTGCAGTTCCATCGCCCAGGTGCGGACCATGCCGACGATGCCCGACTTGGCGCCGGAGTAGTTGGTCTGCCCGAAGTTGCCGCGCTGGCCGGCGGGGGATCCGATGGCGATGATGCGCCCACCGTCGCCCTGCTCGCGGAAGCGCAGGACCGCTTCACGCACGCAGGTGAACGTGCCGCGCAGGTGCACGCCGACGACGGCGTCGAAGTCGTCGTCGGTCATCTTCCACAGCACCTTGTCGCGGAGGATGCCGGCGTTGGTGACCATGACGTCGAGGCGGCCGAACGCCTCGACCGCGCCGGCGACCAGCTTCTGGGCCGTCTCGGTGCTCCCGACCGGGGCGACGACGGCGACGGCGCGGCCGCCCGCGGCGGTGATCTCGGCGACGGCGGCGTCGGCGGTGGCCTGGTTGACGTCGTTGATCACGACCGCGGCGCCGTGGCGTGCCAGGTCCTTGGCGTAGGCGAGCCCGAGGCCCTGTCCGCTGCCGGTGACGACGGCGACTTTGTCGGTGAGGTCCATGTCGTGATTCTCCTAAGGTCGTGTTCGCTGAATCACACGTAATCATTGATCATTGAGAAAGTCAATCATTAAGATCTGCTACTCTAGCGACACTCATCGGAAGGGGTCGTCGCATGGCAGAGACGCAGGCGTTATCGGACGACATCGGGTTCCTGCTCTCGCGCGTCGGCGGAATGGTGCTGGGTTCGGTGAACAAGGCCCTCGTTCCCACCGGTCTGCGGGTGCGGTCCTACTCGGTCCTGGTCCTCGCGTGCGAACAGGCCGAGGGCGTCAACCAGCGCGGTGTGGCCGCGACCATGGGCCTCGACCCCAGCCAGATCGTGGGACTCGTCGACGAGCTCGAGGAACGCGGACTCGTCGTGCGCACCCTCGACCCCTCCGATCGCCGCAACAAACTGATCGCTGCGACCGACGAGGGCAGGCGGCTCCGCGACGACGCCAAGGCCCGCGTCGACGCCGCCCACGGGCGCTATTTCGAGGGCATCCCCGAATCGATCGTGAATCAGATGCGGGACACGTTGCAGAGCATCGCCTTTCCCGCACTTCCCGAGTAGGGCGCGATGACCGATCTGCTCGCCCCGGCCCCGCCCGGTCTGTCGTTCCTCGCCACGTTCTTCGTGCAGGTCGCCGATCCGGTGGAGATCGGATCCACGCCCGAAGGCGCCCGCCGCATCATCCCCATCGTCGGGGGACGCGTCGAGGGCCCGGAACTCCGCGGCACCGTGTTGCCGGTCGGGGCGGACTTCCAGGTGCTCAGCTCGTCCACGCTCACCGAACTCGAAGCCAAGTACGCCATCGAGACCGACGACGGCGACCGGATCTACGTCACCAACTTCGGGCTTCGCTCGGGCACCCCGGAAGACATCGCCCGGCTGGTCGCGGGCGAACCCGTGCCGGCCGAGCGGATCTACTTCCGCTGCACACCGCGGCTCACCGCCGCCGACGGCCGGTGGTCGTGGATGCGCTCGCGGATCTTCGTCGGTTCCGGTGAGCGCCTTCCCGGCGAGGTCCGTCTCACGGTATTCGTGGTGGACTGACCTGCCGTGGAGATCCGCTGGATGAAGTCGTTCGTCGCGGTCGCCGAGGAACTCAACTACGGCCGGG
>JBCEBZ010000409.1:27670-39613 GCA_039206675.1 Rhodococcus sp. (in: high G+C Gram-positive bacteria) | reverse complement strand
ATCCGCTGGATGAAGTCGTTCGTCGCGGTCGCCGAGGAACTCAACTACGGCCGGGCCGCCGAGGTGCTGCACATCGCGCAACCTGCGGTGAGCCAGCAGGTGCAGCAACTCGAGAAGCGTCTCGGTGTGAAGCTGTTCGACCGCACCACCCGATCGGTCCGGCTCACCGCGGCGGGGGAGCGATTCCTGCAGCCGTGCAAGGACGCCCTCGCCGGGATCGATCGCGCCGTCGATGCCGCGGTGATCGCGGATCCGGAGGTCGAGGGCCGCGTCCGGGTCGGCTTCAGTGGAGCCTACGGGCAGACCGAATTGTCCTCTCTCGCAAGGTCGGTGCGCCGTCGGTACCCCCTGATCGACCTCGTCCTCGAGGGTGCGACGGTGAGTGGTCAGATCCTCGACGAGATCTGGGAGGGGCAACTGGACCTCGGGATCGTCTCGGACGCGGTCTCGCACCCCCACGTGCTCACGCGGCAGATCTCGGTGGAGTACCTCAGTGCACTGCTTCCGAGCGATCACCCACTCGCCGAACGCAAGTCGATCGACCTCGCGGAACTGCGCGAGGAAACGTTCGTCGCGAATCCCGCCGCCACCGGATCCACGCTCCGCCGGGATCTGCTCGCCGCGTGCCGCGATGCCGGGTTCACACCGAACATCGTGCAGGAGACCACCGACGGCATCGTCCTGACCGCCCTCGTCGCGGCGGGCGTCGGCGTGGCGCTCGTGCCCGGTGACGTGCAGACGTATCCCAATCGGGTGGTGCTCATCCCACTCGACGCCGGACGATTCGAAGTCCGGGCCGCGCTGGCCTGGTCGGACCGTCCCGTGTCGCCCGTCGTGCAGACGGTTCTCGACCTCGCCGCCGAGGTGCTGCCGACGCCGGGCACCGTCCCCGGGGACCAATAAAGATCGGTTATCAATCGCTGTCGATACTGCTCTTGGACGGTGATCGGTTTCTTTGGCAGAGTCTCCCTCGGCGGCAACGGATGTGACCGAGGCAACTTTCGCTCCCCGGTGTCGCACCCACCTCGAGGCCTCTCCGAACTCCCGGAAGCCCTTCACCTTCAGGTAGGAACCACATGACTTCCACATTCGACGGCCGCGCCGTACGCGCCGACACGAGCGTCCGGTCGCCGCACGCGCGCCGGGCCGCCCTGGCCTCCTTCGTGGGCAGCACACTCGAGTACTACGACTTCTTCATCTACGCCTCCTTCTCCGCGCTCGCGTTCAACACCCTGTTCTTCCCGGATCTCGGTTCGTTCTGGGGGACCGTCGTGTCGATGGCGACCATCGGGATCGGATACGTCGTCCGGCCTCTCGCCGCCCTCGTCTTCGGGCACTTCGGGGACACGCTCGGACGGAAGCGGATGCTGGTGGTGACGCTCGTGATGATGGGTGTGGCCACGTCCCTCATCGGCTGCCTGCCCACCTACGGGGCGATCGGGGTCGCGGCGCCGATCCTGCTGGTGCTGCTGCGGGCCGTCCAGGGCGCGTCGGCAGCGGGCGAATCGGCGGGAGCGGCCTCCCTGGCGCTCGAACACGCGCCCGCCCATCGCCGGGCGCTCGCGGCGAGCTGGGTGAACACCGGTGCCGCCGCCGGCATGCTGCTGGCGTCGCTGGTGGTCCTCGTGTTCTCCGGTCTGCCCGAGGACGCCTTCCTCGGCTGGGGATGGCGTATCCCGTTCCTGCTCAGCATCTTCGTCGCCCTCGCGGGCCTCGTGATCCGCCGGATGCTGCCCGAGAGCGAGGTGTTCGAGGAGGCCGTGTCCACCGACGAACCGAAGGAGATGCCGGCGAAGGTCATCTTCCGCGACCACTGGCCGAGCGTGCTGCGGGTCGTGGGGTGCGGACTGTTCGCGGTCGTGTCCACCGTCGTCACCGCCTTCGCCCTGTCGTGGGGCACCCACGAGGCAGGCGTGTCCCGGACCGTCATGGTGGGCGCCACCGTCCTCACCGCCGCACTGGCGCTCGTGGCCCAGCCGGCCGCGGGGATCCTCGCCGACCGGATCGGGCGCAAGCCGATCTTCATCACCGGCAACCTCGTCTGCGCGCTCTCCATCTCCGGCTTCTTCTGGGCGATCAGCCAGCGTTCGACGGCCCTCATCCTCGTCACGGCGTGCATCGTGATGGTGGTCGGCTACTCGCTCGTCAATGCCGTCGGCCCCGCGCTGTACGCCGAGATGTTCGAGACCCGTATCCGGTACTCGGGCATGGCGATCTCCGGGCAGCTGGCCCTGGTGGCCACCGGATTCGCCCCCACCATCGCCGCGACCCTCGTCCGGCCCGGACCGAACGGCTGGATACCGGTGGCCGCGTTCACCGCGGGCTGCTGCCTGGTCAGCGCCCTCACCACCCTCACGGTCCGCGAAACCTACCGGACCAGCACCACCGACCTCGGCAAATGACCGCACTCCCGTCGAAAGCGACCGAACCCGTGAAACACGATGTACTGATCGAGAACGACGTCGAGGCGACGATGCGGGACGGCGTCGTCCTCCGCTCGACCGTCTACCGCCCCAACGCACGCGGCCGCTTCCCGGTGCTGCTCACCCGCACCCCGTACGGCCGCGACCTGTCCGTCAACTCCGGCTACCTCAACCCCACCACGGTCGCGGCCGGCGGGTTCGTGGTGATCATGCAGGACGTCCGTGGCAGATTCGGCTCCGACGGCGAGTTCGTGCCGTCCGAGAACGAAGGTCCGGACGGCTACGACACCGTGCAGTGGGCGGCCGAACTGCCGTACTCGACCGGATCCGTCGGCATGTGGGGACGGTCGTACTTCGCCGAAACCCAGTGGCGCGCAGCCCAGGAGAAGCCGCCCGCCCTGCGCGGCATCGCCCCGGGAATCTCCGCAGGCGGCAACGCGCGGTCCGGCGGACTGGTGCGCGGCGGCGCGGTGGAACTCGGTGCGCGGCTCGGGTGGGGACACTTCTCGGCCGGGCCCGCGGAGATCGCGAAGCTGTCCCGCACCGAACCCGCACGCGCTGAAGCCGACTGGGAGTCGTGGGCACGGATCGACCGGGCGATGTCCGAGGACACCTACTTCGACACCCTGCCCCTGCGCGCCCTGGCGGCCGACGCCCCCGCGTTCTTCGCGTCGCCGATCATCGAATCGCTCGGCTTCCCGATCGACCACCCCACCCGCGACCTGTGGGACAGCGCGAGCGACCGGGCCGTCGACCTCCCCACACTGCACATCGGCGGGTGGTACGACATCTTCGTCAACAGCACCCTCGACCAGTACTTCGGCCAACTGGCGCACAGTGATTCCGGGGCGGCCCCCGCGCCGTACCTGATCGTGGGCCCGTGGAGTCACACCAACTTCTCCGGGCTCGGCGGGTCGGTGGTGTTCGGCAGTGCCGCCAACCAGGCGGTGCTCGACTCGGGTCAGGACCTGTCGTCGGTTCACGCGCAGTGGTATGCGGCGGTGCTCGGCGACGAGGAACCCGACCTGCCCCGGGTCCGGATCTTCGTGATGGGGGAGAACCGGTGGCGGACGTATGACCGCTTCCCGGAACCCGTGCGGACGGCGGAACTCTTCCTGGCGCCCGGCGGCATCCTCGCCGCGGACGCCGAGCCGACGGAAGGGCGCATCGACTACGACTACGACCCGGCGGACCCGGTGCCGACGGTCGGTGGGGCGACGATGATGCCGGGAACGTACGCACCTGGCGCGCTGGAACAGAGCCGCGTCGAATCCCGCGACGACGTCCTCGTGTTCACCGGCGCGGTCCTCACCGAGCCGTTGACGGTGATCGGCCGGGTGTCCGCGACAGTGTTCGCGTCGTCGAGTGCCGTCGACACCGACTTCGTCGTCAGGCTGTGCCGGGTCACGGCGGACGGCACGTCGATCACCCTCACCGACGGCATGGTCCGGGCCCGCTACCGCGACTCCTACCGGACGCCCGGGGCGTACACGTCCGCCGAGCCGAGCCTGCTCGTGCCCGGCGAGGTGTACGAGTACGTGATCGACCTGTGGTCGACGGCGGTCACGTTCCAGCCGGGGGAACGGATCCGCGTCCAGGTGACGTCCAGCAGCCATCCCCGCTGGGACCGCAACCTCAACACCGGCGAATCCGCCTACGAATCAGCGGAATTCGTGGTCGCCCACCAGTGCGTGCACACGGGGGTGCGGTACCCCAGCCGCGTGTCGCTTGCGCTGCCGCACCCGTGAGTACTTGTTAACCGCGGGACGTTGACAAGTACTCACAGGGGGTCGTACTGGATGTAGCGACGCACCTCGCGCGCCCGCTCCGCTCCGGCGAAGCGGGCGACGAGGTGCAGTGCCATGTCGATACCCGCGGACACGCCGGCGGAGGTGATCACGTCACCGTCGTCGACGAACCGGTCGTCCGGCCGCACGTCGATGCTGGGATCGATCTCCGCCAGCAATTGCAGGGACGCCCAATGCGTCGTGGCCGGCCTGCTCTTCAGCAGGCCGGCTTTCGCGTAGACCAGGGAACCCGTGCACACGCTGGTCATCAACGGGACCTCGGCGCGCTGCCGGCGCACCCAGTCGAGGTGCACGTCGTCGCGTAGTTGTGGCCGGGTGCCCTGGCCGCCGGGATGGATCAGCACCTCCAGCGGGGGCGCGTCGGCATAGGAATGATGAGCGCCCAGGACGAGTCCCTTGGCGCACTGCACACTCCCGCCCGTCGCGGACAGGCAGGACACGGCGAATCCGTCGTCCGGATACGTGCGCGTCCACGCGGACAGCACCTCCCACGGTCCGACGGCGTCCAATTCCTCGACGCCGTCGAACAACACGATCCCGATGTGGTTCACTCCGCAATGCTACCGCTCGTGAGTACTTGTCAACCGCCGGACGTTAACAAGTACTCACGGGCGCGGGAGCGCAGATCGGGTTTGCGGATCTTGCCGGTGGCGGTGCGGGGGAGAGCGTCCGCGATCTGGATGAACGTGGGAATCTTGAACCCCGCGAGCTTCTCTCGCAGCCGGACGCGCACCGTGTCCTCGTCGAGAGCGGTGCCGTCGACGGCGACGACGAACGCCATGCCGGTCTCGCCCCACTTCTCGTGCGGGACGCCGATCACCGCCGCCTCCCGGATGCCGTTCAGCTTCAGCAGCGCTGCCTCGACCTCGGCGGGGTAGACGTTCTCGCCGCCCGAGATGTACATGTCCTTGTAGCGGTCGCAGATGAAGAGGAAACCCTCGTCGTCGAAGTAGCCGGCGTCGCCGGTGTGCAGCCAGCCGTCCACGATGGTGCGGTCGGTGGCCTCGGGCTGATTCAGGTAGCCGAGCATCACGTTCGGTCCCTGCGCGACGATCTCACCGATCTCGTTCGGTTCGGCGCTCGACCCGTCGGGACGGACGACGTCGACGTCGGTGAAGAACGTCCGCTTGCCTGCCGACCCGACCTTCGCGCGGACGTCGTCCCCCGACAGCATGGTCACCGACGGCGCGGTTTCCGTCAGACCGTAGGCCTGCGCGATCGCGACGCCGCGTTCCTGCCACGGCGAGATCAGCGCTTCCGGAAGGGGAGCCCCGGCGACGCAGATCGCCCGCAGGCTCGACAGGTCGGCGTCCGCGAACCGGGGGTGGTGCCAGAGTTCCTGGATCATCGTGGGGACCGCGAAGAACGTGGTGATGCGTTCCTTCTCGATCGTGTCGAGGACGGCGCCGGCGTCGAACTTGCGCAGCAGCACGACGGTGCCCCCGCACAGCAGCGTCGGGGTGACGGCTCCGCCGATGCCGCCGATGTGGAACAGCGGCGCCACCGACAGCGTGCGCTCCTTGGATGTCATATCTTGGGCAAGAAGCTGATTCATCGCGTTCCACAGCATGTTTCCGTGGCTGAGCATGACGCCCTTCGGTGCGCCGGTGGTGCCCGACGAGTACATGAGCACCGACAGGTCGTCGAGACCCACCCGCTCGTCGACGCGGGTGTCCGGCTGCCCGGCGCGCACACCCTCGTAGGTGTGGGCGGACCAGGAGTCGCTCAGCCCGATCCAGGTGGTGACCGGCGATCCCGACCGCGCGAGTTCCTGTGCGACGTCGGACTGCTGGTCGCCGAAGATCACTGTGGTGCAGCGTGAATCGCCGAGCACGTAGCGCGCCTCCTCGGCGGTGAGGCGGGCGTTGAGCGGGAGATAGGTGGCGCCGAGGAGCCCGGCCGCGAACATCACCTCGAGCGCCGCGGGATCGTTGAATCCGAAGAAGCCTACGCAGTCACCCTTCTCGACGCCGAGGGCGCGCAGGCCGTGGGCGAGCCGGCGGGTCCGCAGGGCCATCTCCTCGTAGGTGACGGCTCGTCCGTCGAAGACGAGCGCCTCGTTCTTCGGCGTCATGGTGATGCGGCGCTCGAGCCACGAGCCGATGCCTTCGTTGTCCATGGTGACTCCTCGTTCTCTTCGAAACTACTCTCGGGGCTCGTGTCAGGCCGACGGGGTGTCGGCGCTCAGGTCGTTGTCCTTGGTTTCCTTCGTCGCGACGAGGAAGACGGCGCTGACCACGCACAGTGCGATGACGAACAGGCCGACCGGGACGATCGACTTGCCGGACGACGCGAACAGCGACGCCAGGATGACGGGGGTGAACCCGGCGCCGACGAGGGTGGCCAGCTGATATCCGAGCGAGGCCCCGGTGTAGCGCGCGCGGGTGCCGAACTGCTCGGAGATGAATGCGGCCATCGGCCCGTACGTGGCCGAGTGGCAGACGGTGTACCCGACGAACGCGAGCGCGATGAACAGGAACTGTCCCGTTCCCAGCAGCAGGAACAGCGGGTAGACGCTGAGGATCATCGCCGCGAGTCCGGCGAGCATGACCGGCCGGCGGCCGATCCGGTCGGACAGCCGCGCCGATCCGAGGACCAGGAAGATCGCACAGAACTGGCAGAAGGAGAACGCCAGCAGCGCGTCGGATCGCTGGGCGCCGCTCGACACGGCGTAGGTGATGGCGAATGTGGTGAACGCGGTCTGCATTCCGAAGCTCGCGATGCAGCTCATCGATGCCACGACGACCGCGCGGGGCCGTTTCAGGATGGTGACGATGGGCGGGGAGGTCTCCTTCTTCGCGGACTCCTTCAGCGCAGCCGCGAACAGCGGACTCTCCGACACCTTGGACCGGACGAACAGGCCGAGGGCCAGCATGATCGCCGAGATCAGGAACGGGATGCGCCAGCCCCACGTCAGGAACTGCTCGTCGGGAAGCAGCGACACGGCGGCCAGGGCGAGGGTGCCGAGCAGTGCACCGGTCGGCGCACCCGCGTTGGTGAACGCCGCGGCGAAGCCGCGCTTGCCGGATTCGGCGTGCTCGAGCGACATCAGCGCTGCGCCACCCCATTCGCCGCCGACGGCGAGGCCCTGGCAGACGCGGAGGAGGACGAGGAGTACCGCTGCCCAGGACCCGATCATCTCCGGCGGGGGAATGAGCCCGATCGCGAACGAGGCGACGCCCATGACGGTCATGGAGATCAGCAGCATCGCCTTCCGGCCGACGGTGTCGCCGAAGTGGCCGAACACGATTCCGCCCAGCGGGCGTGCGACGTAGCCGGCGGCGAACGTTCCCATCGACGCGATGGTCGCGGCGAGGGGGTCCAGGTCGGCGAAGAACACGGGTCCGAAGACGAGGGACGCGGCGGTGGCGTAGAGCAGGAAGTCGTAGAACTCGATGGTGCTGCCCAGGTAGCTCGACAGGATCACCCTGCGAACTTCCTTCTTGCGTCGGGCGGCCGACATGGTGCCGGCGGTGGCGGTGACCGTCATCGATACTCCTTGGCCGAGCGTGGGACAACAGAGCGGAGCGCGCGTGTAGCGCGGATCACAATTAAACATTAATCATTGAAAATGTCAATGGAAGAGATTGGCAACGCTTCGGGTGTCGTGGTCGCAGACGGCCTCCGGGGCTGTCGCCGGCGTGAATCACCCTTGTGCGCAACCGGATCCGTCAGGACCGCGTGAGTCTGCGGCCGATGATCTCCTTCATGATCTCGGTGGTGCCGGCGTAGATCGGCCCGCCGCGGCAGTCGAGATAGTCCTGCGCGACGTCGTACTCGCGCATGTATCCGTAGCCGCCGTGCAGCTGGACCGCACGCTGGACGACCCGCTGCTGCAGCTCGGTGATCCACCACTTGGCCATCGCCGCCGTCACCTCGTCGAGCGTGCCCTGCGCGGCGTCGAGGATGCAGCGGTCGGTGAAGCACTGCGCGATCTCGATCTCGGTGGCGAGCTCCGCAAGGTAGAAGCGGTTGGCCTGGAAGTCGGCCACCCGCCTGCCGAACGCCGTGCGGTCGCAGCTGTACGTCAGGGCCTGGTCGAACGTGCGTCGCATCGACGCCATGGACGTGACCGCCACGCTGAGGCGCTCCTGGGGCAGGTTGTGGCGCAGATAGCCGAAGCCGGCGTTCGGTTCGCCGAGGACGTTCCCGCGGGGGACGCGAACGTCGTCGAACACGAGCTCGGCGGTGTCCTGTGCGCTCAGTCCGACCTTGTGCAGCGGACCGTTGCGGGTGAATCCGTCCATTCCGGCTTCCACCACCAGCAGGCTCACGCCCTTCTTGCCCGCGGTCGGATCCGTCTTGGCCACGACGATCACGAAGTCGGCGAGCATGCCGTTGCTGATGAAGATCTTGGTGCCGTTGAGGACGAGGTCGTCGCCGTCGACGACGGCGGTCGTCGAGATCGCGGCCAGGTCGCTGCCCGCGCCCGGCTCGGTCATGGCGATCGCGCCGATCTTCTCGCCGGTGCACAGCGGTGTCAGGAATCGGTGCTTCTGCTCTTCGTTCGCCAGCGAGGCGAGGTAGGGCGTGACGAGGTCGTTGATGCCGGCCAGGCCCATCACCACGGCGGGCGCGCCGACGCGGCAGAGTTCTTCGATGACGATCGCGTTGAAACGGAAGTCGTCGGTACCGCCGCCGGCGAATCGGTCCTCCACGTTGATCCCGAGCAGCCCGAGTTTGCCGGCCTGACGGTAGACGTCCCGGTCGACCTGCCCCGCATCCGCCCACTCGCGAAGATGCGGGGCGACATCACGTTCGGCGAAGCGGCGCACCGTGTCCCGGAACGCGTCGTGATCGGCGTCGAAGATGGTCCGTTCCAGTGCGACGGATGACATGCAAGGTTCCTTTCGTCGGCAGGCGTGCGTCGCACGCCTGCGCACCCGAAAGGAACCTATCTATCAATCATTGAGAAAGTCAATGATTAAGGATGTTCGACGACGTCAATACCAGTACTTCCGCCCGCCGACCGCGCGGCCCGTCGTGCCCAGCAGTAGCAGCACGAGGCCGATGACGAGAAGGATGATTCCGATCGTCGTGAGGATCGAGATCCCCGTGACGAGGCCGATGACGAGCAGGATGATTCCGAGAACGATCACGGTCTTTCCTCTTTCGGTTGACGGTCTGGAACTACTGACTCGGTTGCGGCACTTCGCAATCGATCTTGGGGTTCACGCCCGCGTAGTTGAGTGGGCCGGCGATGACCGTGACGGCGATCGTTCCGGCGCTGGCGCAGTCGGCCTGCGCATCCTTGAAATAGCCGCGCTGCCACACGGCGATGGCGCCGATGATCAGCCAGATGATCACGATCAGCGACAGGAGCCGTCCGATTCGCATTACCGACCTCCCGTGTGGGCACCGGCACCGGGCCGGTGTACCTGTCGTACTCGAACGCTACGTCGACGACGTATCGGTCGGCTTCGCGTGTGCTCCATGGGTATTCGTGGAACTGGTGCCGTCGGTCCGGGTATTGGCCGGCCCGCCGTCGGTGGTTCGAGCGTCCGCGGCCCGGGCGTCGGTGGTGCGGGCGTCGTTCGAGGCGGCACCCGTCGTCTTGACCTCGGGATCGAGCTCGTCCGCTCTCTTCCATTCCTGCTTCAGGTCGTCACGAGACGTGGTCGCCGTGTTCTGGTGGGTCTGCGCATCGACCTGCAGTCGCTTGGCCTCGGCGGCCTTCGCCTCCGCCTCTGCCTGGGCCCTTCGTGCATTGGCCGCAGTCTCCTCCGCCAGCGCCTCGCGCTTCTCGACGACGGACGTCTGCTCCTGCGCCTTCGCCCGGATGTTATCGGCCTCCTGGTGGCGGCGCGCGTCGCGCTTGCGCGATGCCGCGACGAGCAGTGCGGCCACAGCGAGTACGACGACGATCGCGACGATGATCCAGATGATGGTCATGGTGTCCATTGGCTACTCCCAGCAGTCGTGTTTTCAAAGTACCCAGCCCGCAAACCCGGCAAACAGACCGTGAGCCAATCGCAATCAACGGGCATTCGGACCGGCAGCCGGGTGTTCTGGAACAGACCGGTATTCCACTACCGTGAACCGCATGAGCGAGTTGCTGGAACGCGACGGCGTGCGAGGGCATCTCCACCGCCCCGGAGGAGACGCGTCGGCGGGGCTGGTCCTGACCCACGGAGCGGGAAGTGACTGCGACACAAAGCTGTTGCATGCCGTGACCGAGGGGTTCGTGCAGCGCGGGGTGGTGGTCCTGCGGTTCGACCTCCCGTTTCGCCTTCGCCGCGCGTCCGGTCCGCCGCATCCGTCGAAGGCGGCGGAGGACCGGGAGGGCATCGCGGCCGCGGTGGCCGTGATGCGGGAGTTGGTGTCGGCGCCGGTATGGGCGGGCGGGCACTCGTACGGCGGGCGTCAGGCGTCGATGCTCGCCTCGGAGCAACCGGGTCTCGTCGACGCCCTGCTCCTGCTGTCGTATCCGCTGCATCCGCCGGCGAAGCCGGAGAAACTCCGCACCGAGCACCTGCCCGGCCTCCGCACCCCGGCCGTGGTGGTGCACGGGTCCAAGGACCCGTTCGCGACCACCGAGGAAATGCGGTCGGCACTCGAACTGATCCCCGCACCGACGACACTCGTCGAACTCGAGGGCGCCCGGCACGATCTGGCCCCGGACAGGTTCCCGGTGGTCGAACGCGCGGTCGCGGCCATGCTGGACCTTCGGTAGGGCGGCCGGGAGCGTCTGCCCGTGGTCGGTATGTTCGGTGAATGAGCAACGTGCAGACGGACGCGCCCCACTGGTTCACCACGGCAGTGGCGTCCCCGGTCGACATCGGCCGGGTGGATGTCGCCGGCGCGGAGGTCCACTACCGCGCGTGGGGCCCGACGGGTACGCCCGGACTCGTACTCGTGCACGGCGGCGCCGCCCACAGCCGGTGGTGGGACCATGTGGCGCCCATGCTGGCCACGGGCCGCCGCGTCGTCGCACTCGACCTGACCGGGCACGGTGACAGCGATCGTCGTGCGGAATACGGACTGGAGCAGTGGGCGGAGGAAGCCCTCGCCGTCGCCAAGCCGGCGGGCATCTCGGGCGCGCCGGTGCTGGTCGGGCACAGTATGGGCGGCATGGTGTCCTACGTGGCCGCGCAACTGTTCGGCGAGGACCTGGTCGGTGTCCAGCTGATCGATTCGCCGGTCCTCGCCCGCACGCCGGAAGAGGAAGAAGCGCGCAAGCAGCGGGCCTTCGGTCCGAAGAAGATCTACCCGTCGCGGGACGCGGCGCTGGAGCGGTTCCGGTTCGTCCCGCCGCAGGACACCGCGGTGCCCGCCGTCCTGCGGCACGTCGCGGAGACCTCGATGGAGGAGGTGGAGGGCGGGTGGTCGTGGAAGTTCGACTCCTCGTTCTTCTCCCGCGAGGGCAGCGGTCATCTGGGCGCGTCCGACCCGCGCTGCCGTCTCGCCTACTTCCGCGCCGAGAACGGCATCGTCACCGACGCCATGATGGACAGCATGCGCACCCGTTTCGGGCCGACCGCGGTGGTCGTCGAGATCCCCGATGCCGGACACCACGTGATGATCGATCAGCCGCTCGCGCTCGTCGTCGGCATCCGGACGGTGCTCGCGTCGTGGGACGTGGAGGATTCCGTCGCCGGAATGCCGCGCTGAACCAGATGCCGCGCTGAACCAGATGCCGGGCTGAACCAGATGCCGGGCTGACTCAGCCGCCGGACCGCACGGCCGCGACGAACTGCTCGATCAGCGCAGCA
>JBCEBZ010000409.1:1910-27570 GCA_039206675.1 Rhodococcus sp. (in: high G+C Gram-positive bacteria) | reverse complement strand
GCTGACTCAGCCGCCGGACCGCACGGCCGCGACGAACTGCTCGATCAGCGCAGCATCCTTCACGCCGCGGGACGATTCGACGCCGCTCGAGACGTCGACACCCCACGCGCCGGTCGCGTCGACGGCGGCCCGCACGTTGCCCGGATGAAGCCCGCCCGCGAGGATCCATTCGCCGTCGGGCCGGCTCTGGTTCGCCCAGTCCCAGGGCACCCCGGCCCCGGCGGTGGCCCCGTCGACGAGGATGCGGTCTGCTCCGAAATCGCCCGAGGTGTCACCGGCGACGACGGCACGGATCACGCGGAGCCCCGCGTCCCGCAACCGGGTGACGTCGTCGGCGGATGTGAGGTCGTGCACCTGGACGGTACCGAGACCTGCCGCGGCGGCGACCTCGATCACCTCCGGCACGGAACTCCCCTTGAACACGCCCACCGCGACGGTGTGACCGGTCACCCGGCGGACCAGCGGCGCGGCGTCGCCGGGGGAGATCCGGCGGACGCTGTCGGCGAACACGAAACCCACGGCGTCCACGCCGAGGCGCACGGCCAGATCGACGGAGGCCTCGTCACGCAGGCCGCACACCTTGATGAATGTCACGGCCGCAATTTTAACGGTCGCTCCGACTCGCCGACGCGGTGCGGGTTCGGGCTCTAGGCTTCGTGGGGTGGACTGGCTCAGCGACCTCAGCGTGATCACCGGGCCCCTGCCCTGGATCCTCACGGTGATCGGTGCGCTCGGCGGCGTGTGGCTGCTCGCCGCCCGCGCACCGTGGTACCGCAGGAAAGCGATTCCGATCTGCCTGGCCGTGGCGGTGGTCGTCACGGTCGTCCTGTACGTGATGGTCGAGAAGGTCCTCCGGCCGTTCCCCGACCCCATCGAGATCTCCATCTACGTGTGGATCGGTCTGGGGCTCTTCGCGATCGTCCTGCTGGTGCCGCGGATTCGTGCCGGCCGGACGGTGAAGTCCGCAGTCGTGTCGGTGCTCGCGGTCGTCGCAGTCCTGCTCGCGTCGGCGACGCAGATCAACCTGGTGTTCGACGCCTACCCCACGGTGGGCACGGCGTTCGGCGCGGAACCGTTCGACCGGGTCCAGATGAACGACCTCGGCAGCGCCACCGGGAACGTGGTGACGGGAACGCCGCTCGACGCGTCGTGGACGGCCCCGCCCGGGATGCCGTCCGAGGGGCGGGTTCTGACGGCGCCCGTTCCCGGGACGGCATCGGGGTTCGCCGCCCGCGACGCCGAGATCTACCTCCCGCCCGCCTACTTCGCCAACCCGCGCCCGCTGCTGCCCGTGCTCGTGATGCTGGCCGGGCAGCCCGGTTCGCCGGAGGACTGGTTCGCCGGGGGCAAGCTCGCCACCACCATGAACGAATTCGCCGCGAAACACGACGGGCTGGCCCCGATCGTGGTGGTGGCGGACGGCACCGGTTCGCAGATCGCGAACCCCCTGTGCGTCGATTCGAAGCTGGGCAACGTGGCCACGTATCTGGCGAAGGACGTTCCGTCGTGGGTGAAGTCGAACCTGCAGGTGAACCCGGACCCGAAGGCGTGGGCCATCGGCGGCCTGTCCTATGGCGGCACCTGTTCGCTGCAGATGGCCACCAACTATCCCGACGTGTACCCGACGTTCCTCGACATCTCGGGTCAGGAAGCGCCCACCCTCGGCGACCACCAGCGCACGCTCGACGACGGCTTCGGCGGTGACGAGGCGGCGTTCAAGCGGGTCAACCCGCTCGACCTGATGGCGTCGAAAAAGTACCCGGACACGGCCGGGGTCTTCGTGATCGGCAGTGACGACGACGCCTACAAGCCGGGAGCGCAGAAGGTCTATCAGGCTGCGAAGGACGCGGGGATGGACGTGCAGTACGTGGAAGTGCCGGGCGGGCACAGCTTCGCCGTGTGGTCCGCCGGGCTGGAGAAGGAATTGCCCTGGCTGGCACAGCGGTTGGGGCTGATCGGTTCGTAGGCACTCGCCGCGGCGGAGAGGGGCGACATGACGGCGGCAGCACGCGTACTGCGGGTGGGTTCGGCCCTGCCCGACCCGCCGTTCGAGTTCCGGGACGGTGAGGAGCCTTCGGGTTTCGACGTCGAGTTCACGCGGGCCGTCGCGCGGGAACTCGGCCTCGCATGGTCGCTCGTGCCGTACCGGGGCACCGATTTCAACGGCATCTTCGATGCGCTGGCGGACGGCGAATTCGACTGCATCGCCTCGGGAACCACCGTGACACCGGAGCGGCGGGCGCGCGCCGATTTCTGCGCTCCGTACCTGGTGTCGGGTCAGTCCCTCGCCGTCGACACGTCCCGGCATCCGGGCGTGCGCGGGGTCGGCGACCTGAGCGGCCTGACCGTCGGTGTCCAGCACGGCAACACCAGTCAGCCGATCGTGGAACGACTGGTCGCGCAGGGCCGCGCGGGCGCGATCCGGGTGTACGCCTACGACCGGATCGGGCAGGCCCTCGACGACCTGTCCTCGGGCGGGTGCGACGCCGTCATGAAACTCGCGCCCGTCCTCACCTGGCTGGTCCGGGACCGCCCGCACGTCGAGGTGGTCGAACGGGGCATCTCCCGTGAGGAGATCGCCGTCGCCGTCCGCACCGGTGATCACGCGTTGCGGGACCGCATCGAGTCGGCGCAGCGCGCCCTGGCCGCGGACGGCACCCTCGACCGGCTGAGGGCGAAGTGGCTCGGGACCGGTGAAACGGCAGGCGACTCGGCCTGATTCACGGAGGGCGATCGCGGACCGTCCGGCGCACCTGTCCAAGAGTAGGAACGTGTTCTATATTTGCGGCAACCCTTTGTCTCTCGGCGACTGGAGTGCCCGGCATGTATGAGTGGTCAGATACCGACCTGATGTTCCGCGACGCGATCCGCGGCTTCATCGACAAGGAGATTCGACCGCACGTCGACAAGTTGGAGACCGGGGAGCTGCCGCCGTTCGACATCATCCGCAAGCTCTTCGCCACGTTCGGCCTGGACGAGATGGCCCGGGACGCGCTGGAGAAGTCCCTGGACCGCGAGCGGAGCGGCAACGCCGCGGCCGACGCGAAGGAGGAGAAATCCGGCGGCCTCGGCGGCGCGGGCAGCATGGGCGTCATTATGAACGCCGAACTGGCAGGCGTCAGCCTCGGGCTCGTCGCCTCGCTCGGGGTGAGCCTCGGGCTCGCGGCGGGCACCATCCGCAGTCGCGGGACGCTGGCGCAGAAGGAGCGGTGGCTGCCCGGCCTGGTCACGTTCGAGAAGGTCGGGGCGTGGGCCATCACCGAGCCCGACTCCGGCTCGGACGCGTTCGGCGGCATGAAGTCCTACGTGCGCCGCGACGGCGACGACTACATCCTCAACGGGCAGAAGACGTTCATCACCAACGGGCCCTACGCCGACGTCCTCGTCGTCTACGCGAAACTCGACGAGGGTGACCCGTCCGTCGACCGCCGCGACCGGAAGGTGCTCGCCTTCGTCCTCGACGCGGGCATGGAGGGGCTCACCCAGGGTGCGCCGTTCAAGAAGATGGGCATGAACTCCTCGCCCACCGGGGAACTGTTCTTCGACAACGTGCGCGTCACCCGCGACCGTCTGCTCGGTGAGACGGAGGACGGCGGCAAGTCGGACGGCAAGTCCAGCGCGAAGGAGAACTTCGCGGCCGAACGGATCGGTATCGCGTCGCTGTCCCTCGGCATCATCAACGAGTGCCACCGGCTCTGTGTCGACTACGCCAAGTCCCGCAAGCTGTGGGGCAAGGAGATCGCCCAGTTCCAGCTCGTCCAGCTCAAGCTCGCCGAGATGGAGATCGCGCGCATCAACGTGCAGAACATGGTCTTCAACGCCATCGAGCGCACCGCGGCGGGGGATCGGGTGAGCCTCGCGGAGGCGTCGGCGATGAAGCTCTACTCTTCGCGGGCCGCCACCGAGGTGGCGATGGAGGCGGTGCAGCTGTTCGGCGGCAACGGCTACATGGCCGAGTACCGCGTCGAGCAGCTCGCGCGCGACGCGAAGTCGCTCATGATCTACGCCGGCAGCAACGAGATCCAGGTGACGCACATCGCGAAGGGCCTGCTGGCGATGTGAGGCCGACCCGGGAACAAATGTCGTACGGCGTACGTTAGTGGGGTGTCGTCAACGAAAGGACACCACCGTGAAGGTCACCGCGAGCGCACTGTCGCTGAACGTCGCAGACCCCGTCGCGTCGGCGGAGTTCGCCAAATCCCACCTGGGCTTCGTCGAGGAGATGGCCGCCGAGGGCTTCGTGTCCCTGAAGCGTGCGGACGTCGGCTTCAACCTGGTCTTCCTGAAGACCGGCCTGGAGACGTTCAAACCCGCGCGGATCGCCGGCGACGCCGGCCAGGGGCTGCTGATCGCACTCGTCGTCGACGGCATCGACGGCGAATACGAGCGACTGCAGGCCGAGGGCGTCCCGATCGTCACGCCCATCGAAACCGAGCCGTGGGGCGAGCGCTACTTCCAGATGAGCGACCCGAACGGGGTGATCATCCAGCTGGTCGAATGGGTGTAGCGGTCACAGCGCAGCGAGAAACGGCTCGACGGCCGCGAGCACTTCGGTGCTCGCGGCCACGGCCGTCGAATGGTCGAAACCGGGCAGGATCGTCAGCGACGCACCGGGAATCAGCGCGGCCACCCGCCGGGTGTCACCGATCCTCTCGGCGTCATTCGAGCCGACGAACAGCAGGGTGGGGACGGCGACCCGGCGCAGCACGTCGTCGTCGACTCCCGGCTCCACACCGGAACGCCGCATGTACGCGGCGAGCGCCTTCGCGTCGTTCGCCATGAACGCCGCCCGCGTCCCGGCGTCGATCGGCCACGCGCGCCGGGCATTCCACTGCGCCAGGAACGCGTCCATGCCGTCCCGTTCGAGAACGTCGATGCAGCCGGGGAAGAACAGCCGGTCGAACGCGCCGGCCTGCGGGAGGCTGCTGCCACCCCCGACGATCAGGCTCTCCAGGCGTTCGGGCGCGCCGACCGCCAACGCCAGCGCGACCCGGCCGCCGAGCGAATACCCCAGCACGTGCGCGCTCGGAAGCTCCAGGTGGTCGAGGACCGCCAGGACGTCGCCGCCGAGCAGATCCATCGCGTACGCGTCCTCGTCGTGCGGTTTGTCGCTGCGCCCGTGGCCGCGCAGATCGACCAGGATCAGCCGGTACCGATCACGCAGCGCGGCGACGTAACCGAACCCGCGCCAGATCGCGTGGGAGAGGGCCGTGCCGTGAATGAGGACGAGCGGTTCCCCGTCGCCGACGGTCCGGTACGCGATCCGGACGCCGTCGACGGGATTGGTAGCGTGCTGCACCCGCCCAGTCTGCATCACGCGCGTCGCGGCCGACTTCCGGAGTGCGCCCGGCCGCACGGGTCCGGGGCGATACTGGTGGCATGTCGATTCCCCCGAACTCCGCGCGGACGGCGCTCGACCCCCAGGAACTGCTGGCCGTGGCCATCGCCGAGGCGGAACTCGGCAGACGTGAGGGCGGAATCCCGATCGGGGCCGCGTTGTTCGCCGGCGACGGAACGCTGCTGGGCCGCGGCCGCAACCGGCGGGTCCAGCACGGCGACCCGTCCGTCCACGGTGAGACGGATGCCTTCCGCGCCGCCGGGCGCCAGCGTGACTACCGCTCGACGATCATGGTGACCACGCTGTCGCCGTGCTGGTACTGCAGCGGGCTGGTCCGGCAGTTCAACATCGGCGCGATCGTCGTGGGGGAGAGCGTCACGTTCACCGGCGGTCACGAATGGCTCCGCGAGAACGGCGTCGCCGTGACCGTCCTGCGCGATCAGCACTGCATCGACCTGATGACCGAGTTCATCGAGGCCCGGCCCGAACTCTGGAACGAAGACATCGGGGTGGCCGAATAGGCTTCGCCCGTGCGCCTTTGTGGTAGCTCCAACTACCGGAAAGGCGCACGAGCGCGAAGAGCCTCGTCGGTCAGTTCCAGCCACCGGGTGACGCCGATGTCGTGGAGAAACTGCCGGTCGTGGCTGACCACGATCAGCGCGCCGCGGTAACTGCGGAGTGCCTGCGTGAGGTGCGCGAGGCTCGGCAGGTCGAGGTTGTTCGTCGGCTCGTCCAGCAGCAGCAGTCGCGGGGCGGGTTCGGCCAGCAGGATGGTCGCGAGGGCGGCCCGCAGCCGTTCCCCGCCCGACAACGCCGACGCGAGAACATCGGAATCGTTGCCCCGGAACAGGAACCGGGCGAGCTGGGCGCGGATCTGTTCCTGCGACGCGTGCGGCGCCGCCGCGGCCACGTTCTCGGCGACCGTCAGCGACTCGTCGAACACGTCGAGTCGCTGCGGCAGGGCCTTGAACGGCACCCGCGGTTCCGCCGCCACGACGGCGTCGAGCAGGGTCGTCTTCCCGACGCCGTTGCGTCCGACGAGGGCGATCCGCTCGGGACCGACCACGTTCAGCGACACCTGCTGTCCGCTGCGCAGGCTCAGGTCCCGGACGGAGACCACTTCCTGACCCGAGTGCACCTCCGTGGCGGGCAGGTCGATGCGCACCTCGCGGTCGTCCCGCAGGGCACTCTCCGCTTCCGTCAGCGATTCCCGCGCCTCGTCGACCTTCGCGATGTGATTGTTCCGCAGCTTTCCCGCCGACTCCTGCGCCTGCCGCTTCCGTAGTCCCATCACGATCTTCGGTTCGCGCTTGTTCTCGAACATCTTCTGCCCGTACCGCTTACGACGGTCGATCTTGATGCGGGCCTCGACGAGTTCGCGCTTCTGCTTCTGCACGTCGCTGCGGGCGTCGCGCACGGCGGCCCGGGCGGTTTCCTGCTCCGCCTCGACGATCTCCTGGTACGCGCTGAAATTCCCGCCGAACATGCGGATCTCGCCGGCGCGCAGTTCCGCGACGGACGTCATGAGGTCGAGCAGGGCGCGGTCGTGGCTGACCACCAGCAGCGTGCCCGGAAACTGTTGCACCACCTCGTAGAGCTTGCTGCGGGACGCACCGTCGAGGTTGTTGGTGGGCTCGTCGAGGAGCAGCACCTCCGGTTCCGTCAACAGTTGCGCGGTGAGACCGAGCAGCACGGTCTCGCCACCCGACAGGGTGCCGACGGTGCGGTCGAGGTCGGACGTGCTGCCGAGCACCCGCTCGAGACCGAGCCGGTGCAGCGTCGAGACCGCCCGCTCCTCGATGTCCCAGCGGCCGGTCGCGGCATCGAAATCCTCGGGCGTGCCGTCGCCGGATTCGATGCGGTGCAACGCTGCCCGAAGATCGTCGATGCCGAGGATCCGGTCGATCTTCAGCGTGGGGTCGAGCGTGATGTCCTGCGGCAGATACGCGACCTCGCCCTGCGCCGTCACCGACCCGCGGTCGGGACGCAGGCGCCCGGCGATCAGCCGGAGCAGCGTGGATTTTCCGGACCCGTTGAGACCGACCAGGCCGGTGCGTCCGGGGCCGAAGGCGGCGTCGAGACCGTCGAAGACGGGTTCGCCGTCGGGCCAGGTGAACGTGAGGTCGGACAGGGACAGATATGACTGGGCCATGAGGTACTCCCGAGGTGTGTGCGGATGAAGACTCGCGTAACTACCTCGTCAGGAGCAATGGACCGTTCCCCTCTGTCTGACGCGCCCGGTGCGCATCGGTGACGTTCACGATAGGACGCCGCCGATGCCCGCGCAATCGAATTAAATCTGGGGACCGTCGGCCCTGAGTTCGTCCACCTTCGCCATGGCCTCGCGCAGTTCGGCCAGCCACTGTTCGCTGTGCTGACCCGCCAGGCGCACCGTCCACATCAGCGCGTCCGACCGCGACCGCGCCACGCCGGCGTCGACGAGCGTGTCGAGAACCTTTCGTTCGGGCTGGCGGAGCCGGGTCATCACCGGAACGGCGAGGTGGGTGAACAGCGTCTTGTGGTCGTCGAGGCTGACGCCCCACGCGACCTTGCGCCCGTAGCGCCGCTCGGCCTCGTCCGCGATGCGCATCCGATCGCCCCGGGTCGTTTCGCGGAATCGCGAGATGCGCCCGTCGATCGCGGCCTCGGAACCGGACTCGGCGGACTCGACGGGCGGCAACTCGCCGACCACCACGATCTCCTCCCGGTCGACCTCGACGGTCGCGGGGCCGGTGAACCAGTCGTCCGGAAGTCGGCCGGCGAACCACTCGGCCGCGTCGCTCGCGTCGGGGACGTCCGCCTGCTGCCATCCACCGGGGCGGCCGAAGCGGCGGGGGCCCGGACCTTGTGCGTTTCTCATGGCGTCCTCCTGGGAGCCGGGTGCCACCATCACCGTGATGCAGCACTGATTACATGATTACACCGATTATTCGAAGCGCGCCACCACGTCAGGCATGATCGAGTCCGTGCGCACCTCAACCGTTCGTCACAGCCCCACCCGTCCCACCCCCACCCGGAAGGCAACCGCCGGAATCGCTGTCCTCGCGACGGTGCTCTCCGCCTGCGGACTCTTCGGACCGGACCAACCCGACACCGTGTCGCAGCAGTTCGCCGACGCCCTGAACAGCGACGACGTGCAGGCCGCCGCCGCGCTCACCACCGACCCGGCAGCCGCCACCGCCGCGATCACCGCGATGTACGACGGGCTCGGAAACCAGGACGGCACGTACACCCGCACCGACGTGCAGGAGTCGGGCGACGACGGCGGAACGTTCACGATGGACGTGTCGTGGCCGTTCGCCCCGGGGCAGGAATGGAAGTACAGCACCACCGGCAACGCCACCAAGGACGGCGACGACTGGAAGATCGTCTGGGACCCGGCCGTGCTCGCACCCGGACTCACCGACGACACCACCGTCCGCTACACCACCACGACGGGTACCCCGCCGAAGGTCCTCGCCGCGGGTGGCGCCCCGATCCTCGAACAGCAGGTCGTCACGCTCGTCAACCTCGACCAGGGCGCCGACACCGCGGCGGTCGCGTCGTTGCTGTCGCCCATCGCCCCGACCATCACCGCGGCCTCGCTCCAGCAGGATCTGGCCGGCGCCCAGGGCAAGCCCGTCACGGCCATCTCGTTGCGGGGTGAGGACCTGGCGCCGATCGAACCGCAGTTGCGGCAACTGGCCGGCGTCACGCTCGCCCCGCAGACCAGGCTGCTCAGTACGGACAAGGCGCTGGCCTCGCCCACCCTGGCGGGGCTCGGCGACCTGTGGCAGCAGGGGCAGGACGCGTCCGCGGGCTGGGCGGTGCAACTGGTCGGGCAGGACGGCTCGGCGAAGAGCGTCGCCGGTGAACAGGGCCCCGATGCCCCCGACATCGCGACGACCCTCGACCTCCCGATGCAGATGGCCGCCGAGCGGGCGCTCGCCGACGTGCCGCAGCAGGCCGCGATCGTCGCCCTGCGACCCTCCACGGGCGAGGTGCTCGCGGTCGCGCAGAACGCCCCGGCCGACGCGCTCGGCCCGATCGCGCTCACGGGTCTCTACCCGCCGGGGTCGACGTTCAAGACGGTGACGACATCCGCCGCTCTGCAGGCCGGTGCCGCCACCCCGGACACCGTCCTGCCGTGCCCCGGCACCGAGAACATCGAGGGCAGGCAGATCCCCAACGACGACAACTTCGACCTCGGCGCGGTCCCGCTGCACACCGCGTTCGCCCGTTCCTGCAACACCACCATGGGACGGCTCGCGGTCGGGCTGCCGCCGGACGCCCTGCAGAAGGCCGCGCTGCAGTTCGGGCTCGGCGTCGACTACGTCACGCCCGGACTGACCACCGTGACCGGCAACGTGCCGATCGCCGACAGTCCCGCCGCCCGGGTCGAGTCCGCGATCGGGCAGGGGCAGGTGACCGCGTCGCCGTTCGGCATGGCTATGGTGGCCGCATCGATCGCGGACGGTTCCACGCCGGCGCCGATGATCGTGCAGGGACAACCCGGGACCGCCGACAAGACGGCGCCCGCCGTCCCCGCGAACGTCACCGCCGACCTACGGACGATGATGCGTGAAACTGTGACGGGAGGTACCGCTACTGCGCTGCAGGACATTCCGGGACTACTCGGGAAAACGGGAACCGCCGAGTCCGGAAGTGGTCCCGCTCACGGCTGGTTCGTCGGAATCAAGGACGACCTAGCATTTGCCGTCTTTGTTGCAACAGGTGACAGTTCGGCCCCTGCTGTGCAGGCTGCGGGGCGTTTTCTTCGATAAACCCGTTCACGCGTTGCTGTTCGGGGATAAGTTGTGGCTCAACCGTAACTCCTTCGTAGGCAAATGGTGCTTGTTACGCATGTGACTGAAAGCAAGATGGTGGACATGGGGAATGGACGATCGCTTGGCCGCCGCAACAGATACGTGATCGCCCTGACGTCGGCAGTCGTTCTGGCGGTAATTCTGGCGTCGTGCGTGCTGTCGAAAGAAGAGGCGACCGCGGAATCGGTCGTCGACGATTTCGTCAACGCACTGAACGAGGGCGACGCCGCTGCCGCTGCAGCGCAGACCTCCTATCCCAACGCCGCGGAGACGGCGATCCAGCAGATGTTCGACGGACTGAAACCCGAGGACACCAAGTTCGACGTCACCCAGTTCATGGACCTCGGCTCGGATTCCGGCTTCTTCACCGTCGGTGCCGCTTGGCATTTCGGTGAGGGCAAGGATTGGACCTACCAGGTTCAGGGCGGCGTGCGGAACCTGTCCGTCGGCTGGCGCATCTCCTGGGATCCGTCGGTCCTCGCGCCCGACCTGGGCAACGGCCGCGTCGTTCGCTACGACCGGACGGACGCCGCACCGCCGCGGGTCTTCGACGCGCTCGGCGGGTTGCTCATGAACGAGCAGACCATCAACTCGGTCACCCTCGATCCCGCGACGATGCCCGATCCGGTGGCGACCACCCGGCGGCTCGCGGAGGTCCTCGAGCCGGTGGCTCCCCTCGTGACGGCCGACTCGATGATGGCGGAGATGGCCGAGAAGCCCGGCCAGCAGGTCACCGCCGTGCTGTTGCGCGACCAGGACTGGCAATTCCTCGAGGAGGACCTCGCGATCCCCGGTGTCGTCACCATCAAGACGCCGAAGCTCATCACGTCGGATCGGCGCATCACGACGCCGCTGCTGGATCCGCTGCGCAAGGTGTGGCAGGCCAACCGGGACGCGACGGCCGGCTGGGCCGTCCACCTCGTCGACCCCGACGGCACGCTCATCCCGCAGGCCGGTTTCCAGGGCCCGCCCGGACCGGACATCGTCGCGACGGTCGACTCCCACCTGCAGCTGGCGGCCGAGGAAGCCGTGGTCAGCGTCGGAACCCCCGCGGCGATCGTCGCGATCCAGCCGTCCTCCGGCGCCGTCCTTGCCGCCGCGCAGAACAACCAGGCGATGGAACAGGGGCCGATCGCGTTCCAGGGTCTCTACCCCGCCGGATCGAATCTCGACCTGGTGAAGAGGGCCGCCGGACTGCAGAAGGGCGTCGACCCGTCCTCGCTGTCGATCGAGGACATCGAGAAGGCGGGCAATCAGCTCGGGCTCGGCATGAACTACAACATCCCGGGCCTCGACCATCAGACCGCCGTCTTCACCGCCGACCAGTCGGGCATGAACCAGGTGATGAACCGCAAGGACAGCGACCTGCCCGCCGTGACGCCGTTCGGGATGGCCATGCTGGCCGCGTCGATCGCACGGGGCAGCGCGCCGGCACCGATGATCGTCCAGGGACAGCCGGGCACCACCGACGTGGCCGCTCAGCCGCTTCCGGCGAACGTCAACGACCAGTTGCGGGGCATGATGCGCGACAACGTGGTGCGGGGCGGTGCGTCGTACCTCAACGGCTATCCGGACCTCATGGGCATGAACGGCGCGAGCGGCGACGACCGCTGGTTCTACGGCTCACGAGGCGACCTGGCCTTCGCGGTCTTCGTCGCCGACGCCGACGGTGGCGACCGCGCGGTGAAGATGACCGACATGCTCTTCCGTGAGATGGCGAAGCCGGCGAACTGAGGGCGCGGTGATGGCGAAGCCGGCGAACTGAGGGCGCGGGCGGCGCGGCCGGTCCGCGCTGAGGGAGTAAGTGAGCAAGGGTAAGTTTCTACCTTGTGTCCCTGCTTGATATCGGTCTTCTCGTCGTAGCGGGGTTCTTCGCGGGACTGGTCGGGTTCGTCACCGGCCTGGCGTCCATCGTGTCGTATCCCGCACTCCTCGCCGTCGGTCTGCCGCCCGTGACCGCCAATGTGACCAACACGGTCGCGATGGTGGCGGTCGGCGTCGGTGCGCTGTCCAACTCGACGCGGGAGGTCGCCGACACCGGTCCCAAGTTGTGGCGGTGGGCGCTGTACTCGGCGGCGGGCGGCCTGGTCGGCGCGGGAATCCTGTTGCTGGCGCCCGCGGGGTCGTTCGAGGCGATCGTCCCGTTCATGGTCGCGTTCGCCGCGCTGGCGCTGCTGCTGCAACCGCGCCTGCGTGCGCTGGCGGGCGGGCGGGACATGCCCCGCACCTACTCGGTGTCGCTGTTCGTCACCGCCATCTACGGCGGGTACTTCGGTGCCGGTGCCGGCGTGATCTTCCTGGCGATCGCCCTGATTCTCACGTCGGAGAAGATCTGGCGCGCGACCATCCTGAAGAGCTTCCTCCTCGGCGTCGCGAACCTGGTCGCCGCGATCGGGTTCGCGGCCTTCGGCCCCGTCCACTGGGGCGCCGCCGCCGCGATGGCGATCGGCGCCCTGGCCGGTGGATGGTGCGGCCCGCCCGTGGTCAGGCGGATACCGCCGTCCATCCTGCGCGTCGTCATCGCGATGGCCGGATTCGGTTTGGCCGTGTGGTTGTGGGTGCGCTGAGCGACGCTCGGTACAGAAGTGTCGCTCGCCGTCAGTGCACGCCCTTCATCAGACGCCGGATCCACGGCGACCCGATGGCGAGGAGCACGCCGACGGCGATCGACCCCAGGCCGACCGCGGTGAAGTACGGGATCTCGTTGTTCTCGTCGTAGTAGCCGGCCAGCGTGCCCGCCATGGCGGTGCCGAGGGCGACCGACAGGAAGAACAACGCCACCATCTGGGTGTGGAAGGCCTCCGGCGCCAGCTTGGTCGACAGCGACAGACCGACCGGGGACAGCAGCAGTTCGGCGAAGGTGAACAACAGCAGGATCCCGGCCAGACCCAGCAGCGGTGCGCTGTTCGCGCCACCGCCCGACATCGGGATGAACGCCAGGAACGCGATGCCCATGATGATCGTGCCCATCGAGAACTTGATCGGCGACGACGGCTGGCGCGGTCCCAGCTTCGTCCACGCGGCGGCGAAGACACCCGCGAAGATGATGATGAACACCGGATTGATCGACTGCACCCACGACGGCGGGAAGTCCCAGCCGAACAGGTTGCGGTCGAGTCGCTTGTCCGAATACACGGCGACGGTGGTGAACTGCTGCTGGAACAGCGACCAGAACACCGCGCTCGCGATGAACATCGGGATGAACGCGTACACGCGGCTGCGCTCGACGGCCGTGATGTGTTTGCTCGACAGCATGATCGCGAAGTAGCCGATCGCGGCGACGATGGTGAGGCCGACCACGATGTCCGACATGTTGGCCGCGGTGATCACGCCGGTGAGGGACAGGGCCGCGATCACCACGACCGCCGCGGCCGCGATGGCGATCCACTTGGTGCGCTGGCTGCGGGGGAGCGGGTTGGGCGGTTCGGCGCCGATTCCGCGGAGGTGCTTGCGTCCGAGCGTGTACTGGATGAGTCCGAGGGCCATGCCGATCGCGGCCAGCGCGAACCCGGCATGGAAGCCGATGGAACTCTGGGCCCACCCGGTCAGCAGCGGTCCGACGAGTGCGCCGAGGTTGATGCCCATGTAGAAGATGGAGAACCCGGCGTCGCGGCGCTCGTCGTCCGCGTCGTACAGGTCGCCGACGAGAGACGTGGCGTTGGCCTTGAGCCCGCCACTGCCGAACGCGACACAGACGAGACCGATCCCGACTCCCCAGAGACCGGGGAACACGGCCAGCGCGATGTGGCCGAGCATGACGAGGATGGCGCTGTAGAACAGGGTGCGTTCGGAGCCGAGGAGCCGGTCGGCGATCCAGGCTCCCAGGATGGTGGAGAGATACACCGTGCCGCCGTAGGCGCCGACGATGCTGGTGGCGGACGATTCGGCGATTCCGAGACCGCCGTCGGCGGCCGAATAGTAGAGGTAATAGATCAGGATGCCCTGCATCCCGTAGAAGGAGAATCGCTCCCACATCTCGACGCCGAACAGGTTCGCCAGGGCGAACGGCTGGCCGAAGAAACCGCGGTCGGACCGCTTCTCGTCCCGGGCCGGATCGATGGTGTCACTCATGGGAAAACTGTCCCACTTCGAGCGGACGTTCGTGTGCCGTCGGGACGATTCGCTGTGATCAGGTGGTGGCGCGGGCCTTCGTCACGATCTTCGCGACGGCACGCCAGCCGAGGAGGAACACGGCGAGAACGGTGCCCGCCACGATGACGAAACTGAACGCCGTGCCCTGGCCGCTCACGACGCGCAGCACCATGCCCACCACGAGCGTCGACAACCACACCACGATGCCCGTCGGGACGAGGAGGAACGCGTCGAACTTGTCGCGGTAGAGCGCGACGGTCGCGAGCCAGCCGACCACCAGACCGGACAGGAACGGCCAGGCCGTGGTCGCCAGACCCGTCAGGGCGTTGGCTTCGTCGTGACTGCGGCGGCCGATGGCGCAGAACACGATGACGAGGACGACGTCCAGGGCGAGCGCGGGAAGGTACTTCTTCACACGGCCAGCCTAGAGGTGGTGCCGTTCCGGCGTTCCGGCCGATCGGTCCAGCGCCCCGGCACGTGAGTGGCGAAGCGTGTCCGGGGACGCTTTTTCACTCACGTGGGGGGAGGCAGGCGCGCGCTGCGGCGAGGACGGTGGCCCCGGCCGCGTCGAGCGGTTCGGTGCTGCGGAGTGCGCGGGCGAGGACGAACGCGCCCTCCAGGCTGGTGACGAACCCGAGGATCAGCCGCCTCGCATCGGCCTCGCCGAACCCGCGGGCCCGCAGCAGTGCGCTGCCGGAGTCGATCCAGCTCGTGAACACGTCCGCCGTGGCGACCCGGAGCACCTCGTTGGTGCTCGCGACCTCGAGCGCGACCGTGGCGATGGGGCAGGCGTCCGCGTAATCGGTGGCCACGAGGGTTTCGCCGGCCAGCCGGAACCCGACCTCGATCCCCTCGAGGATGTCGGGATGAGCGTCGAGGATGGAGAACACCAGCCGCGCGTACTCCTCGCCCGACGTGCGGATGACCTCCTCGCCGAGCTGCTGCTTTCCGCCCGGGAAGAAGTGGTAGATCGACCCGAACGGGGCGCGGGCCTCCGTCGCGACCTGCTTGAGTCCGGTCCCGGTGTAGCCGTTGCGGCGGAAGAGGTCGCTGCTGGTGCCGAGGATCCGGGCCTTGGTGTCGTTCACTGTCCTGCCTCCGACCATTGCGCTCGGTGCGCACCCCATCGTAACCTGGTTCACAGTAGAACGATCTATCAAATGGAGTGAGCGCCATGAATCAGATCGAACTCTCCGCAGGCACCGTCGAGTACGACGACACCGGAGGCGACGGACCCGTCCTCGTGTTCATCTCCGGCCTGACGATCGACGGCACCGTGTGGCGGCACGTGGTGGAGCGACTCGCCCCGGACTTCCGCTGCATCTTGCCCACCCTCCCGCTCGGCGCGCACCGCATCCCGATGCACGCCGACGCCGACCTCTCGTTGCGCGGCCTCGGGCTGCTCATCGGCGAGTTCCTCGAGAAACTCGACCTCGCCGACGTCACGCTCGTGCAGAACGACTGGGGCGGCGCCCAGGTGCTGATCGCCCTCGGCGACACCACCCGTGTCGGGGCCCTCGTCCTCACGCCGTGCGAGGCGTTCGACAACTATCCGCCGGGAATTCCCGGTCGTGCGATCGGTCTCGCGGTGGCGGTCCCCGGTGGGCTCGCCCTGACCATGCAGGCGCTGCGATTCCGGGCGATGCGCCGGGCCCCCGGGGCGTGGGGTTGGATGAGCAAGCGGGCGGTGCCGAAACCGGTGATGGACGGCTGGTTCCGGCCCGCGACCACCGATCGCCGGGTGCGGCGGGACCTCCGCAAGTACACGACGTCGCTGCCGCCCAAGTCGACGCTGCGAGAATGGGCGGCAGCGAACCGGAGCTTCGACCGGCCGGTCCTCGTGCTGTGGGCGGTCGAAGACAAGGTGATGCCCCGCGACCACGGTCGGCGGCTGGCCGCGTTGTACCCGCACGCCCGACTGCGGGAGGTCGAGGACAGCTACACGCTGATGCCCGAGGACCGCCCGGACGTGGTCGCGGAGGCGATCCGGGCCTTTGCGGCTTCGCCACCCGTGAGTACTTGTTAACGTCCGGCGGTTAACAAGTACTCACGGGTGCGGAGCGCACAGCCGCCGCGTACACCGCCCGGATCGCGGAGGCCGTCACCGACTGATGTGAACCCAAGCCCCACACCGTCCGCCCGCCGACGCGGCACTCCGCCAACGTGATCGCCGCGCTGTCGCTGCCCGACCTCTGCGAGTGCTGGGTGAGGGAGAGGACGTCCACGTCCACACCCTTCGACGTGAGGACGCGGGTCATCGCCTCGACGGGGCCGGTGCCCACCGCTTCACCCGACGCTTCCACGCCGTCGACGTCGAACACGACGAACAGTCGGTCGCCGTCCGGGCCGTGCTCGACGGACCACCGGCCGAGACCGCCCCGGTAACCGTATTCGGCGCGGAACAGCGTCCACAATTCCTCGGCGGTGATCTCGAGACCCGACGAGTCCGCCGCCTCCTGCACTTTCGCGGCGAAGTCGATCTGGAGCCGCCGGGGCAGGGTGATGCCGTACTCGCTCTGCAGCAGGTGCGCGATCCCGCCCTTACCCGATTGGCTGTTGATGCGGATGACGGCCTGGTAGTCGCGTCCCACGTCGGCCGGGTCGATCGGCAGGTACGGCACCGCCCACGGCGCACGCCCCGCATCCAGTCCGGCGGCCTCAGCGGACGCCCGGTGCTCCGCGAATCCCTTCTTGATCGCATCCTGGTGGGTGCCGGAAAACGCGGTGTACACCAGGTCGCCGCCGTAGGGGTGCCGCTCGTGGACGGGAATCCTGTTGCAGTACTCCACCGTTCGCCGAACCGCGTCGATGTCCGAGAGGTCGATCATCGGGTCGACGCCCTGCGCGTGCAGATTCAGGGCCAGGGTCACCAGATCGACGTTGCCGGTCCGCTCACCGTTGCCGAACAGGCAGCCCTCGACGCGTTGTGCACCCGCCAGCACTGCCAGTTCGGCGCACGCGACCCCGGTGCCGCGGTCGTTGTGCGGGTGCACCGACAGGATGACCGACTCCCTGTCCTCCAGATGGCGGTGCATGTACTCGATCTGGTCGGCGTAGACGTTGGGTGTCGAGACCTCCACCGTGGCAGGCAGATTGTGGATCACCGGACGGTCGGGGCTCGCGTCCCACAGCCGGGTCAGGCTGTTGCAGACGTCGAGCACGAAGTCCGGCTCCGTCAGGTTGAACACCTCGGGGGAGAACTCGAAGCGCACGCCCGGACGGTCGCCGGCGCCGCGTGCCACTTCCTGTGCGGCATCGAAGATCAACCGGTGCAGCGCCTTCCGGTCCTTGCCGAGGACGACGGAGCGCCACGTCGGCGCCGTCGCGGTGTACATGTGCACCACGACGTTCGGCAGTCCCGCGACCGACTCGTACGTCCGGGCGATCAGGTCGTCGCGGGCCGCGGTGAAGACGACGATCGTCACGTCGTCGGGCACCAGATCCAGCCGCACGAGGTCACGGACGAAGTCGAAATCGGTCTGGCTCGCGGACGGGTAGCCGACCTCGATCTCCTTGTAGCCGATCGAGATCAGCAGTTCGAAGAACCTCCGCTTGCGCTCGGGATCCATCGGCTCGGCGAGGGCCTGGTTGCCGTCGCGCAGGTCGACGGGCACCCACAGCGGGGCGGTGGTGGTGCGTCGCGCCGGCCACGTGCGGTCGAGTTCGGGGACGGGAACGCGGTCCCAGATCGCGCGGTAGCGATCGGAGGGCATCGGTGAGGGCTGCTGGGTGTTCCACGGGTCGGTCATGACGGTCTTCTCCTCGGATTCGGGTGAACGAGACGACCGACGCGACGAAACCCCGCGGCAGGGTGCCGGCCTTCAGGCCCCGCCGCGGCAGTGGAGGAGAAGTCCACGGAACGCCACGGCGCTAGACTAGGAGAAAATCACTCATCAGACAACCTGAGGAGCTGGGCGTGACCTCGCCGATACGACGCCACCTGCTGACGGACCAGGCGGCGGACCTGTTGCGTTCGCGGATCGACAGCGGGGAATGGGAGGTCGGCGCCAAGCTGCCCGGCGAGACCACACTGGCCGCCGAGTTGGGGGTCGGACGGTCGACGGTGCGCGAGGCCGTCCGGATGCTCGCGGGGCTCGGCATGCTCGAGTCGCGGCAGGGGGCCGGGGTGTTCCTCCGCAGGTCCTCGCCGCGTCAGGACTGGGACCGGGTACTGCGGACCGAGGCGATCCTGCACGTCGTGGAGGTGCGCAACACCGTCGAGATCGACGCGGCGAGGCTGGCGGCCACCCGCCGCGACGACGACGATCTGGAGGCGCTCCGACGGGCTCTCGACGCACGGTCCGCGGCGTCCCGGGCCGGCGCCGCGGCGTTCGTCGACGCGGACATCGCGCTGCACCGTGCGGTCGTGGTCGCCGCGCACAACCCGGTGCTGACCGAACTGTTCGAGACCTTCATCCCGCGGCTGCGGGGCGCCATGCTCGATCTGATGGACATCCGGGACCTGACCGCGAGCAGCGAGCCCGCCGCGGACGCCCACCGACTGCTGGTGGAGGCGATAGCCGACGGCGACGCCGCGGAGGCCGCCCGGGTCAGCGCATGCGCCTTCGGCACCCGTGAGTACTTCTTAACCGCCGGCGGTTAACAAGTACTCACGGGCCTAGGCATCGGGCTCGGAGTCGGTGGTGTGCTGCGTGTGCTTGGTGGTCGGGGTCGACTGCTCCCGGCGCTCGAATTCGAGGTCCATCTCCAGGTCTTCGTGCTGGTTGTGCCGGAAGAGGATGAGGAACACCACCCAGCCGACCAGTGCGACGAGGATGTAGCTCACGACGCGGTAGACGAACACGGCCGCCAGTGCCTGCGATGCCGTGGCCCCCGCCGCCGTCAGGGTGGCGATCAGGGTGCCGTCGACGAACCCCAGCCCCCCGGGCGCCAGCGGAATGCTGCCCACGGCCTTGGCCGCGGCGAACGCGATGAGCAGACCCGCGAACGACGGCTCCGCGCCCACCGCCCAGCACGCGAAACCGAGGCACGCGACGTCGGCGAGCCGGTGCACCGCCGACCACCCGAACGTGATGATCGAATCCTTGCGCCTCAGCTCGACCGAATCGAGCTGGCTCAGGATCTCCTTCCATCGCTCGGCGCCGGCCGCGGGGGGATTCTTGCGGAACTTGTTGTACCGGGCGAGCACCCACAGTCCGATCGACTCGATGGAGTCGGGGTTACGTGAGATGTATCGCAGTGCGTAGAACAGGCCGAACGCGGCCACCAGCGACAGCGCGAGGGTGACCGGACTCACCTTGGTACCCACCGCGAATGCGCCCGCGGCGCCGAGAAGCGCGAGGCTGCCCGCGGCGATCACACCCGAGATCGCCAGCTGCCACGACGCCACGATGGGGGTGGCACCCCACTTGCGGGTCTGCTTGTAGGTGAAGGCGGTGGAGAACACCTGACCGGCGGGCAGGCTCACGGCCATCGCGGTGCTCGCGTAGATCACGGATACCGACTTGAGCTGGCTGACGACGACTCCGCCCGCCTGCAGCAATCGCTGCTGGACCGCTCCGTACCCGCTCAGGGACACGGCCTGGGCGGCGACGCAGGCCGCGACCCACCCCCAGTGGATCTCGGTGAGCGCTTTCCACGAGTCGCTGAGCGTGGGCCACAGATAGATTCCCTCGACGGTCAGCAGGGCCAGGAGGGCGGCGCCGAGGAGCCACTTGATCCACCAGTATCGGCTTCGCTGCCGAGGATGCTCGGCAGTGGGCGGGTCGGATCGAGGCTGTGCCACCTGGCCAGCGTAACCAACCGGTAGCGGATTACTCCGGATAGTCCTCCGGCCAAGCCAGATGGGTGTTGCGGCGACGGCCCCGCAACTGGACCTGTTCGCCGAGTTCCCAGTGCGCCTGTTCGTCGTCGTCCGCGAAATACAGGGCACTCGTCGACGCCAGCACGCGGCTGGGGTGCAGCTTGGCGAGTTCGGTGAGCCGCGACGCCTCGTTGACGGGGTCTCCGATCACCGTGTACTCGAAGCGTTCGGCGGCGCCGATGTTGCCGGCGACGGCGAGGCCCGCGGAGACGCCGATGCCGACGTCGAGGCCGGTGATCTCGTTCAACGCGAACCGGAGTTCCCGGGCCGCGGCCAGCGCCGCCGTCGGTGCGTCGGGGCGGTCGAGTGGGGCGCCGAAGATCGCGAGCGCCGCATCGCCCATGAACTTGTTGACGAAGCCGTGGTGCCGGTCGATCACGTCGACGACGACGCGGAAGAACTCGTTGAGCAGGTTCACGACCTCGCCGGGGGGACGCTCCGCGGCGGCGCCGGTGGAGCCGACCATGTCCACGAACAGCACCGCGACGAACCTCGTCTCGCCGCCGAGTTCGGTGCCGAACTGCAGTGCCCGCCGCGCCACGTCCTCACCGACGTGCTGGCCGAACAGTTCACGCAGCAGCCGCCGCTCGTCGGACTCGCGCATCATGCGGTTGAACCCGACCTGCAGGCGCCCGACCTCGCTGCCGTCGAACACCTCGACGCGGACGTCGGTGGCACCGCGCTGGACGCGTTCGATGGCCCGTCTCAGCTGTTTGATCGGGTCGGAGATCTGGCTGGCCGTCAGCATCGACAGCGCGAACGCCTGCGCGATCGCGATGATCGACAGCAGCATGATCGCCCACGCGAGCGCGTCCGGGGAGAACACCAGATCGGTGGTGATCTGCGTCACGCACAGCAGGATGATGCCGATGACGGGCATCAGCGTCCCGAGCCCCCACGTCATCGCCATCCGGGTGCCGACGCCGGGCGCCATGGTCCGGTCGAACTCGCCCTCGCTGAGTGCGCGGGCGGCCACCGGACGCAGGATGCGTTCGCCGAGCATGTACGTGAAACCGAATGTGGTGGTCGCGGCCATGCAGACGGTGACGATCACCGCGACCGCCAGTTCCGGCATCTCGGTGATGGTGAGCAGCACGAAGATGATGCCGCCGAGGATCCACAGCACCAGGTGCACGATCGCCTGCCGCAGCGGCGCGTGCAGCGCCGACATCTGTTCGCTGCGCGTCGGCGGACCGCCCCGCAACTGCCAGCGGACGACCGATCGCAGCATCATCGCGGCGGCCGTGAGACTCACCACGGCCGCGAACGCGAGATAGCCGCCGAAGATCGCGACGTTGCGCACCCGGTCGGCCATGATGGCCTGCGATTCGGGAATCGGCACCCCGTACCGCACGAAGGCGAACACCAGGATGGCGCCGATGAAATTGGCGAGGAGCATCGAAACCATATAGAGCGGCCATCTGCTGCGGACCGTCGCCGCAATCGCTCTATAGGATTTCCGCACGCCGTTCAATTTAGCGGGGGGTGTGCCGGGCGCCGTAGGACACGTCCCCTAAACGGCGCATATGCGTGCCCCGCGCGTGTGTTTCCCGCGCGAAGCACCCGGCGCCGCCCGAACCTCGATACGCTCCGCAGGTGAACGCGAACGAGCAACGCTCGGACACTGCCGCGGTAACACAGGGCGGGGATCACCCCTCGGCGTCGGTGCACCCCGTGGTGCGGGTGGCGGCCGAGTGGACGTGGCGGCTACTCGTCATCTTCGCCGGTCTGCTGACCCTCGGATACATCGTGACCAGGCTCGACACCGTCCTCATCCCGGTGGGTCTGGCGCTCCTGGCGTCCGCGCTGCTGGTGCCCCTCGTCGACTGGCTGCAGGGCAAGGGGGTGCCGCGGTCGGCTGCCGTCCTCGTCGTCCTCATCGGTTCGATCGGCATCGTCGCCGGGATCATGACGTTCGTCGTCGAGCAGTTCATCGAAGGTCTCCCCGGCCTCACCGAACAGTTCGAGGCGAGCGTCACACAGATCCAGGGGTGGCTCACCGACGGCCCGTTCCACTTCAGCGAGGATCAGATCCGGCAGGCCGGCGATTCGGTGGTCAAGTCGATCCAGGAGAACCGGCAACAGCTGACGAGCGGCGCACTGACCACCGCCACGGTCGTCGGCGAGATCTTCACCGGCGCCCTGCTGACACTGTTCACCCTCATCTTCTTCCTCTACGGCGGCTCCCAGATCTGGGAGTTCGTCACCCGCCTCGTCCCCTCGACGTCCCGGCGGCGGGTCCGGCTGGCAGGGAGCGAGGGGTTCGGCTCGCTGATCGGGTACGTCCGGGCCACGGTCGCGGTGGCCGCCGCGGACGCCGTCGGGATCGGCGCGGGTCTCGCGATCCTCGGAGTTCCCCTCGCGCTGCCGCTGGCGTCGCTCGTGTTCATCGGCGCGTTCATCCCGATCGTCGGTGCGTTCCTCACCGGGTTCCTCGCGGTGCTCGTGGCCCTCGTCACCAAGGGATTCCTCACCGCGCTGATCGTGCTCGGCATCATCATCGGGGTGATGCAACTCGAGGCCCATGTGCTCCAACCGCTGCTGCTCGGCCGCGCGGTCCGGTTGCACCCGCTCGCGGTGGTGCTGGCCATCACCACCGGCATCGTCCTCGCCGGGATCGTCGGCGGCCTGCTGGCGGTGCCGATCGTCGCGCTGCTGAACACGGCGGTGCGGTCGCTGCTGTCCGCGGATCCCGAAGCCACCTACGACGCACTCGAGGTGGACGACCCGTCCGTCCCGCTCTATCCGGCCGAAGCCGACACACCTCCTCACCACGACGACCCGCACTCGGAGAACCCGGCCCAGGCCCATGACCGACGAGAGTGAACACCGCACCCGCCTGCACTACCGGCCGCGAGCCGCGACCGAACTCGACACCCAGCCGGACGGCCCGCTGTGGCGTGCGGCGCAGGCGTTCCGCCTCGTCACCCTGGTGTATGCGATCAGCTACCAGATCGTGTCGGTGCAGTACTACACCCACCAGCGGCTGAGCTGGTTCCTCGTCGCCCTGATGGCGGTGTGGTCGGGACTGTCGGCGGTCCTGCTGTCCCACGGAAAGGTCCCGCGCTACCAGGTCGTGATCGCCGACCAGCTGATCGTCATCGCGTTGATGGCGTCGACGCGCCTCGTCTCCGATCCCGATTGGTACAACCACCATCAGACGCTGCCGACGACGCTGTGGGTCACCAACGCGGTGATCTCCGCCGCCGTCTTCGGTGGGCCGTGGCTCGGCATGGCGTCCGGCGTGCTCATGGCGACCGTGAGCGCGGTGGTGCGCGACCAGATCAACCTCGACCTGTGGAAGGACGCGACGGCGCCCGTCCTGGTGTCGGTGGGATTGGCGCTCGGGCTCGCCACCACCACCGCGCGGCGCGCGCAGGCCCAGCTGGAGCAGGCGGTGCGGTTGGCCGCCGCCACCGAGGAACGGGAACGGCTCGCCCGCGAGGTGCACGACGGCGTCCTGCAGGTGCTCGCGCTCGTCCGTCGCAGGGGCAACGAGATCGGCGGGCCCGCAGCCGAACTCGCGGAGCTCGCCGGGGAACAGGAGGTGGCGCTGCGCATGCTGATCTCCGAGCAGGGCGCGGGTGTCGCGTCGGATCTGGGTGGGAGCGCGATCGATGTGCGACTGCTCCTGGGCACGCGGGCGAGCACCACGGTGTCCGTGTCGAGTCCGGCGGATCCGGTGACGATCGAGCGCGGACGGGCGACCGAACTCGTCGCGATCGTCGACACGGCACTGTCCAACGTCGCGTTGCACGCGGGGGCCGGCGCCAGGGCATACGTGTTGCTGGAGGATCTGGGCGACGAAGTGATCGTCAGCGTCCGCGACGACGGCAGCGGCATCGCCCCGGGACGGCTCGCAGAAGCCGAGGCCGAGGGGCGCATGGGAGTATCGAAATCCATACTGGGCCGCGTCGGAGCGCTCGGCGGCACCGCCGAACTCGACACCGAACCCGGCCAGGGCACCGAATGGGAGATCCGCGTGCCGAAGGGAGACGAAACACATGGGTGAGCCGGAGACCGGCGAACAGATCACCGTGATGGTCGTCGACGACCACCCGATGTGGCGGGACGCCGTGGCCCGCGACCTCGACGGCGCCGGATTCACCGTGGTCGCCACGGCGGACGGCGTCGCTGCCGCGGGACGGCGGGCGGCGGCGACGCGTCCCGCTGTCGTGCTGATGGACATGCAACTGCCGGACGGCAACGGGGCCGCGGCCACCGCCGCCGTCCTGGACGTGTCGCCGGACAGCCGGGTGCTGGTGCTGTCCGCCTCGTCCGAGCGTGACGACGTCCTCGACGCCGTCAAGGCCGGCGCGTCCGGGTACCTGGTGAAGAGCGCGTCGGTGGAGGAACTGCTGGACGCGGTGCGGGCCACCGCGGCCGGGCAGGCGGTGTTCACGCCGGGGCTCGCGGGACTCGTGCTGGGGGAGTACCGCCGGATGTCGAGTGCGCCCGCCGACGAGCAGGGCCCCGCGGTCCCCAAACTGACGGAACGGGAGACGGAGGTGTTGCGGTTCGTCGCGAAAGGGCTCAGCGCCAAGCAGATCGCGACCAAGCTGTCGCTGAGCCACCGCACCGTCGAGAACCACGTCCAGGCCACCCTCCGCAAGCTGCAGTTGGCCAACCGCGTCGAGCTGACCAGGTACGCCATCGAGCAGGGCCTCGAATAGCCGTGAGTACTTCTTAACGTCCGGCGGTTGACAAGTACTCACGGGCGCTAGCCTGGTCGGTATGGAGGCACGGGACCTACGCGTATCGGATGCGGAGCGGGAACACGTCGGCGAACTGCTGCAGCGGGCGGTGGGCCAGGGGATGCTCTCGCTCGGGGAGTTCACCGAACGGATGGACACGGCACTCGCCGCGAAGACGCGCGCCGAGCTGAACGTCGTCCTGGTGGATCTGCCGGGGATCCAGTTGATCTCCGAGTTCACGCCGCCGCCGTACCCCGACCAGCCGTACGTGTCCCGCCCGGTGCCGCCCGTGCCGCCGCCGGTGCACCGGTCACCGGGACCGCCGCCGGGCGACGTCGTCCGCGGGCGGATGTCGTCGGTCAGCCGCACCGGCTCGTGGAACGTTCCCCCCGCCTTCGAGGTGAACACCCGGCTGTCGACGGTGACGCTCGACTTCACGCGGGCCGTGATGTCCACGCAGGTGGTGCACGTGACGATCGACGACTACGCGAGCACGATCTCGCTGGTCGTGCCGGAGGAGGCGACCGTCGATCTCAACGGCGTCGAAACGGTCGGCGGCTCTGCGAGCAACAAGGTGCGTACCGGACCCCCCATCGGCCCGCTGCACCTCGTCGTCCGCGGCAAGGTCCGGTTCGGGAACGTGACCGCCAAGCACCCTTTCGGCACGTCGATTCGCCGCATGTTCGGGTAGCACGACGCACGTCTCTCGAGTAGGCCTACTCATGTGTGGGCGCCCTCGCCGCAGCACGATTGATCCATGTCCACACCTGGTATTCCTTCAGTCGACCCCCGGCTCGTCGCGCAACTGTCCGGCGACTTCTCGGCGCTCGGTCAGCAGATGCGTCACGTGGGTGAGAACCTCGCCGTCCTGCAGGCGCAACTCGCGAGCGTCCCGCGACCCCAGCCG
>JBCEBZ010000409.1:0-1810 GCA_039206675.1 Rhodococcus sp. (in: high G+C Gram-positive bacteria) | reverse complement strand
CCGGTCGCCCCGGCGCCCCCGCCGGCCGCCCCCTACCGTCCCACCCCGATTACGCCGCCCCGGGTGGTGCGCGAACCCTGGTGGCAGCGCGACGGGATGATCAGCCGCGTGCTCGCCGTCGCGGGTGTCGCCGTCACCCTGATCGGGGTGGTGATGCTGCTCGTGCTGGCGGCGCAGGCCGGGTTCTTCGGCCCGGAACTGCGGGTGGTGGCGGGCGGGCTGTTCTCGGCCGGTCTCGTCGTCACCGGTGCCCGCGTCTTCGGACGTCCCGGCGGACGGGTCGGCGGGATCGCGCTCGCGGCAACGGGTATCGCCGGCGCCTACCTGGACGTCGTGGCCGTGGCGGTCGTCTATCACTGGCTGCTGCCGGTGCTCGCGATGGTCGTGGCACTCGGGATCGCGGGAGCCGGTGTCGCGCTGGCGGTCAGGTGGGGTTCGCAAACCCTCGCCCTGCTCGTGGTGATCGGCGCCGCCGTGCTCGCACCCGTGCTCACCGACGGCATCACGCTCACCCTCATCGGCTTCCTGTTCGTCATCCAGGTCGCGAGCTTCCCGGCGCAACTCGGCCGCGACTGGCTGTACCTGGCGATCGCGAGGACGTGCCCGGTGGTGATCGCACTGGTGATCGCGATCGCGATCGCCGGCCTCGACGGACGGCCGGAGCGGTTCTGGCTGCTCGCCTCCGCCGCACTGGTCGCCCTGTTCGGGCTCGTGTCTTCGATTATCTTGCTGCGCAGCAACTCCCGTGACGTCACCGCGACCGCGATGATCGTCACGACGGCCGTCCCGACGCTGCTGATCGGTCACCTCTTCGACCGGCTCGGGTCCACGCTGATCGCGCTGGCATCGGCCGCCGCGATGTTCGCCGCGTTCGCCGTGGCCCGGTCGTTGCCGAACCACGCGCGGATCGCGCTCGCCGGCGTGGGTACCCTCGCGCTGCTCGAGGCCTGCCTGGTCGGGTCGAGCGAAGACCTCGCACCGCTCGTGCTGCTCGGGGTGGCGGCGCTGTTCCTCACCGTCGGCGGGCAGGCGGAGTCGCGGATCGCGTACGCCGTCGGTGCCGTCTTCGCGGTCGTGGGCGGGTTCGCCTTCGCGGTCACGGCGCCGCCGTTCGTCCTCGTCGACGAGAGCAGGGCGCTCGACGCGCTCGGGGTGACCACGGTGCTGTCGTCGCTGGTGCTGGCGGGAACGGTCTTCCTGTTCGTCTGGTACGCACACACACTGAAGCTGCTGAGCGCCGCCGACGCCCAGCCGTGGTGGGTGCTCGCCGGGCTGGTGATCCTGTACGCCGTCACCACCGCGACGGTGTCCGCCGGGACGGCGCTCACCGGCACGTCCGCGGGCTTCATCGCCGGGCACTGCGCCGCGACCATCGGGTGGATGGCGGCGGCGACGGCGGCCCTGGTGTTCGGACTGGGTCGGCGCGACTACGCCCACACCGCGCTCGGCGTCGGACTGGGCCTGACCGCCGCGGCGCTGGCCAAACTGTTCCTGTTCGATCTGGCCACCCTCGACGGACTGTTCCGCGTCCTCGCGTTCCTGGTGGTGGGCCTGCTGCTGCTCCTCGCCGGCACCCGCTACGCGCGTGAATTCGCGGAGCGGGAGGCCGGACGGGGTACGCCGAACGGCTCCGTCAGCGCCGGTTCTGCCGAGCGATGAGTTCGCTGACGCTCACGGCGTTGCCGTCGTCCGCGCGGTGCCTGCCGCTCGAGGCGTCGTCCGGATCGACGGGTGGCTCCTCGGCGCGGCGGCGCGAGCCGTTGGTCGGGACGCCGTTTGCCGGGGCACCGTTGGCCGGGCTCCCGTTGGC
>JBCEBZ010000408.1:0-3169 GCA_039206675.1 Rhodococcus sp. (in: high G+C Gram-positive bacteria) | reverse complement strand
ACGAACACCGCGAACTTGCCCGGCAGCATGTGGCTGATGCCGAATGCCTCGTTTCCGGGGAGTGCGGGGCCGTCGGGGGCCTCGTTGAACAGGTGCGTGGCCCGCTCGTGGCCGGCCGCGGTGAACGCTTTCGCGATTGCGATGTCGACGCCGGTGAGGCGCGCCCCGGGCAGTCGGTGCAGAGCCAGCACGTTGCCGCCGTCGTCGCAGACGCACAGAGTCTGCTTGACGCCGATTTCCTCGGCCTTCGCCCGTCCTGCGGCGAGCAGTGGGAGTGCGTCGTCGAGGGTGATTCGGTGAACCTGATGCATGGTCTTCTCCGTTGCGTATTCGGGAGGAAGTGATGCACCGATTTCTATCACCGGCATCGTCGGCAGAACCATGGTCAAACTATCCGGAAATTTCGGCGAGATCGGGGCATAGTGCATAGGCAGTGCGGGCGGACGCACCGCCATACTGCACATCCGACGCAGCCGAGGAGGTCCGTAGTGGACGACACCACGACGCCGGACGCGGACGACGAACGTCTGTCGTTACGCGGCCTGCTGGAAGAGCCCCTGCTCGCGTCGGCCCGGGTGCTGTCGGGCAACGCCTCGAGCGGCCCGGTGACCTGGTGCCTGCCGTGGGGCGAAGTGATGAGCAGGCCCGACTCCCTCGCCGAGGTCGCCGTGTACACCCGGCCCGAAACCCTGTCCGCTCCCGGACGGGAACTCGAGTCACTGGTGGCGCGGGGCGCCGGCGTTCTCCTCGTCGACGGGTCGGCGCCGACCGGCACCACCTGGCCGACCGGACTGACGGTCGTGGAGCTGGGATTTCCCGTCGGGTTCACCGCACTCAACCGGCTGCTCGCCGAGCGCGCGCTCACCCAGGAAGCGCACGTGATGCGTTACGCGCTCACCGTGCATCAGTCGCTCGCGGGGCTGCTTCACCGCGGAGCGGGCCTGCCGATGCTGATCCGCGAGGTCGCGGCGCTGACCTCGGACATCGCCGTCGCCCTGGACGTCCGGGGTCGCCTCCTCGCGCACGCCGGGCTTGCGGACACGGAGGACGCGGGCACCGTCGCCCTGCTCGAAGCGCTCGCCGAGGCCCTGCCGCGGTTGGAGGAATCGCCACCGGCACGGATGCACAATGTTCACGTGCTCCGCCTGGAGCATCCGGACGATCTGTTCGCCCCCACGACGGCGGTCGCCGGGGCCATGCAACTCGCCGGCCGCTACGAGGGCTGGGTGGTGGTCGTCGTGCCCGGGGCGAACCCCCGTCGGCACGACCTCGCCCAGCACCGGGTGGTCGTCGAGCAGGCCGGGACGATCATCGGCACCGAGATGCTCCGGCAGCGGAGCGTCGACGAGGCCGAGGAGCGGGCCCGGGGCGACTTCGTCCAGGCCCTCGTGCACGGCAACTTCGCCAACGACCACGACCTGCGCACCCGGGCCGCACTGCACGAGATCGATCTGGACCTGCACTACATCGTCTTCGTCGCGCCGGGACTCGTCGACCGCGCGTCGGGACGGCCCGGCGCGAGCATGGTCCGGCTGGCCCGCTACGCCGCAGGCGTGCTCCCACGTCCGGGCGTCCGTTCGCACGTCACCGTCATCGGCGACGTGCTCGTGGTGGTCCGATCGTTGACGTCCGCCGACGCGCCCGGCATCGAATCGGAGATCGGCGAGTATGCGCACGCCATGGCGCTCGACCTCGAAACCCGTCTGGGTCAGCGTATTCCGGTGGCCCACGGACGTCCCGCGGCGGGTGCCCGCGACATCGGGGAAAGTTACCGCGAGGCCCGCATCACCCTGGGCATCGCCCAGCGGCTCGGGCTGTCCGGTTCGGTGGCCTACAACGACCTGCGGGGGTTCAGTGTGCTCGCCCGCGCGACCGACACCGACGAGAGCCGGCGGCTCATCCGCGACGTCCTCGGCCCCCTCCGGGCATCGAGTTCACACGCCGACACCGAGGAGTTGCTGTTCGCTTACCTCGAAGAGGGCGGCAACGTCAACGCCGCCGCGCGGCGCCTCCGGATCCACCGGAATACGATGATCGCCAAACTCGATCGCACGTCGCGGCTCATCGGCATGGACATCCGCGAACCCGAGAATCAGTTCACTCTCTGGTTGGCTCTCCGACTCGATCTGCTCTCCCAGGTTCAGGACACCGTCAACCACGAGATCGTGACCCGCTAGACGGCCACCGGGTTCTCACCGATGAAGGTCGCCGCCAATCCGGCGGCCACGACGAGGGCGGCCACGACGAACAGCAGCCCGTACGGATCGGCCGCCAGGTGCGCGGCCACGCCCACCCAGGCGGCGCCCACGGCGGAGCCGCCGAAGCGGATGAGGTTGAACAGTCCCAGACCCGTTCCCACGGCCCCCGCGGGCGATCGGGTCGAACCGGCCGCGGCGGGTGTCTGGACCATGCCGATCCCCAGTCCCGCGACGACGAGCACGGCGCCGAGCGCGATCGGGTTCCGGACGCCGGCGGCCAACGTGATCGCCAGTGCCACTTGGCTACCGATCAACACCGCCAGGCCGAATCGCATCACCACCCGGGCCCCGATCCTGTCGACGAGACGCCCGACGACGGGAGCCACGCACGTCATGACGACCGGCAGCACGAAGAGCATCAGCCCGGCCTGCGTGGTCGAACTGCCCGACCCCGTCAGGTAGAGCGGGAGCGCGAGCAACACCGCCCCCAGCGCGAACATCTGAGTGAAGGCGGCGAGAGCACTACGCAGAAAACGTGATTCGAGGACCAGGTCGATGGGCACGAACGGGTCCGCCGCCCGCCGGCAGTGGATCACGAACGCGGCGATGACGACGACTCCGCCGCCGATGGTCGCGACGCCGACCCAGGCGGGCACCTGCTCCTGCGGGACGGTCGTGAGGCCGAGGATCAGCAGGACCGCTCCGAGGGTGACGGTGAACGCCCCGATCACGTCGAGCCGCATCTTCTTGCCGGGGTAACGCGGGATGTAGCGGAGGGTCGCGGCGAATCCGATCAGGGCGACCGGCACCAGGGGCACGAAGGCCCACCGCCAGCCCCACCAGTCGCTGACGATTCCGCCCATGGACGGACCCACCGCCTGACCGATTCCGTTCACCGCCGCCCACGCGCCGACGGCGCTCGCCCGGCGTGCGGGCCCGAACAGCCACGCGATCAGCCCCATGACCGCGGG
>JBCEBZ010000407.1:0-12672 GCA_039206675.1 Rhodococcus sp. (in: high G+C Gram-positive bacteria) | reverse complement strand
AACAGCAGCACCAGCGCCGTGCGCATCGACGTGAGGCCGCGCCACGTGTTGCGGACCAGCGCGAACGCGCGGCCCGGCAGCGACTGGCGGGGAACCGGTGCGGCTTCCGGGGCCTCGGGGGTCTGGATGTCGCTCATATGGGGAGGGTCACTTCCGAGATGAAGGCGTCGCGAACCCAGCCGACGAACTGGTCCCACGCGCCGGTGACGAGGGCGAGGCCCACGGCCACCAGCATGATGCCGCCGAAGATTTGGATGGTGCGCGCGTTGCGGCGCAGCCAGCCGACACCGCGCAGTGCGCGGGACGAGCCGAGTGCGAGGATCACGAACGGCAGCCCGAGGCCGAGGCAGTACGCGACGATGAGGGCCACCCCGCGGGCCGCGGTGGCGCCGTCGGTGCCCGCGGCGAGGGAGATGACGCCCGCCAGGGTCGGTCCGAGGCACGGGGTCCAGCCCAGCGCGAACACGGCGCCGAGCAGCGGGGCCCCGGCCAGGCTGGAGATCCGTCGCGGCTCGAGTCTGGTGTCCCGCTGCAGGGCCGGGATCAGGCCGATGAACACCAGGCCCATCGCGATGGTGACCACCCCGCCGACCCGCATCAGGATGTCGCGGTTGATCGCGAGGGCCGAGATCGCGCCGAACACCGACGCGGTGGCCAGCACGAACACCACGGTGAAACCGGCGACGAACAGGGCCGCGGCGCCCGCGACCCGCAATCGCCCGTCCGACGCGGTCTTCGTGCGGGTTGCCGCTTCCTCCGCGGTGACGGCGGGGGCGTCCGCACCGACGACGCCCGCGAGGTAGGACAGGTAGCCGGGGACGAGCGGCACGACGCACGGCGACGCGAACGACACCAGACCGGCGAGGACGCACGCACCGAGCGCGAGCAGCAGCGGTCCGGTTGCCGCGGTGGACTGGAAGGCGTCGCCGACGCCGCCGGCGAGAAGGGCGGTGCTGGTGTTCACGATTCCTGCGCCACCCGTTCGACGACCGGCTTCAGGTCCTCGGCCAGCAGTTCCTTCAGGAACACCGCGGCCACGCGATGTTCCCGGTCGAGCACGATCGTGGTGGGGATGACGCTCGTGGGGTAGTTCTGGCCCAGCGCGATCATCGTCCGCATCGCGGGGTCGTAGATCGACGGGTACGACACCTTGTTGTCGATCACGAAGTCCTGCGCCTTGTCCTGCTGGTTGTCCCGCACGTTGATCCCGAGGAAAGCCACGCCCTGATCCTTGGTCTCCTCGTACACCTGCTCGAGGTCGTTCGCCTCACCCCGGCACGGTCCGCACCACTGGCCCCACACGTTGAGGACCACGACCTGACCCTCGAAGTCGTCGAGCGAGGTGGTCTCGCCCTCCGTCATCAGATCGGGTCCGGACACCGTGCCGATGGTGCCGCGGTCGGCAGGCGGGTCGTAGAAGATCTCCGTCTGACCGCCCGGCGACACGAAGTCGAACGTGCCGCCCTGGGCCACGGCGTCGTCGCCGGACGCACACGCCGACAGCGCCACCGCGGCCGTACAGATCACCGCGAGAAGCCCGGCGAAGCGCCCTCGGTTCATGCCCCGGTCACCCTCGGATCCGATGCGCCCGCGGGCTCCGAGTACACGATGTCGATGAGGGTGTCGCCCTCGTAGACGAGCGAGGTCAGCGACGCGAGACCGCACTGCCGGTGGCGCGGGTCGTGCCACAGCCGCTCGCCCTGCAGGAACCGGCGGAGGGTCCAGACGGGGAGTTGATGGCTGACGACGACGGCCTCGTGTCCGACCGCCGACACGCGGGCGGTGTTCACGGCGGCCAGCATGCGGTGCGCAATCTGCAGGTAGGGCTCGCCCCAGGACGGGGTGAACGGGTCGCGCAGCTTCCACCAGTGCCGGGGACGGGACAGCGCGCCGTCGCCGACGGAGACCTTGAGTCCCTCGAACTCGTTGCCGGCCTCGATGAGGTTCTCGTCGGTTGCGATGTCGACGCCGTGCGCGTCGGCGATCGGGGCGGCCGTCTCCTGCGCCCGCTGCAGCGGCGACGACACCACGTGCGTGATGTCGTGCTTGGCCAGCACCGATGCCACCGCGCGGGCCTGCGCCTCACCCGTCACCGACAGCCGGAACCCGGGGAGCCTGCCGTAGAGGATCCCTCGCGGGTTGTGCACCTCGCCGTGCCGGAGCACGTGCACGATGGTGCGGGTCTGTGTGTGGTCAGGATGATCGGCTTCGGTCACGTTGCGGTTCCTCGGGTCGGGGCGGGAGGTCAGGCGGGTGTCGGCGGCGGGGCCGCCGATGCCCGAAGGGCAGGACTTGTCAGGGCTGGACGGCCGCGGCGGCGGCCTTCGCGGCGTGCGGCAGGGCGTCGGCGATGATCGAGAACGCGGTGTCGTCCATGGCGGCGGAGACGAACCACGCCTCGAACGCGCTCGGCGGCGGGTACACCCCGCGCGAGAGCAGTCCGTGGAAGAAGGCCGGGAAGCGCCAGGTCTGCGCGGCCTTGGCCTCCTCGTAGTTGGTCACCGGGTCTTCGCTGAAGAACACGCTGAGCATCGTGCCCGCGGTCTGCACCCGGTGCGGCACGCTCGCCGCGGTCAGCGCGTCGGACAGCAGGGTGCGCAGGGCGGCGCTGTTGCGCTCGAGGGCGTCGTACACGCCCTGATCCGCGGCGCGGAGGCTGGCGAGCCCGGCGGCGACGGCGACGGGGTTCCCGGACAGGGTGCCTGCCTGGTAGACGGGTCCGGCGGGCGCGAGGTGGGCCATGACGTCGGCGCGGCCACCGAACGCGGCTGCGGGCAGCCCGCCGCTCATCACCTTGCCGAACGTGTACAGGTCACCGGCGACGCCGTCGAGTCCGTACCAGCCGGCGGAGCTGACCCGGAATCCGGTCATCACCTCGTCCATGATGAGCAGCGCGCCGTTGTCGCGGGTCAGTGTGCGCAGGCCCTCGTTGAATCCGGGCTGCGGTGCCACCGCGCCCATGTTGCCCGCGGCGGCCTCGGTGATGACGCACGCGATCCGGCCCTCGTTGGCGGCGAAGGCCGCGGCGACGGCGTCGAGATCGTTGTAGGGCACGACGATGGTGTCCTCGGCCTGCGCGCCCGTCACGCCGGGCGACGTGGGGAGGCCGAATGTCGCGAGTCCCGAACCGGCATCGGCCAGCAGCGCGTCGACGTGTCCGTGGTAGCAGCCCGAGAACTTGAGGACCTTCGTCCGGCCGGTGAAACCGCGGGCGAGGCGGACGGCGCTCATGGTGGCCTCGGTGCCGGAGTTGACCAGCCGCACCTTCTCTACCGGCGCGACGCGGCGGACGATCTCCTCGGCCAGTTCGATCTCACCCTCGGTGGGAGCGCCGAACGACAGGCCGGTGGTGGCCGCCTTCTGCACGGCCTCGACGACGGCGGGGTGCGCGTGCCCGAGGATCATCGGCCCCCAGGAGCAGATGAGGTCGACGTAGTCGTTGCCGTCGACGTCGGTCAGCGTGTAGCCGGACGCTTCCCTGATGAACCGCGGGGTGCCGCCGACCGAGTGGAACGCCCGCACCGGGGAGTTGACACCACCGGGAATGACCAGATCAGCCCTCTCGAAGAGCTGGGCGGAGCGGGATGCGTGCACGTCGGGGTCACCGGAGGAAACAGTCACGGCCTCCAGTGTCCCAGTTCTGTCGAATTTGCCAACGACAGGGTGTAGTGGGTGGCCAGGATCACTCCATCACAGATTGCCGCGGGCCGCCTGTTCGCGCTCGATGGATTCGAACAGTGCCCGGAAGTTGCCTGCCCCGAACCCCAGCGACCCGTGCCGTTCGATCACTTCGAAGAACACGGTCGGCCGGTCACCGAGCGGTTTGGTGAAGACCTGCAGGAGGTACCCGTCCTCGTCGCGGTCGACGAGGATCCCGCGTTTCTGCAGTTCCTCCACCGGCACCCGCACCGTGCCGATGCGGGCACGCAGCTGCGGATCCTCGTAGTAGGCGTCGGGGGTGGCCAGGAATTCGACGCCCTCCGCGCGCAGGGCGTCGACGGTCGCGAGGATGTCACCGGTCGCGAGGGCGAGATGCTGGCAGCCCGGCTCACCGTAGAACTCGAGGTATTCGTCGATCTGCGACTTCTTCTTTCCGACCGCCGGTTCGTTGAGCGGGAACTTCACCCGGTGGTTGCCGTTCGCCACGACCTTCGACATGAGTGCCGAGTACTCGGTGGCGATGTCGTCGCCGACGAATTCGGCCATGTTCGTGAATCCCATGACCCGGTTGTAGAACCGCACCCAGTGGTCCATCCGGCCCATCTCGACGTTGCCGACCGCGTGGTCGAGCGCCTGGAACAGTCGTGCCGGTTTCCCCGGCCGCGCCGCGTAGCCGCTCGAGCGCGAGACGAATCCGGGCAGGTAGGGACCGTCGTACCGGCTGCGGTCGACGAGGGTGTGCCGGGTGCTGCCGTAGGTGGCGATCGCCGCGAGCCGCACGGTGCCGTGCCGATCCGTGACGTCGCGCGGCTCCTCGAGGATGGTGGCCCCCTGTGAGCGTGCGTGTGCGATGCAGCGGTCGACGTCGAGCACCTCCATGGCCAGGTCGACCACGCCGTCGCCGTGGGCCCGGTGGTGGTCGGCGAGCGGGCTCTTCGGATCCACGGCGCCGTGCAGCACGAACCGTGCCGTTCCGGATTCGAGGACGAACGACTTGTGCGAGCGCTGACCGGTCTCCGGCCCGGCATAGGCGACGAGGGTCATGCCCCAGGTGGAGACGAAATACTGCATGCTCTGCGTCGCATTGCCGCACACGAACACCACGGCGTCCATCGCGACCACGGGAAACGGATCCGACGCGTCGTCGTGTTCGACGAGACCGACCAGCTGCCGGAGCTCGTCGGTCTCCAGCTGCGCGGCCACCTCACGGGGCGTCAGGCGAATGTCGGTGGTAGTCATAGCTCACTGTGATCCAGCACACACCTCTGCGCAACGGCACTTCTTGACGCTGTTCACTCTGTACACAATGCTGGATGAAAATGCGGATCGACCCTACATATTGACCAGGGATGCCATGACCATCGATCAACTCGACGCCGCGCTGCTCGACCTTCTCCACGCGGAACCGAAGGTCGGGGTGCTCGAGGCCTCGCGACGCCTGGGGGTGGCCCGCGGCACCGTCCAGGCACGGCTCGACCGGCTCGAACGCACCGGCGTGATCACCAGTTCGGCCCCGACCCTCGACCCGGAGGCGCTGGGGTTCCCGGTGGTCGCGTTCGCCACCCTCGAGATCGCCCAGGGCAACGGGCACGCCGCGGTCGTCGAGCACCTGAGCGCCATCCCCGAGGTGCTGGAGGCGCACACGATCACCGGAGCCGGCGACGTCCTCGTCCGTGTGGTGGCCCGCACCCACGCCGACCTGCAGCGGGTGATCAACTCGATCGTCGACGGACACAACGTCCTGCGTTCATCGACGGTCATCGCGACGCAGACCCAGATCGCGCTGCGTCACGACCAGCTCGTCCGTGCCGCGGTCCCTCCGCCGCGCGCCTAGCGGTCCTCGGGACTCAGCTCGTCGAGCAGTGAACTGAGCAGGTAGCAGGCGTCGTCGAAACGGTCGCGGCCGACGAGGCTTCCCCAGTGATGTTCGATCTCGGCGACCCGTATCGCGGCGTCCTGCAGTGCTTGCCGCCCCCGCGCGGTCGGGACGACCAGTTTGGCGCGGCGGTCCCGCGTGTCCGGCACCCGCTCGACGTATCCGAGTTCCTCGAGATCGTTGATCAGTTCGGACGCGGCGGACAGGCTCAATTCGGCCCGGGCGGCGATCTCGGTCAGCCGCCGCCCGTCCCAGCCGATGTTGCCGAAGATCTGCAGATGCGGCGGCCGGATGTCGCCGTACCCGCGCTCGGCCATGGGCTCGCTCAACTCCCGGCGGAACTCGTGCAGCAGACGGACCAGCAACTGTCCCACCGCCGGCCGATCGGTCGGCACACCTCTTGACCGTTCCATGACACAGGAGAATACTACGGTTACCGAAGTTTCGGTTTCCGAAGCAAAACGTGAACCTCACTCACCCCCGGGGCATCCCATGGACACACGAACGATCACCCGCACGATCCCGACGAGCGTCGGGAACCTCGCCGTCCACGTCACCGGCAGCGGACCGCCCGCCGTGCTGTGGCACAGCCTTTTCGTCGACTCGACGACGTGGGCGCCCCTGCGCAGCCACCTTGTCGCGCACCGCCGGCTGATCTCCATCGACGGGCCCGGCCACGGGGCCAGCACCGCCGTGCCGCGGCGGTTCACGCTGGAGGAGTGCGCAGAGGCGGCCGTCGCCGTCCTCGACGCGCTCGACGTCACCGAACCCGTCGACTGGGTGGGCAACGCCTGGGGTGGACACGTCGGGCTCGTCGCGGCAGCCCACAGTCCCGACCGGTGCCGGACCGTCGTGACGATCGGAACTCCGATCCAGGCGCTCACCCGCCGGGAACGCGCCTCGATCGTGCCGATGGTGTGGGCCTACCGCATCGCCGGGCCGACTCCGCCGCTCGCGACAGCGGTGATGAACGCGCTTCTCGGCAAAGAACTTTCACGGACGCACCCGCAAGAGTTCGCGGCCGTCTCCCGGACCTTCCGGCAGGCGCCACGGCGTGGCATGCACGAGGCGATGCAGTCGATCATGCTGCACCGCGAGGGGCTGGGCCCTCTGATCCCCCGGATCGGGGCACCGACGCTGATGATCGTCCCCCGCGCCGACACGATGATCTCCCTCGAACAGGCACGGGCCGCCGCGGCGACGATGCCGCACGCCGCGGCCGCCACGGTGGACGGCGCCGGCCACATCGCACCGCTGATCGCGGCCCCGGGCACCCTCGCCGACGTGATCACCGAGTTCTGGCCGGACCCGGCGCGATACCTGGCCGCGCGGGCGGACGCACGGTGACCGGCGGCCACCCGGCGCCGGATCCGGTCGGTCCGGGACAGGAGTCGGTATGGGACTACCCGCGACCGCCGGCGGTGCAACGGAGCGACGAACTGGTCGAGGTGAGGTTCGGCGGGCAACTCGTCGCACGCACACGTAATCCGCTGCGCCTGCTCGAGACGAGCCACCCGCCGACGTATTACCTGCCGCGCGCGTGTTTCGCCGACGGGGTGCTGCGCCCGGTTTCCGGAAGCACGGTGTGCGAGTGGAAGGGGCGAGCCGACTATTTCGACGTCGTGGCAGGCGGACACGTCGCCGAGCGTGCAGCGTGGCATTATCCGCAGCCGGTCGCCGGATACGAAGCACTCGTCGGGTACGTGGCGGTCATGCCGGGACCGATGGACGGGTGCTTCGTCGACGGCGAGCGGGCGCGACCCCAGACGGGCGGCTTCTACGGCGGGTGGATCACCGACCGGGTCGCCGGACCTTTCAAGGGCGGACCCGGCAGCCGCTTCTGGTGACCCTCCCTACTCCCACGGCGGCAGGTCGTCGACGACGCGGGCGACGAGCCACGGCAGGGGAATCGACATGCCGATGATCCCCACCGCGACCCAGGGGTTGCCGGTCAGTCCGTAGACCACTGCCGACAGCACGAACGCGAGAAGCCTGCCCACCGTCACGATCACGTACCTGCGCACCCGCAGCCGATGTCGTTCCTCGAGTGACACCGACGCCGTGGTGATGCTGATCGGATGGCGGGCAGGACTCACCAGGCAGGAGTACCCGGTACCGGCGAACCGAACCCACAACCCGTCGCGACGGCCGTCTACTGTCGAGTCATGGCCACCACAGCTGACCACCTGAGAAGCACACTCGACGGACGCTGGCGCGAGGTACGCGAGCGCGTCCGGGCGGAGTTGTCCGGCACCCCCGACTTCGCGCCGCACTACACCCCCGACCTCGACGAGGCCCGCGCCACGACGCTGGCGCAGTTGCGCCTGCTCGCGAGCAACGGCTACGCGGCCGCCGGGTTCGCGAAGGATCACGGCGGCACCGGTGACGCCGGCGCCGCCGTCACGAGCATCGAGATGCTGGCGATGTCGGATCTGTCGCTGATGGTCAAGGCCGGCGTGCAGTGGGGACTGTTCGGCGGCGCGATCGAGAACCTCGGCACGGCGTGCCATCACGAGGCGTACGTGAAGCGTCTCGTCGACCTGGATCTGCTGGGTTGTTTCGCGATGACCGAGACGGGTCACGGCAGCGACGTGCAGGCACTCGAGACCACCGCGACGTACGACCCGGACACGGCAGAATTCGTCGTCCACTCCCCCACACCGTCGTCGCGCAAGGACTACATCGGCGGCGCGGCGCAGCACGCGACCACCGCGGCCGTGTTCGCGCAGTTGATCACGGGCGGCGAGTCCCGGGGCGTGCACTGCTTCGTCGTACCGATCCGGGACGAGGACGGCAACGACCTCCCCGGCGTCCACACGTCGGACTGCGGCTACAAGGGTGGCCTCCCCGGGGTCGACAACGGCCGAATCATGTTCGACCAGGTGAGAATTCCGCGGGAGAACCTGCTCAACAAATACGCCGACGTCGAGCCCGACGGCACGTACACGTCACCGATCGACAACGCGAACCGCCGCTTCTTCACGATGGTCGGCACTCTCGTGCGCGGACGCGTCACCGTCGGCGGGTCCGCGGGCGCAGCCGCCCGCGTCGCGCTGTCGATCGCCACGCGATATGCCTTGCAGCGCAGGCAGTTCAACGCGCCGCAGGCCGAGGACGAAGTGCTGCTCATGGACTACCTCGTGCATCAGCGCAGACTGTTCCCACTGATCGCACGCTCCTACGCGCTGCAATTCGCCCAGAACGAACTCGTCGCCACGATGCACGAGATCCAGAGCCGGGACGACGCCGACCCCCAGGAACAGCGCGAACTCGAGGGCCGCGCAGCCGGACTCAAGGTGGCGAACACCTGGCACGCCACCCGCGCGATCCAGGAGGCCCGGGAAGCGTGCGGCGGCGCCGGGTACATGGCCGAGAACCGGCTCACGGCGCTGAAGGCGGACACCGACGTGTTCACCACGTTCGAGGGCGACAACCACGTCCTGACCCAGCTGGTGGCGAAGGAACTGCTCACGTCGTACGCGGACGAGGTGCGCGGCATGAGCCCCGTCGAATGGATGCGGTTCGCGGCCACGACGGTCTCCGACGTCGTCAAGAAGCGCACCGCCGCGCAGCAGATCATCCAGACGATCCTCGACACCCGGCAGGACAACGAGGAGGACGGGAGCCTCTTCAACCGCGGCACCCAGCTCACCATGTTCGAGGACCGGGAGCAGTACCTGCTGTCGACCGCCGCCCGCCGTCTGCAGGGTGCACAGAAGCGTGAGGAGAACCCGTTCGACGCCTTCAATTTCGTGCAGGATCACGTGCTGCACGCCGCGCAGGCCCACATCGACCGGATCGTGCTCGAGGCGTTCGTCGCCGGCATCGACGAGTGCGAGGACGACGAGGCCCGTGACCTGCTGAGCGATGTCTGCGACCTCTACGCGCTGAGCGTGATCGAGGAGGACAAGGCGTGGTTCATGGAACACCGGCAGTTGTCGGTGGAGCGGTCGAAGGCGGTGCAGCGGGGCATCAACGAACGATGCCGGTCGTTGCGGCCGCACGCGCAGACGCTGATCGAGGGGCTCGGGGTGCCCGAGGCGCTACTCGGCTCCGCGATGCTCGACGGTCCCGGGACCGACACCGTCCGCAAGACCCAGATCTTCCGGTGACGAGGCCGGCTCGGCGGGTTCGCCCGCCGGGCCGGGCCGTAGCCGGCGCACCGAATCGATCACCAGCAGTCCGGCGACCGCCACCAGTCCGGCGGCGGCGGCGATCCACGACCCCGAATACGCGGTGCCCTCGAACGAGGGCGCACCCGGCGCCACGGGGCCGAACTCCGACGTGGTCCGGGCATGGTTCCAGCACCACACCGCGACGGCGAGCGCGGCCGCGGCGCCGAGCCACTCCGCTGCCGCCGTCACGGTCCGGCGGTTCATTCGGCAGACCCTCCCGCGGACTTCGCGAGCAGCGACTCGAGTTGTGCGCGCAGTGCCACGTCGTCCTTCGCCCACGCCTGCACCAGCGCGCCGCCCCGCAGTCGCAGACCGATGCCCTTCCGGCGCCGGGGAACCGCGGACAGTTCGCCCAGACTCCGGGCGGTTTCCCACGGCTGCTGCTCATACGACTCGGGGTCGGCGGGGGGCATGATCTTCACGATCTCGGTGATCGGCAGGTCTTCGGTGCCCTGCCGCAACGACGACGTCGTGAGTTCGACGCTCGCATGCCTGCGGGCGGCCACCACCTGCACGTAGACGAACCCGCTGAGCAGCACTGCGAACAACGACAGCGCGAACCAGTGCACCACGGGGCCGGTCAGAAGTTCGATGATCAACGCGATCAGGCAGAACACCGGACCGAACGCCACCATCCGCCAGCGGGCGCCCGGCTCACTGAACAAGACGGCGGTTTCGCTCACACGCTCATCCTGCGACATCGCGATCCGCGAGGAAAACGTGGGGCTCGTCAGGAGAGCACGCCGGGGATCACGACGAGCAACAGAGTCAGCAGCACGAAGGCCACGATGATCGCGAACATCATTGCTTCCTTGCGAGACCCGTGTGCTCGATCGTCAGCGCGCATGGAGAAAAGTCCTTCGGTCGAAATGAAGTCTGCCGTTCTACCCTGGTGACGTACTTCACGGTACATCTTTATATTTCACGAGCAAATCGAGGCTACTCGGCGGAGGGGGGCAACCTCAGAAAGTAGCTGTTGGAATCCTTCCGATGCATCAGCACGACGGCGCCGACGGCCACCACGGCCTGCAGGATCTGCACACCGCCGAGTGCGAGCGCGGTACCGCTTCCGTCCGATCCGATGCCGAAGAGCACCGGGATCGTCCACACCACCATCATCACGCACGCGATGGTGATCAGCATCCTGGCCCAGTTCCGGCCCTTCCGCATGAAGTGCACGAACAGGACGAAGAGCCCGGTGAGGATCAGGATGAGGACGACCGTGAACCCGATACCCACGTAGAACAGCTTTTCCACGCTGTCGCGGGTCATGTCGACCTCGCCGGACGTGAAGCCGGGGTTCTTCATCAGTTCGTCGACGAACGTCGACTTCTCCCCCACCACCAGGATCATCGCGCCCAGCGCCTGGATCAGACCGAGCACGGCCACCGCCCACAGCAACTGGGCCGCGGTGCCCACGTCGACCGGTGCCGGACGTTCGGGCTTCGGCTGCGGCATCGGCGGGGGGTACGGGAAATTGTGCGGAGCCGGGCTCTGCTGATGCGGTGCCTGGTGCGGCGGTGTCGGTGGCCACTGCTGGGTCATGGCACCACCGTATCCGCCGACGGGGCGATCACAACCAGCCCGCCGCTTCGGTCGCCCAATACGTCAGCACGACGTCGGCGCCTGCGCGGCGGATGCTGGTGAGCGATTCGAGGATGGCAGCGTCCCGGTCGATCCAGCCGTTCTGCGCGGCGGCCGTGATCATCGAGTACTCACCCGAGATCTGATACGCCGCAACGGGCACCGGAGAGCGGTCCGCGGTCTCGCGCAGGATGTCCAGGTAGGACATCGCCGGCTTCACCATCACCATGTCGGCACCCTCGCCGACGTCGAGGTCCACCTCACGCAACGACTCGCGGCGATTCGCCGAATCCTGTTGGTAGGTACGGCGATCGCCCTGCAGCGACGAGCCCACCGCTTCCCGGAACGGTCCGTAGAACGCGGACGCGTACTTCGCCGAGTACGCGAGTTGACCGACGTCGGTGTAACCCGCGCCGTCGAGCGCCTTTCGGATGGCGCCGACCTGGCCGTCCATCATTCCGCTCGGCCCCAGCAGATGCGCACCGGCCTCGGCCTGCGCGACCGCCATGTCGACGTACCGCTGCAGCGTGAGGTCGTTGTCCACGGCACCGTTCGCGTCGAGGACACCGCAATGACCGTGGTCGGTGAACTCGTCCAGGCAGGTGTCCGCCATGATCACCGTCGCGTCGCCGACTTCGTCTGCGAGCCAGCGCAATCCGCGGTTCAGGATGCCATCCGGATCGGACGCGCCCGAACCCTCGGCGTCCTTGTCGTCGGGACGCGGCACCCCGAAGAGCATGAGCCCACCGAGCCCCGCCGCCGCCGCCTCCGTCGCCGCCCGCCGCAGCGAGTCGGGCGTGTGCTGGAACACGCCGGGCATCGACGAGATCTCACGAGGCTCGTCGATCCCGTCCGCGACGAACATCGGCAGCACGAGATGCCGTGGCTCGAGCGAAGTCTCGGCCACGAGACGACGCAGCGCCGGCGTCCGGCGAAGCCGCCGCGGCCGGTGGGTCGGAAACAAGAACATGCCCTCCTTCGTCGGGCCTGTGAGTGGTTGAGGAGTGCCTGGACTCCTCAACCACTCACAGGCGCGTAGCGCCTATCGCCGAGCGCGGGACTTCTTGCGCGGCGGGGGCAGTGCGCCCTCGGCGCGCAGGCGCGCGGCGTGCTCTGCGAGAGCCTCCACCAGCGGCCCGACCTGAGCGGTCTCCGGCTGCACGTCGACGCGGAGGCCGAACTCGATGGCCGTCTCGGCGGTCTTCGGACCGATGCAGGCGACGAGGGTGCGCGCGTGCGGCTTTCCGGCGATGCCGACGAGGTTGCGGACCGTCGAGGACGAGGTGAAGCAGACGGCGTCGAACCCGCCGGTCTTGATCGCCTCGCGCACCGGCGCGGGCGGCGGGGCCGCCCGCACGGTGCGGTAGGCGGTGACGT
>JBCEBZ010000406.1:2081-3188 GCA_039206675.1 Rhodococcus sp. (in: high G+C Gram-positive bacteria) | reverse complement strand
TGACCCTCCATGTCGACGGTGACGTGCCGGTCACCGTGCAGTGGTATCCCGGATTCCTGCCGTCCAACACCCTCTCTGCCAACGCCGCCGGACTGGTGTGGGGCATCAATCACATTCAGGTCACCACCCCGATCGCCGCTCCCGGTCGCCACTTCGTCGCCCGCGGGCTGCAGCAGTGCAGCACCTTCACCGACGCCGTCGAGTTTCTGCGCACCCACCCGAGCGCCGGCGGTTTCGCCTACACGATCGGCGACACCGACACCGGTCGCGTCGCCGTCGTCGAAACCGCCGCGGGGCGTCACGCCGTCCGTGAACTCTCACCCGAGCGAGCATTCGAATGGCACACGAACCACATCCGATTCATGCCCGACCCGCCGGACCGGGCGCCGGCGGGTGCCGCCACCGCCAACCTCGGGCAAGGCGACGAGAGCCTCGCCCGGGGCAAGGTGCTCGAAACCATCACCCCGGCCCGCGAACCCGATGTCGACTGGTTCGACCGAGTCCTGACCGGGTCGCCCATTCCCACCGGCGTCCACCGCACCGCCGCCGGCGACGACCCCCTCGCCACCCTGTGCACCACCGTGACCAATCTGACCGATCGAACCATCTTCATCCGTAACCAGCACGGCCGAACAGCCACCCTCTCGCTGGCCGACTTCGTCGCCGGCCGGCCTGAACGCATTGGCAACCCGTGAAGTAACGCGGAGGACTCCCATGGATGTAGCGGGTGCTACATTTGCCTGGTGAGGAGCGAGGAAACCGCCATACGCTGGCTTATCGCACTGGTCACTCTGCCTGCCGGACCGTCCCGGCACCGTGTCGCGGTCTGGCGGGAACTGCGGAAGGTCGGAGCACTGTCGCTCGGGCAGGGAACGTGGGCCGTGCCGAGCGTTCCCGCCTTCACCGCGGGCCTCGACCGCACGACCGAACTGGTCGAGCGCGCTGCGGGCGAGATCATCTTCCTCCACGCCACCGGTGCGAGCGCCGACGACAGCGCACGATTCGAGGCGATGTTCACTGCCGCCCGCGAAGAGGACTGGGCGGAATTCCTCGCCGACTGCGGAAAGTACGAGGCTGAACTGGACAAGGATATACGAATCCGCAAGT
>JBCEBZ010000406.1:0-2071 GCA_039206675.1 Rhodococcus sp. (in: high G+C Gram-positive bacteria) | reverse complement strand
AAGTTCACCCTCGCCGAGCTGGAGGAAGAAGAGCAGAGCCTCGAAAGATTGCGGCGCTGGCACCGCGACCTGAAGGCACGAGATGTGTTCGGCGCCCGCAATGCCGACGAAGCAACAGCGAGATTGCAGCACTGCACGAGGAGGTTCGAGGACTACGCCGAACGCGTCATCGCCTCCGTGCACACCCCGGGGCCCGCCGCCGACAGCGCACGGTCATGACGGGCGACCGGTCAGGAGCGGCGGCAGCCGCGCAGCGGCGGATGCGGCCGCTGTACGCGGCCGGTTTCACCACAGCCTTCGGGGCGCACGCCGTCGCGGCGAATCTCTCATTCGACCTCGAGGATCCGGCTGGTTCTCTTCTGTACCTCGGTCTGCTGTTGGCACTGTACGACGGCGCCGAGGTAGTGCTCAAGCCGGTGTTCGGGACACTCGCCGACCGTATCGGTGCCCGACCGGTCCTACTCGGTGGACTCGTCGGATTCGCCGCAGCCTCCGCCCTGTTCGTCGTAGTCGGCGACTCGAACTGGCTGTGGTTGGCCCGGCTCGGGCAGGGCGCCGCGGCGTCCGCGTTCTCCCCGGCAGCGAGTGCACTGGTCGCGCGGATGACCCCGAAAGCCGCACACGGCAGCGCGTTCGGAACGTACGGCTTCTACAAGAGCCTCGGTTACACGATCGGTCCGCTGCTCGGAGGCGTGCTGGTATGGCTCGGCGACCTCACATTGCTGTTCGCGGTGACAACCGCCCTCGCGCTCACCGTCGCGGCATGGGCGGCGCGCGCGGTGCCCGCCGTACCACCACTCCCGCGCCAGCGGCAGACCGTCCTGGACCTGGCACGCCGACTGACGGATCGGTCGTTTCTCCGGCCAACTCTCGCACTCGCGTTCGCAACCTCTGCGCTGTCCGTGGGAGTGGGATTCCTGCCCGTCGCCGGGGCCGCCGCCGGACTCGGCTCGGTGGCAACCGGCGCCACGGTGTCCGTCCTCGCCGCGTGCGCCGCCCTCGTGCAGCCCCGAGCCGGGCGTGCACTGGACGCAGGTCGAATCTCCGCCGGCCCGGGAACCGCGCTCGGTCTGCTGATTACGGCCACCGGACTCGGGTGCGCGATGCTGCCCGGCCTGCTCGGTCTGCTGCTCGCCGCACTCGCGATCGGCGCCGGCACGGGACTGATCACCCCGCTGGCTTTCGCGTCGCTGGCCGGCTCGACTCCCGACGAGCGGATGGGTCAGACCATGGGCGCCGCCGAACTCGGCCGCGAACTCGGGGACGCGGGAGGACCTCTGCTCGTCGGAGGTGTGGCCGCGGTCGCCACACTCACCGCCGGATTCGGGGCCATCGCCGCTCTCACGCTCGTCGTCGGCGCCGTGACGACGGCCGCGGGGCCCGCAGGACGACTGTGACGACTGCCACCATCAGCGAACGGCGGCGCCCCGGCCTACTACCCGGTCTGCTGAAGGTTCATGTCGGGGAGGCAGATCTGGGCGAGGTCCTCCAGCGGAACGGCCAGCACAGCCGCGAGTGCGGCGACTGTCGTGAACGCCGGAGTTGCCAGGCGTCCCGTCTCGATCTTGCGCAGGGTCTCGGGTGAGATCGACGCGGCATGCGCCACTTCGGCAGGCTTGCGGTCGCCTCGCGCTTGCCGGAGGTAGGCGCCGAGGCGCTTGCCGGCAGCGCGCTGCTGCGGAGTCAAAGGGGATCGCACCATTCCGCAAGGATACGCCACACGCGGTATGAAAATACCGACCTTTCCACTACGCTGGTATTTCTATACCGGTTTATCGCGAACAAATGGAGGATGAACGAGTGTTGGAACTGAAGTCGCCACGGGAGATCGAGGCGATGCGCACCACGGGCGCGTTTATCGCAGAACTGCTCGACGACTTGCAATCGCGTGCGCTGGTGGGGGTGAATCTGCTCGACCTCGAACACCGTGCCCGGCACCTGATCAACGAGCGCGGGGCGGTGTCCTGCTACTGGGACTATGCGCCGTCGTTCGGCCGCGGTCCGTTCCACAACGTCATCTGCTTGTCCGTCAACGATGCTGTGCTCCATGGCCTTCCGCACGACTACACCC
>JBCEBZ010000405.1:0-12741 GCA_039206675.1 Rhodococcus sp. (in: high G+C Gram-positive bacteria) | reverse complement strand
CGAGGTGGTTGCCCTCGGCGGTGTGGTTGTAGACCACGTCGAGGATCACCTCGATGCCCGCCTCGTGGAACGAGCGGACCATCGCCTTGAACTCCGACACCGCGGCGCCCGGCTTCTCCGCCGACGAATACCCGGTGTGCGGGGCCAGGAAGCCGAACGTGTTGTAACCCCAGTAGTTCCGCAGCCCCTTGTCGAGCAGGGTCTGATCGTGCATGAACTGATGCACCGGCATCAGTTCGATGGCGGTGACGCCGAGGTCGACGAGGTGGTCGATGATCACCGGATGCGCGAGGCCCGCGTACGTGCCGCGAAGCTCTTCCGGCACACCGGGATGCGTCGCCGTCATGCCCTTGACGTGGGCCTCGTAGATCACCGTGTCGTGGTACGGGTGTTTCGGTGCGCGGTCGGCGGCCCAGTCGAAGAACGGGTTGATCACGACCGTCGTCATCGTGTGGCCGAGCGAATCGTGTCCGGGCAGACCCGGCGCCGAGTCGTCCTCGGCTTCCGCTGCGAGTGCGTCCTCGGCGTCCTCCGCCTCGATGTCGTCGTCCGTGTCGACGATCAGGGCGGTCTCCTCCGGTTCCTCGGGGGCGGACTCGGCGGGCGCGTCGATGTCGTAGGAGAACAGGGACCGGTCGCCGTCGAACTCGCCGTCGAAGGCCTTGCCGTAGGGGTCGAGGAGAAGCTTGCTGGGATCGCAGCGGTGCCCGGCCGAGGGGTCCCAGGGGCCGTGGATCCGGTACCCGTACCGCTGCCCGGGCACGACGGTCGGCAGGTACGCGTGCCACACGTAGCCGTCGACCTCGTCGAGACGCACCCGCGTTTCCGTGCCGTCCTTCGCGATCAGGCACAGATCGACCGCCTCGGCGACCTCGGAAAACAAGGAGAAGTTCGTCCCGGCCCCGTCGTAGGTGGCGCCCAGTGGGTAGGCGCTGCCGGGCCACACGGGAATGGGCGTGGTGCCGGTCGACTCGCTCGCTTCCATATCGAGAACACTAGCCCGCGTTCGCGTCGCTCTCAGCCCGACGAGAACGCACCGTCAGCCCGGGGTGGAGGTCCGTGCGGCAGCAAGCATTCCGGTTGTGATCTTCCGCACGTCCTCGCTGGTGCACACGTACGGCGGCATCGCATAGATCAGATTGCGGAAGGGGCGCAACCAGGCCCCGGCGGCCACCGCGGCGTCGGTCGCGGCCCGCATGTCGACGGGCGCGGAGAGTTCGATCACGCCGATCGCGCCGAGCACCCGGACGTCCCGGACGCCGGGCAGTTCCCGGGCCGGTGCGAGACCCGATTCGAGCCCGCGGCGCACGTCCTCGACCTCGCCTCGCCAGTCGCGCGAGCGCAGCAGTTCGATCGACGCCACCGCGACGGCGCACGCGAGCGGGTTCGCCATGAACGTGGGGCCGTGCATCAGCCCGCCCGCGTCGCCGGCGCTGATGGTCTCGGCGACGTTCGTGGAACAGAGCGTCGCGGCGAGGGTCAGGTATCCGCCGGTCAGGGCCTTGCCGACGCACATGATGTCGGGGCGGACCCGGGCGTGGTCCGCGGCGAACAGTTCGCCGGTGCGGCCGAAGCCCGTGGCGATCTCGTCGAACACCAGCAGGAGCCCGTGCTCGTCGCAGATTCGGCGCAGCTCCGCCAGGTACCGGGGGTCGTGGAAGCGCATCCCGCCGGCGCCCTGCACCACCGGCTCCACGATGACGGCCGCCAGTTCGTCGGTGTGCGCGGCCACCAGACGCTCGAACTCCGCGACGTACCGCGGGTCGAACTCGCGCGGCGGCGGTCCCGCGAAGACCTGCCGTGCGAGGACGTCCGTCCAGAGGGAATGCATGCCGCCGTCCGGGTCGCAGACGCTCATCGGGGCGAACGTGTCGCCGTGATAGCCGCCGCGCCAGGTCAGCAGCCGGTGCCGCTCCGGTCTGCCGTGACTGCGCCAGTACTGCAGGCACATCTTGACGGCGACCTCGACGGAGACCGAACCGGAATCGGCGAGGAACACCTTGTCGAGTCCGTCCGGGGTGATCTCCACCAGCAGCTGGGCGAGCCGCGCGGCCGGTTCGTGGGTCAGCCCGCCGAACATCACGTGGCTCATCCGGCCGAGCTGCGCTGTCGCCGCCGCGTCGAGAACGGGATGCCGGTAGCCGTGGACCGCCGCCCACCACGAACTCATGCCGTCGACGAGTTCGCGTCCGTCGGCGAGAGTGAGCCGGGTGCCGCTCGCCTCGGCCACCACGAGCGGGGTGGTCGAGGCGGGGAAGGCGCCGTACGGATGCCAGAGCAGCGCGGCGTCGAGGGCGGTGATGTCGTCGGCGGACAGGCTCGGGGAGGTCACGGTCTCGACCCTAGCCATCGGAAGGAAAGCGGGGTCACCCGGGTTGAACACCGTTCAAGTTCGGGTATGGTGCCGAACGTGAGTACCGACCGCACCTTCACCACCTGGCTCGACGACGTCGAGGAGCAGCGGCGCGCCGCGGGACTGCGCCGCGAACTGCGTCCCCGCACGCCGGGCAGCGCGCTCATCGACCTGGCGTCCAACGACTACCTCGGGCTCGTGCGGCACCCCGAGGTGCTGCACGGCGCGATGACCGCGCTCCGTCGGTGGGGTGCCGGCGCCACCGGCTCGCGGCTGGTCACCGGATCGACCACCGAACACGAACTGCTCGAAACGGAACTGGCCGAGTTCGTCGGAGCCGACGCCGGGCTGGTGTTCTCCTCCGGGTACACCGCGAATCTCGGCGCCGTCACCGCGCTGTCCGGCGCCGGATCGCTGATCGTCTCCGACGCGGGAAGTCACGCGTCGCTGGTCGACGCGTGCCGGCTGTCCCGGGCCCGGGTGGCCGTCGCGCCGCACGCCGATCTCGACTTCGTCCGCAGCGCACTGGCCACCCGTCCGGAGGAGCGGGCGCTGGTCGTCACCGATTCGGTGTTCAGCGCGGACGGTGATCTCGCGCCCCTCCTCGACCTGCACCGGGTGTGCCGCGAGTACGGCGCGTTTCTCGTGGTGGACGAGGCGCACGGGGTCGGAGTCCGCGGTACAGGGGGCCGCGGACTCGTACACGAGGTGGGGCTCGCGGGCGAACCCGACATCGTCGTCACGGCCACCCTGTCGAAGTCGCTGGCCAGTCAGGGCGGCGTGGTGCTGGCGTCGGAGAAGGTCCGCGCGCATCTCGTCGACGCCGCACGCACGTTCATCTTCGACACCGGACTGGCCCCGGCCGCCGTCGGTGCTGCCCGGGCCGCGCTCGCGGTTCTGCGGCGCGAACCGCACCGGGCCGATTCCGTTCTGGATCGGGCCCGGGATCTCGCGCGGTTCACCGGTGCCGCGGCACCCGAGTCCGCCGTGGTCTCGGTGATCCTCGGCGACCCGCAACGCGCCTTCGACGCCGCGGCCGCCTGCCGCGAACAGGGTCTGCACGTCGGCTGCTTCCGGCCACCGTCGGTACCCGAGGGCACGTCACGGCTGCGGCTCACCGCCCGCGCCACACTCGATGAGGACGAACTGGCGCGGATCGAGACCGTGCTCACCGACGTCCTGGCGGGAGCGTCGGCATGAGCATCCTGATGGTCACCGGAACGTCGACGGACGTCGGCAAGACCGTGGTCACGGCGGCGCTCGCGGCGGCCGCGCGCGAGGCCGGGCTGTCCGTCGCGGTGTGCAAGCCCGCGCAGACCGGGGTCGCGCCGGGAGAACCGGGCGATCTGGCGGAGGTGACCCGGCTGTCCGGTGTGACCGCGGTGGTGGAACTCGCCCGTTACCCCGAACCGCTGGCCCCGGACACCGCCGCCCGGCGCAGCGGCCTGCCGATGCTGCGGTGCGACGACGTCGTCGAGACGGTCCGAGCCCTCGCCGACCGGCACGATCTGGTGCTCGTCGAGGGCGCGGGCGGGCTGCTGGTGCGGATGGGTGCCGAGGGCTTCACGCTCGTCGATCTCGCGCTCGCCCTCGGCGCACCGGCCGTCGTGGTCGCGGCGGCCGGCCTCGGCACGCTCAACCACACCGAACTCACCACCCGGGCACTCGCGGCCGCCGGGGTCGCCTGCGCGGGCACGGTGATCGGGTCGTGGCCGGACGAGCCCGGGCTCGCCGAGCGGTGCAATCTGGACGACCTGCCCGCGGTGACGGGCGTCGACGTGGCCGGCTCGGTGCCCGCGGGCAGCGGCCGCCTGGACCCGGCGTCGTTCGCCGCGGCCGCGTCCACATGGTTCGACGGCACCTGGCTGAAGACGACGATCACGGCAGTCTGAGCCGGACGGTCAGGATTCCGCGAGCACCGACAGCACGTTGCCCGCCGGGTCGGTGAACCAGGCGATGTCCGGACCGTTGCCGCGCATGATTCCCTTGTCGTCCTGATCGAATCCGTCGTACCGCAGGAACCGGATTCCGCGCTCGGTGAGCGCGTCGACGGCCTTCTCGACGTCGTCGACCGCGAAATTCAGGATCGTGAACGACGCCGGCGTGTGGTCCGGTTTCGGGTAGATCAGCACCACGGGACCCTGGGGGAGATGCAGGCCCAGCAGTCCCATCTCCTCCGCGGTGACCTCGAGGCCCAGGGTGTCGCGGTAGAAGGACTCGGCCGCCGCGATGTCGTCGACGGCGAATCCGCTGAATGCTCTCGCGTTGCTCAACATGTCGGTCTCTCTTCCTCTGCCGGTGGTCAGGACATCTCGGCCCGCGCCTGCGCGCTGAGCTGGATGATCTGGACGTAGTTGCCGTCGGGGTCGACGGCGGTGCCGAACCAGCTGCCGTCACGATCCTCGAGCGGGGACAGCCACGTCGCACCGAGTTCGTCGAGGCGGACGGCGGCGGCGCGGGCGTCGGCGACCTCGACGTTGAGGAGGACGCGCCCGGGTTCGGGATTCGTGTCGCCGACGTCGTCGCGCCGGTCGAGCATGATGTAGAAACCGTCGAAATCGAGGACGTCGTAGCCCGGTTCGCCGGGGGTGCGGTCGACTTTCGGCGCGAACGCGGCCGTGTACCAGTCCCGCAATCGTTCGGGGTGTGTGCTGGCGAGCAGGATGCTTCCGATCGTGGCGTCGGCCATGATTTCCTCCCTGTGGAGTTCGGTTTCCGTTGTCCTACAGGTATCGACTCGGCCGCCCGCCGAAATTCATCGCCCCCGGTTTTCCCGGGGCCGAAAGCTGCCCAGGGTCCCCGGAATGTCGGTAGTGTGATTCAGGTCACGGCTACATCCGGCTGGGTTGGGAGGGGTCACATGTCGACCTCCGAAATGCTCGAATTGAATCGCACCATCGACCGCCTTCGGCGCGCTGTCGGTTCGTTGCGAACGATGTACGGCGACGCCGCATCCGTGCGGCGTCTGAGCAACGATCTGGAGCGCCTCGAGATCGACGCGCGCGACCTCGACGCCTCGCCACCGAACGTCGTCCACCGCGAACCGGTGGAGCGAATCAAGGTGTCGGACACCCCGTACGACGCGTCGATGTGGCTCGGTATCGATGACGAGGGGCTGGGCGGGCTCCACTACGAGCGCGGATGAGCGCGCCGCCGAAGAATTCCGAAAGTGCCGGTGTGGGGGCGCCGACGCGTGCCCGGATCGCGGAACGCACGCTCCGCACCGACCGGTGGTGGCTGGCGCCGCTGCTGACGGTGCTCGGCCTGTCCGTCTTCGTGGTGTACGCATCGGTCCGGTCGTGGGTCCGCACCGCGTACTTCGTCGAGGAGTACCACTACCTGACCCCGTTCTACTCACCGTGCCTGAGCGATTCGTGTGTGCCCGGCTCGAGCGACTTCGGGACGCCGATCGGCGAGTTGCCGATGATCATCCCGCTCGGGTTCCTGGTGCTGCCGTTCCTGCTCGGCTTCCGCCTCACGTGCTACTACTACCGCAAGGCCTACTACCGGTCGGTGTGGTTCTCGCCGCCCGCGTGCGCGGTCGCGGAACCGCACACCACGTACACGGGGGAGACGCGGCTGCCGCTGATCGTCCAGAACGCGCACCGATATTTCTTCTACGTCGCACTCGTCGTCTCGCTGATCAACACGTACGACGCGATCCGCGCGTTCCACGGCGCCGACGGCGGATTCGGAATCGGGCTCGGCACCCTCGTCATGGTCGGCAACGTGATCCTGCTCTGGGCGTACACCGTCTCGTGCCACTCCTGCAGGCACGTCACGGGCGGCAGGCTCACCCATTTCTCCCGGCACCCGATCCGATACCGGCTCTGGACCGGGGTCAGCAAGCTGAACACGCGGCACATGCAGCTCGCCTGGACCACCCTCGCCACGCTGATCGTCACCGACTTCTACGTGATGCTCGTGGCCAGCGGCACCATCTCCGACCTGCGCCTGATCAACTGACTGCACCGAAGAGGGAGTGGAATGACGGAAGTCGAACGGCACCAGTACGACGTCGTGGTCATCGGTGCCGGGGGCGCCGGACTGCGAGCCGTCATCGAGGCCCGCGAGCAGGGCCTGTCCGTCGCCGTCGTCTGCAAGTCGCTGTTCGGCAAGGCGCACACCGTCATGGCGGAGGGCGGTTGCGCCGCCGCGATGGGAAACGCCAACGACAAGGACACGTGGCAGACGCATTTCCAGGACACGATGCGCGGCGGCAAATTCCTCAACAACTGGCGGATGGCGGAACTGCACGCCCGGGAGGCCCCCGACCGGGTGTGGGAACTCGAAACGTACGGCGCCCTGTTCGACCGGACACCCGACGGCCGGATCAGTCAGCGCAACTTCGGCGGGCACACCTATCCGCGGCTCGCGCACGTCGGTGACCGCACCGGGCTCGAACTGATCCGCACCATGCAGCAGAAGATCGTGTCGCTGCAGCAGGAAGACTTCGCCGCCACCGGCGACTACGAGGCCCGCATCAAGATCTTCGCCGAGTGCACCGTCTCCGAACTCACCAAGGACGGCGACCGGATCTCGGGCGCCTTCGGATACTGGCGCGAGAGCGGACGTTTCGTCCTGTTCGAGGCGCCCGCCGTGGTGATGGCCACGGGCGGAATCGGCAAGTCGTTCAAGGTGACGTCGAACTCGTGGGAGTACACCGGCGACGGGCACGCCCTCGCCCTCCGCGCGGGCGCCAACCTCATCAACATGGAATTCGTGCAGTTCCACCCCACCGGCATGGTGTGGCCGCCCAGCGTCAAGGGCATCCTCGTGACCGAGGGTGTCCGCGGCGACGGCGGGGTGCTGAAGAACTCCGAGGGCGAGCGGTTCATGTTCTCGTACATCCCGCCGGTCTTCAAAGGCCAGTACGCGGAGACCGAGGAAGAGGCCGACGGCTGGTACAAGGATTCCGACAACAACCGCCGCACACCGGACCTGCTGCCCCGAGACGAGGTCGCACGGGCCATCAACTCCGAGGTCAAGGCGGGACGGCAGACCCCGCACGGCGGCGTGTACCTGGACATCGCCTCGCGGATGCCCGCCGACGAGATCGTGCGGCGCCTGCCGTCGATGTACCACCAATTCAAGGAACTCGCGGACGTCGACATCACCAAGGAACAGATGGAGGTCGGACCGACCTGCCACTACGTGATGGGCGGCATCGAGGTCGACCCCGACAGCGGATCGTCCAGCGTCGCCGGGTTGTTCGCCGCGGGGGAGTGCTCGGGCGGAATGCACGGTTCCAACCGGCTCGGCGGCAACTCGCTGTCCGACCTCCTCGTGTTCGGGCGTCGCGCGGGGCTCGGGGCGGCGGACTACGTGAAGTCGCTGCAGGATCGGCCGGTCGTCTCCGCCGACGCGGTGGACGCGGCGGCACGGATGTTGTTGTCGCCGTTCGATCCGGCGGTCGGGGAGGGCGGCACCACCGAGAACCCGTACACGCTCCACACCGAACTGCAGCAGACCATGAACGACCTCGTCGGCATCATCCGGAAGGAAGACGAGATCGCGCGCGCCCTGGAGAAACTCACCGAGATCAAGGGCCGGATCGGGGGCGTGGAGGTGGAGGGGCACCGGCAGTTCAATCCGGGCTGGCACCTCGCCGTCGACCTGCGGAACATGGTGCTGGTCAGCGAATGCGTCGCGCAGGCGGCCCTGCTGCGCACGGAAAGTCGCGGCGGGCACACCCGCGACGACCACCCGAACATGGAGGCGGACTGGCGCAACACCCTGCTGGTGTGCAGCGTGGTCGGGGACATGTCCACGCACCCCGACTCCGTGGTCCCGGACGTCACGGTCACCCGCGAGCCCCAGCTTCCGATGCGACCGGAACTGCTGGAGCTGTTCGACATCGACGAACTGGCCAAGTACTACACCGACGCCGAACTCGCGGAACATCCGGGAAGGAAGGCCTGAGATGGGTTACGACGCGAAGTTCCGGGTATGGCGCGGCGACGCCGACGGCGGCGCCCTCGAGGACTACTCCATCCCCGTCAACGAAGGTGAGGTGGTGCTCGACATCATCCACCGGTTGCAGGCGACGCAGACCCCGGACCTCGCGGTGCGATGGAACTGCAAGGCGGGCAAGTGCGGGTCGTGCTCCGCGGAGATCAACGGTCAGCCGCGGCTGATGTGCATGACCCGGATGTCGACGTTCACCGAGGACGAGGTGGTCACGGTGACGCCGCTGCGGGCGTTCCCCGTCATCCGGGACCTCGTCACCGATGTGTCGTTCAACTACGAGAAGGCCAGGGAGATCCCGTCGTTCACCCCGCCGCCGGGGCTCGGTCCGGGCGAGTACCGGATGCAGCAGATCGACGTCGAACGGTCGCAGGAGTTCCGCAAGTGCATCGAGTGCTTCCTCTGCCAGAACACCTGTCACGTCATCCGTGATCACGACGACAACAAGCCGGCGTTCTCCGGTCCCCGTTTCTTCATCCGCGTCGCCGAACTGGAGATGCATCCACTCGACACGGCGGACCGCCGTGACGCGGCGCAGGAAGAGTTCGGCCTCGGACTGTGCAACATCACCAAGTGCTGCACCGAGGTGTGCCCCGAAGGGATCAAGATCACCGACAACGCCATCATCCCGATGAAGGAACGGGTGGTCGACCGGCGGTACGACCCGATCGTGTGGTTGGGCAACAAGCTGCGGCGTCGCCACCCGTGAGTACTTGTCAACCGCGGGCGGTTGACAAGTACTCACGGGTGCGTCAGCGCACGGCGTGCAGGTTGCGGGCGGTGGGCGACTTCTCGACCGACTCCGGGTCCGGATCGGTGCCGAGGATCCGGTCGGCGGTTCCCGAGGTGGTGACGGTGAACCAGTAGTGCTCGTTCTTGTAGTGGTGATGACGGTGGTTGCGCCAGATCGCCCGGTACAGGCGGGAGTTCGGCTTGTAGTCGCTGTGGATGAGGTAGTGCGTCCATTCGTAGAGGACGCCCAGAACGCTCAGGACCACGAGGAAGGTCAGCCCGAGTCCCGGGCGGGGGAACGCGAGCAGCGCGAGTGCCACGAGAACCGGGATCAGCCACATCAGCGTCTGCCACGGAATGAAGACGAGGGGCACGTCGCGGGGATCGACGTGGTGCTCGCGATGCTTGCGGGCGAGCAGCGAATCGACGGTCAGGCCCAGGACCTTTCGCGGCTTCCAGTGCAGGATGCAGACGTGGATGACCCATTCGGCGAACGGGAACACCGCCAGCATCACCAGCGGGACCACGGCATCGGTGATCTGCCAGTCGCCGACGGCGAGGCGGGCGACCGCGGCGGCGGCCAGCATGCCGCCGATCATCCACGGGGAGGGGTGGCGGCGGAACTGGTCTGCGGCGTCGCGGAGGGTGGTCGACCTGCGCCGGCGGCGATCTGCAGGAGGTGTCGTGGTCATGTGTCCTTCTCCGAATCGTGTTGTTGCAGTGTGTCGATCACGGCGGTGACGGCCGCCGTCCCGAGGTCGAGCAGGGTGGTCGCGGTGTTCGCCGCGAGGTCTTCGTCGTGTGCGGAGATGGCCTCCGCAAGCTGGTGGTACAGGTCGGCGCGGCCGACCTCCGCGACCATGACGGCGGCCATCGCCGTCATGGTCGGTTCGTACGCGTTGCGGAGGCTGTTGAAGATGAGCCGGAACGCGATGGAATCGGCCGTGTCGACGACGCGCTCCCAGAAGGCCAGCGCGCCGACCTGCTGCGCGACCGGATCGGTCTCGGAGGCAAGGTGATCGGCGGCCGCGCGCAGAGCGGTGCCCGACTTCTCGGTCGCCCGGCCCGCGGCGAGCCGGGCTACTTGCACGCCGATCATCCGCCGCGCCTCGAGGACGCTGCGGACCACCGCCCAATCGGGCACGCCGCCGCGGATCAGTAGCTGGGACAGCAGTTCCGGCCCGCCGTGCTGCCGGAAGTCGCGGACCGAGGTGGCGTCGCCCTGCCGGACCTCGACGAGTCCGGCCTGGGCGAGCTTCTGGATCGCTTCCCGGACCGCGGGGCGGGACACCCCGAACGCCTCGGCCAGGCGCCTCTCGCTGGGCAGGGCCTCGCCGGCGGCGAGGTCGCCGCCGAGCACGCGCGCGGTGATCTGGTCGAAGACTTCGGTGGAGGCGGATTTCCGCGCGATCGGCTCGAACATCATGACCCCGACACTAGAACGGCTACAGGTAAGAGGTCAAGTGGTCTTACCAGTGAATCACCCGAAGAGGCCCCGGACGAACGCACTGGTGTCGGGCAGGGACGCGGGCATGGTCGTGAGGTGGCCGGTCGGATACGTCCGGAAGTCGAACCGCTGCCCGTTCGCGGTGAGGTCGGCGGTGAGCTTCCACGTGAGGGCGATGGGGACGACGTCGTCGAACAGCCCCTGCCCGATGAACAACGGCCGGTCGTAGCCCCGGACGGGAACCCCGAGCGTGGTGCGCACTGCCGCCAGGACCGCCGGGTCGTCGAGGGAGCGCGACATCAACTGTCCGATGGAGATGCCGGCGAGTTGCGGGGCGGCCTCCTCGTAGCAGAGCGATTCGACGCGATTCAGGACGTCCACGCCGAGTGGCGTGAGGTAGCTGTCGATGTCGAGGTCGGGCCGCGACGCGCGTAGTCCCGCGAGCGCGTACGCCACGAACACCGTGCTCCCGGTCAGGGGAATCCGGGGGAAACCGGGGCCGACGAGGGGCGCGAGGTTCTCCAGATTGGACGGGGCGCCGGTGGCGACGGTGCCGCGGAAGTCGAGCTCGGGTGCGTAGGTGGTGGCCAGCGAGGCTGCGACGAGTGCGGCGTGGCCGCCCTGCGATTGGCCGAGCGCGACCCACCGGTCCGACAGGGACGGCGTGACGGCCCGCGCCGCGCGCACCATGTCGATCACACTGTGTGCCTCGGTGGGACCGTCCAGGTACGGGTGCACACCAGGGGTGCCGAGGCCGACGTAATCCGTTGCGGCGACGGCGTATCCCTGATCGAGCCAGGCCCGGACGTACGGTCCGGCGAGCTTCCCCGTCACGGTCGGCGCGCACGCGTCCGCGATGCCGACGGTCCCGTGGGCCCAGGACACCACGGGCCACCCGCCGGGCGGCGCCTCACCGGGCGGTAGCAGGACCGCGCCGGTGCTGAGCGCGGGTTCGTTCATCGGCCCCGTCGTCCAGTACGTGACGTACGTGGCCTCGGCGACACCCGGCGGCCGCGCGTCCGGCGCTACCGGCGTCGCGGCGACGACGGCGCCCGGATCTCCCGCCGCGGTCTGCGCGGGCGCCGGGGCGGGCGCGCCGAGGAGCGACAGTGCGAGTGCCGCCGCGAGGACCGTTCCGGCGCGGCGGCCGAGCGAAGACGTCATCGCGTCCGTCCCTGGGCCGTCGGTGGCGCCGCGCGGTCCGTGAGTGGCCGGCGCGGCGTCCACTCAATTGTGCCCGCTCAGGGGCGGTGGGCGGAGTCTTTCAGTCGCGCCCGGATGCCGTCGACGAACAGCGACAACCCGAAGTCGAACCGGACCGCCGGATCGCCGTCGAGCAGATCCTCGTCGTATGCCGCGATCTGCGACTGCGGGGCGTCGGGGGAGAGCGCGGCGCGGGTGAGGGCGCCCGCCGATTCCATCTGCGCCCGCGACTGCTCGTCGACCGTGTGGCCGAGGACGTAGTACAGCAGCGAGTAGGACGACAGTTCCGCGTGTTCGCGCGACAGTCCCGAACGCAGACCCGCCGCCGCGAAGCTTTCCCGGACCCGGGAGTTGGTCATGCGGGACGCGTAGGTGGCGGACACCAGTTCGGCGCCGTCGCGGTGGGCGAGCAGCGCGGTCCGGAGCCGGTGTGCGAGTTCGGTGAACTCCGCGTCCCAGCCGGGCGCCGTGACCGGGGCGTCGACGTCTTCGAGGATCTTGTCGGCGAGGGCCCCGAGCAGGGTCTGTTTGTTGGGAAAATGCCAGTACAGGGCGCCGGGCTGGACGCCGAGGGCTGTTGCGAGTCTGCGCATCGTGAGGTCGGCGAGGCCGAACTCGTCGAGGATGGCCATTGCGCCGTCGAGTACGTCGCCGCGTCGCAACTGCACTGTGTGATCTCCCAATCTCGTCGAAAAGCTTGCTTCGGCTTTGACAGTATTCCACCACGGATCTAACGTGAACACCGTTCAACTTGTACGGTGTTCAATTTTTCGGTTCCGTCGACTCACGGCACGTGATCGGCCCGTTTTCCAGGAGATGCGTGTGACCTCGGCCCCGGTTCAGACAGACATCCTCGCCCTCGCGCGTGAGCAGGTTCTCGAGCGCGGTGAAGCGCTCGACGAGGCTCAGGTGCTCGAAGTCCTGCAACTCCCCGACGACCGCCTCGAGGAACTGCTCGCCCTCGCCCACGACGTGCGGATGAAGTGGTGCGGTCCCGAGGTCGAGGTCGAGGGCATCATCAGCCTCAAGACCGGCGGCT
>JBCEBZ010000404.1:0-3197 GCA_039206675.1 Rhodococcus sp. (in: high G+C Gram-positive bacteria) | reverse complement strand
TCCAGCCAGCGCATCAAGGGCACCAGCCCGCTGGCATATTTCGGTGGCTCCTTGGCCTACATGTCACCCGAACAGCTCGAAGCCTGCCACCCGGGCTCACCCACCACCGCCGCCGACCTCGACACCCGAAGCGACGTCTTCGCGCTCGCCGTCATGTTGTGGGAGTTGCTCACCGGACGCCGACCGTTCGCCGACGAAACGACAGCCGGCGAGTCGGAGACGTCGCTGGCCCGCATGCTCGAACTGCGGCGCAGGCCCGTCGACGCGCAGTTCCTGTCGGAGCTTCCGCCGGACTGCCCCATGGCCCTGCGCCGTGTGCTTCTGAAATGCCTGTCGCCCGACCGAGAAGACCGCTACCCGAGCGGTTCGGAATTGGCCCAGCAGTTCGACCTGTGCCTCGAGAAGAGGTCCCGGGACCTGGTCTATCCGCCCCCGAACAGCTGGCGGGCACGGCTGTCGCGATCACCGACCCCCATCCTGTGGTCGTCGTCGCTGGTCGGCATCGGACTGGCGACGATCTACCTGGCGGTGCATCTACAGGAACTTCTCAACGAGCGGCTCTCCGATGCCACCTATTCGAAGCTCTACACGAGCACCGTCGTCTTCAACCTCATCGCCTGGCCGCTTGCCGTCCTCATCTACGCCTACATGTCCCGCGATCTGCTCGCGGTTCCCCGCGGCCTGCGTAAGGGCAGACGCTACGACGAGGCCGTCCTCGCGCGGGTGCGCTCGCGAACCCTGGTCTGGGGCGATATGTGTGCACTCAACACTTTCGTGTTCGCCGTCTGCGCATCCGTGGCGGGGGTGATGTTTCTTCGCTGGTTCACGGAGCTTCCGTCGCGCCTGCTGGTCCATGCGGCGACGACCGTCCTGGTGGCGGGCACCATCTCCGTTGCGTACACCTTCTTCCTGTCGACGTTCTACGTCGTCCGCTGCGTCTATCCCATCTATCTGCGACACGGCCTCACGACGGCGCACGACGCCGACGTTCTCGACGGGCTGCGTCGACGAATAACGGTCTATCTGGCGGTGACGGCGTCGGTGCCGCTCGTCGGTGTCCTGGCCGGATTCAGCACCCTCGAACCCCAGGAACTGCCGCTGGTGCGCGATTCGGTCCTGGGGTTGTGCGCAGCGTCCGGACTCGCGTTCGTCGCCGTGTACTGGCTGTACAGGAAACTGGATGCAGACGTCCGCGCACTGGAGCGGGTGGTCTGACGGATGCGATTCGGTTCGCATACGCGCAGACTGGAACAAGGAGGTCATCATGCGACTAATACGGGGCCTGCTCGACGTGGTGCTGGGAATCCTCACGGCCGTGCTCGGCACGGTGCTGGGGATCGTCGCGGCCGTGGTGTGGCTCGTCGGCGGAATACTGTGCGTGACGCTCATCCTCATTCCCCTGGGCCTGCCTGTCATGAGGCTGGCCCGGCGTCTGTTCACCCTCGCCGGAAAGCTGATGCATCTTCCCTGACGGCGTCTCGCCGGCAGGCGTGGAATGGCGCTCGCCGCTGCGCAGGGTGAAGAAGATGAACGGGGCTTCACGGTTGAGCTGCTCGAAGAGTTCGGGGGAGCGGTCGAGCACCGCGGCATCCGGGCGCGGCTCCGAGACACGTTCGACGGTGAAACCCGCCGCGGTGAAGGCGTCGAACATCGCGTGCAACGGCCGGTGCCAGAACCTCATGAGGAAGGTCTCGCCGGACTTCACCCATTCCTCGGTGAATTCGAACGTTCCGAGGTAGTCGCCCTGCCCCGAGGGCCTGAAGTCCACGAACGGGTGATGCGTCGAGATGACGACGCACCCGCCCGGCGCGAGTACCCGGTGGAACTCGGACAACGGTCTCGACCAATCGTGGAGGTAGTGCATCACGAGCGACGCCACGACGACGTCGAACGTCGACGACCGGAAGGGCAACTGCTGGTTGAGATCCGCCTGCAACAACGGGACGTCGGGACCCAGGCGGTTGCGGGCGATCGCGAGCAGGTTCGTGCTGAGATCGACGCCGGAGACCGAGGCGCCCGAGGCGACGAGCGCCTGCGACAGCGCACCGCTACCGCAGCCCGCATCCAGCACCCTCCGCCCCGCGACGTCACCGGCCAACGCCAACGTCGCGGGTCGCTCGTACAACGCGTTGTACACGTTGTCCTCGATGTCGGCGTCGTACGCCGACGCGTACCTGTCGTAGTCGTTGAATATCGCCACGATCCGATCATGTCGCATCGGGCTCGGGAGGCGACGGTTCAGCCGATGCGGATGAGTTTCTTGTTCACGAATTCATCGATCCCGTATTTGCCGAGTTCGCGACCGAAACCGGAGCGTTTGACGCCGCCGAACGGCAGCTCGACACCTTCGGCGCCAACGGCATTGACGAACACCATGCCCGCCTCCAGCGAGTCGGCGACGCGGTCGGCCTGATCGGGGTCGGTGGTGAAGACGTAGGAGCCGAGACCGAACGGGGTGTCGTTGGCCAGCTCGACGGCCTCGGCCTCGGAGCCCGCCTTGTACACGGTGGCAACCGGCCCGAACAGTTCCTCGCGGTACGTTCGCGAATCAGGTGACACATTCGTCAGCACGGCGGGCGGGAAGAAGGCCCCCCGCCGTTCGCCCTCGGACACGAGGGTGGCTCCCTCGGCGATCGCCTGCTGCACCTGCTCGGCCAGCCGGTCTGCGGCGGCGACCGACGACAGAGGCGCGAGCCCCTCGGCGGACGCGAGCACCTCCGCGGTGAATCTGCCGACGAAATCGTCGTACAGATCCTCGGCGACGATGAATCGTTTCGCCGCGTTGCAGGCCTGTCCGGTGTTCTCGAAGCGACCTTCCACCGCCGCCTTGACGGTGGCGTCGAGGTCATCGGAACTGAGCACGATGAACGGATCGGAACCGCCCAGTTCCAGCACCACCTTCTTGAGGTTGCGTCCGGCGATCTCGGCGACCGCGGCACCCGCTCGCTCGGACCCGGTGAGCGACACGCCCTGGACCCGTGGGTCGGCGATCGCATCGGCGACCTGCTCGTTGGTGGCATAGACGTTGACGTAGGCGCCCTCCGGATATCCGGCGTCGGCGAAGATCTGGTGTAGCGCCGCCGACGATTCCGGACACTGCGGTGCGTGTTTGAGCACGATGGTGTTGCCCAGTGCCAGATTCGGACCCGCGAACCGGGCCACCTGGTAGTAGGGGTAGTTCCACGGCATGATGCCGA
>JBCEBZ010000403.1:0-3203 GCA_039206675.1 Rhodococcus sp. (in: high G+C Gram-positive bacteria) | reverse complement strand
TCCCGCTCGTAGAGCGCCGCCAGGATTCCGGTCGCGAGGGCATTGGCAGCGGTGACGTCCGCGGCGGGCAACCCGAGCCGCTGCGGCTCGCCGTCGACCTCGCCGGTGGCATGCATCAACCCGAATTCCGCTTGCGCGGCGATGTCGAGCCCGGGCCGGTGCCGTGACGGTCCGCGGGATCCGAATCCGGTGACGTTGGCGTAGATCAGGCGCGGATACCGTGCACGCAGTTGGTCGGGTCCGAGGCCGAGCCTCTCGGCGGAGCCGGTGCGGAAGTTCTGCACCAGGACATCGGTGTCCGCCAGCAACCGGTGCAGAATCGTCTTCGCTTCCGGGCGACCGAGATCGAGTGCGATGCTGCGCTTGTCCCGGTTGTAGGCGCGCACCATGGCTTCGCCGAACGTCCCGATTCCGCGCGCCTGATCGCCGCGAAGGCTCTCGACCTTGAGTACGTCCGCACCGAGGTCGGCGAGGGTTTGGCCGGCGCTGGGCCCTGCGATGTACTGGCCGAGGTCGAGGACCCGGATTCCGGAGAGCGGTCCGCTCATCGTGCTCACCGTCCTTCCCGGACCGCGTATGCGGCCGTCATCTGCTCGAGTTGGGTTCTGGCCTTCTCCGGATTCAGCATCAGGCCGCCGACGATGCCGAGGACGCACACCACGACCCCGACGAACATGAACCCTGTCGAGTACCCGGTGGCGGCTGTCGTCGCACGCTCGACGATGAGCCCGAGCGCATAGGGCGCGACGATCCCCGCGACGCTGTACGCGGCGATGATGCAGCCGAAGAATGCGACTCTCTGGTGTGCGGGAAGAAAGTCCGATGCGCCGGCGAAGGCCACCGAGAAGGCCACACTGTTGACGGCGAACGCGCCGATCACGAACACCAACTGCACCGGCCCGGGATCGAGTTGGCTGAAGATGATCATCGAGACCCCGCCGAACAGCAGGAACGCCCCCGTGAGGTAGCCGCGGGCCACGCGCGACGACCGGCCTGCGCGCAGCAGGCGGCCCGACAACAGTCCCGCACTCAACAGGACGGCGACGGCGACCACGTACGGAATCGTCACCAACGTTCCCACCGTGCTCGCGGAGTATCCGAGCCCTTCGTTCATGTAGGCGGGCAACCAGGACACCTTCAGCGAAGAGATCAGGTATCCGGCGAACGACAGCAGCACCAGCCCCCAGAAGCTTCGCAGCATCAGCAAGCGGTGAAAGGGCACCACGATGTCGCCGTTGGGATCGTCGACGGTCTTCGAACCGTCGCCGACACGGGGCTCGGGCTTGCGGAACGGCAATCGGTCCGCGTACCAGAACCAGCCGATCAGCCACAACACTCCCGAAGCGACGAGGGCGACGAAGGCGCCGTGCCAGGAATACGTCAGGATCACCCAGGTGAGGGTGGGCGCGGCGATCAGGGGACCGACCGACGAACCCGCGTTGACGATGGCGCCTGCGGTCGCCCGCTTGTCCGGTGCGAAGCGATCCGCGACGATCGACTGACACAGCGCATGTGCCGGACCTTCGAAGAACCCCAACGCAATTCGACTGACGAGGAGAACTCCGAACGACGTCGGAACGGTCAGTGGGGCCATGCTCGCGATCCACGTCACCATCAGCAGTGCCGCGCCCCAGGTATACGAGATCTTCCGGAGACCGGCCGACAACGTGACCGCGCCGATGGCGAAGAGCCAGAAGAAGGCGCTGCTGAGTAGCCCGTACTGGCCGGCAGTGAGTCCGAGCTCGTCGCGAATCGGCTTACTGGCCAACCCCACTGCTGCCTTGTCGGCGAAATTGAGGGTGAAGAAGAGGAACAGGAACAGGACGATGCCCCAGGCGCGCCGATCGGCGGCCCCGGCAGGGCGACGGTGGACGTCGCGTCCTCGGGACTGCGTGGTCACCATGACGACCTCCGGAAATTGCTCGGCTGATTGAGGGGCACCACGGAAAGTGACTCGAACCACAGGTGCATGCCCTCATCAGACCGGTTCACCCAGGGCCGATCAACCAGCAGAACGCGGTCGGACCGTACGGAATTGCCTATATCCGCTGGTCGTCGCTGGGGGCATGGTGCCGAGTGCGCAACGCGAGTGAAGATGTCACTCGGTGTCGAGAAGTTCCGCCAGCGCCGCGAGAGCGGGGAGGGCCGCGCCGATCGCCGTGCGATGATGCGCATCGAGTCGGTCGAAGGCGTCCGAGATGCGCCGCTCGTTCGCCCGCATCCATGCGTCCAGGCGTTCGCGACCGGCGTCGGTCAGGTCCACGCGAACTGCCCGGCGATCTCGTGGGTCGGGTGAGCGTGCGACCAGACCCGCCTCGACCATCTGTTGCACCAGGGTGCTGACGGTGTTGGTAGCCATTCGATGTTTACGTGCCAGCTCGACGATCCGGAGGCCGGACTCGACCGAGAGTCGCTGGAGGAATTCCACCTGCGCCATCGGCAGCGACTCCCAGGCGAACTCTTCACGGACGCTCGACCTCAATGCCCGGCGCAACCGGGTGATGACCGCGGTCAGGGCCCACCCCTCCCCGCTCTCGCCTGCACCCGCAGGGAGAGGTGCCGCTGCGTTGTCGCCCATCCGTTAACCTACTTCTGTTACAGAACTATCTGGTGTCAGAATCATTATTCCATCGACACCGACCTCAACCTGCAGGGAACACTCATGAACAGTGAAGTAGACCTCCCCCCGCGCCGCCCGGTCGCCGTCTACTCCGTCGGCGACGAACCCGATGTCCGCTTCTCGCTGGCCAACGAACGCACCGCCCTGGCCTGGGTTCGGACCGCCCTGGCACTGGTGGCGGGCGGTGTCACCTTGACCACCTTGGCCACGGTCACCGACGCCGACCTCGTAGTCCACATCGTCGCGATCCTCGCCTGCTCTACCGGGGGAATACTCGCAGCCGTCGCCCTGTGGTCGTGGAAACGCAACGAGCGGGCCCTGCGACTACAGCAGCCGCTCCCGGCCCCGATCCCCCTCGCGTGGCTCACGGGAGGACTCGTTCTCCTGTCGGTCGGACTGGCCCTGTTCGCCGTCGTCTCCACCATCAACTCACGATGACCCACGACCCGGGGCTGCAACCACAGCGCACCGCCCTGGCGTGGCAACGCACCGGCCTGTCGGTGCTGGCAGCGTCGGTGACGATCGGCTTCGCCGCATACCGACTGGGTGCCCCACTCCTGGCGCTCGGCGCACTGGTCAACAG
>JBCEBZ010000402.1:0-43451 GCA_039206675.1 Rhodococcus sp. (in: high G+C Gram-positive bacteria) | reverse complement strand
CGTCCAAGCCGATCATCGCCGCGGTCGAGGGCTACTGCGTCGCCGGCGGCACCGAGATCCTCCAGGGCACCGACATCCGGGTGGCCGGCGAGTCCGCGAAGTTCGGCATCAGCGAGGCCCGCTGGTCGCTCTACCCGATGGGCGGCTCCGCCGTCCGGCTGGTGCGGCAGATTCCCTACACCGTGGCCGCCGACCTCCTGCTCACCGGCCGCCACGTGCTCGCGCCCGAGGCCAAGGAGCTCGGCCTCATCGGCCACGTCGTCCCCGACGGCCAGGCGCTGGCCAAGGCCCGCGAGCTCGCCGACCAGGTCGCCGCCAACGGCCCCCTCGCCGTCCAGGCCATCCTCAAGACCATGCGCGACTCCGAGGGCAAGCACGAGGAGGAGGCCTTCCAGATCGACGCCGCCCTCGGCACCGACGTCTTCAAGTCCGCCGACGCGAAGGAAGGTCCCCGCGCCTTCTCCGAGAAGCGGGCGCCGAAGTTCGAGGGCCGCTGACCCCGCCGGGCCAATGTCCCTTTCGGCGCATCGGAGGCGCCCAAAGGTACATTCGGCCAGGGCCTGAGGGTTATCCACAGCCCGTCATCTATCCACAGGCTCACGAAATCGCCTGGTGACGGAACCTGCCGCCGGCAGAGGGTGCGTCATCATCGTCTCCATGCGACGCGGAGAGTGGGGGCATCGCCTCGAAGACCTGTACGGAGTGAGCCGGTCCGGCATCATTCGCACTGCCGAACTGAGGCAGTGGGGTGTGTCGAATTCGGCGATCGACGGTCGATGCCGCCCGGGCGGGCCCTGGCAACGCATCCTTCCGGGTGTCGTGATGCTCGGCAACGGCCAGCCGACTGCACGTCAGCGTGCAATCGCCGCAGTCATGCTGAGCGGCGAGAACGCCGTTCTGACCGGGCGGGCGGCGCTGCACGAGTACGGCTACGGAACCTCGTACTCCGGCGATGCCCATGTTCTGATCGCCACGCACCGGCGCGTCCAGTCCACCGGTTTCGTGCTCGTCGAACGTACGACGCGGTTGCCGGAACCGGTGATGCGCAACGGGCTTCCCTGCGCCCCGCTTCCCCGGGCGTTGCTCGACGCGGCGCGACGATGCCGCACCCTGAACAGCACGCGGTCCCTCATCGCCGAGGTGGTCCAGCGGGGCGAGGTGAGCGTCACCGAGCTGACCGCGGAGTTGGATGCGGGCAGTGGCCGCGGCGCGGCACTCCCCCGTGCAGTGCTGCGCGAAGTGAGTGCTGACGTCCATTCGGTGTCCGAGGCCGAAGCCCGCAGGCTGTGGTTGCGCAGCGGACTACCCCGGATGGTCTTCAACCGCAGAGTCGTCGACGCCGCCGGACACTTCATCGCCATGCCGGATGGCTGGATCGACGAGGTCGCGTTCGCCTGGGACATCGACTCGCTCGATTGGCATCTTGCGCCGGAGGCGTACAAATCGACGGTCGAGCGCCGCACCCGAATGCAGAACCACGGCATCATCGTGCTGCCGACGCTACCGAGCGCCGTCCGCGACGACCCCGACCGCGTGATCGCGGACCTCCGGTCGCACTACCAGCTCGCGTCGTCCCGGCCCCGGCCGGCGGTCCGGATGCTCACAGCGCGCGGGTGAATGTACCGTTCACCGCCCCAGGTGCGCCGAAAGGTACATTCGCCCGGGCTGCGGGCGGGGGGCGGGGGCGGGGGGAAGGGTGGGAGGTCAGCCCAGGACCGCACTGGACAGTTCGCGGACGTGGTCGGCGTCGCGGCAGGAGACGAGGAGCATGGTGACGCCGGCGTCGGCCCAGCGTTTGACGTCGGCGCGGACTTCGTCGACGTTGCCGATGATCATGGTCTCGGTGACCATCTCGTCGGGGACGACGGCGGCGGCTTCGTCTTTGCGGCCCGCGCGGAAGAGGCGGCCGATTTCTTCGACCTGTTCGCCGTAGCCCATGCGGGTGTAGACCTGGGCGTGGAAGTTGAGTTCGGGGGCGCCCATGCCGCCGACGTACAGGGCGGTGACGGGTTTGAGTCCGGCGATGGCGGCGGCGCGGTCGTCGGTGACGATGACCTGGCAGGTGGCCGCGACTTCGAAGTCTTCGCGGCTGCGTCGGGCGCCGGGGCGGGCGAAGCCCTCGTCGAGCCATTCGTTGTACATGGGCGCGAGGCGGGGTGAGTAGTAGATGGCGAGCCAGCCGTCGGCGATCTCCGCGGTGAGCGCGACGTTCTTGGGACCCTCGGCGCCGAGCCAGATGGGGATGTCGGCGCGCAGCGGGTGGGTGATGGGTTTGAGCGGTTTCCCCAGGCCGGTGCTGCCGGGACCGGTGTAGGGCAGGGGGAAGTGCGGGCCGTCGCTGGTGACGGGCTCCTGCCGCGACAGCACCTTGCGGACGATGGAGACGTATTCGCGGGTGCGGGCGAGCGGTTTGGTGAACGGCTGCCCGTACCACCCTTCGACGACCTGCGGTCCGGAGACGCCGAGCCCGAGGATCGCCCGGCCGCCGCTGAGGTGGTCGAGGGTGAGGGCGTGCATGGCGGTGCTGGTGGGTGTGCGCGCCGAGATCTGGACGACGGACGTGCCGAGCCGGACGCGGTCGGTGGCCGACCCCCACCAGGCGAGGGGCGTGAAGGCGTCGGATCCCCACGATTCGGCGGCGAAGACGGCGTCGAATCCTTCGGCTTCGGCCGCGGCGATCAACTCCGGGGCGTTTGCCGGCGGCTGCGCGCCCCAGTACCCCAGTTGCAACCCGAGCTTCATGATGTGCCTCCGCATCGACCGTCGTCAGAAGTGACCCTTGCCACAAACACTAGAACCTGTTCTACTCGAAGTTGTGAGCATGGGAAAGAGCGCGGTGGCCGAAAAATTCTCGAACGAACCGTTGAGCGCCCCGCTGAAACTTCAATTCGACTACACCCGATCGGTGGGCCCGACCATCGGTGCGTTCGTGACCGCGCTGCGCGACCGCAAGGTCATCGGCGCCCGCGGCTCGGACGGACGCGTCTACGTCCCCCCGCCCGAATTCGACCCGAACACCGCCGAACCTCTCACCGACTTCGTCGGGGTATCCGACGCCGGGACCGTGGTGAGCTGGACGTGGATGCCGGAACCGATTGCCGGACAGCCACTCACCACCCCGTTCGCGTGGGCCCTGATCAAGCTGGACGGCGCCGACACGTCGCTGGTGCACGCCGTGGACGTCGACTCCCCCGCCGGTATGAGCACCGGGATGCGGGTGCGGGCGCGGTGGGCGCAGGACCGCGTCGGACGCATCCAGGACATCGTGTGCTTCGAGCCGGGCGAGTCGGCGAACGCACCCGAACCGACGACGGAGTCGGAACCGGTCACGATGATCACGACGCCGATCGATCTCGACTACCTGCATTCCGCGTCCGCCGAGGAGAGCTACTACCTGCGAGGGCTGAAGGCGGGCAAGCTGATCGGCGGCCGCACCGGACCGGGCGGCAAGGTGTACATCCCACCGCGCAGCGCCAACCCCACCGACGGCATCCCGACGAAGGAGCAGGTGGAACTGCCGGACCGGGGCATCGTCACGACGTTCTGCATCGTGAACGTCCCCTTCCTCGGGCAGCGGATCAAGCCGCCGTACGTCGCCGCCTACGTGCTGCTCGACGGCGCCGACATCGCGTTCCTGCATCTGATCCTCGACTGCGACGCCGCCGACGTGCGGATGGGCATGCGCGTGGAGGCGAAGTGGAAGCCCCGCGAGGAGTGGGGCTACACCCTCGAGAACATCGAGTACTTCAGGCCGACGGGCGAGCCCGACGCCGAGTACGACACCTACAAACACCACCTGTGAGGGCGCGGCACAATGACAGATATCGCAGTCGTCGGGTTCGCGCACGCACCCCACGTGCGTGAGACCACCGGCACCACCAACGGCGTCGAGATGCTGGTTCCCTGTTTCCAGCAGCTGTACGAGGAGCTCGGGATCACCAAGTCCGACATCGGTTTCTGGTGCTCCGGATCCTCGGACTACCTGGCCGGCCGCGCGTTCTCCTTCATCTCGGCCGTCGACTCGATCGGGGCGGTGCCGCCGATCAACGAGTCGCACGTCGAGATGGACGCGGCCTGGGCGTTCTACGAGGCCTGGATCAAGATCATGACCGGCGAGGTCGACACCGCGCTCGTATACGGCTTCGGCAAGTCGTCGGCCGGCAACCTCCGCAAGATCCTGTCGATGCAACTCGACCCCTATCTGGTCACGCCGTTGGCCCTGGACTCGGTGTCGCTCGCCGGACTGCAGGCCCGTCTCGGACTCGACGCCGGAAAGTGGACGTCCGAGGAGATGGCGGCGGTGGCCGCGCGCAGCCGGGCCGCCGCGGAGAGCAACCCGAACACCCAGTTGTCGGGGCATGTCGACATCAACGCGCTGCTCGCCAGCCCGTTCGTCGCGGATCCGTTGCGCGCCCACGACTGCGCACCGATCACCGACGGCGCCGCCGCGGTCGTGCTCGCGGCCGGCGACCGTGCCCGTGAGCTGTGCGAGCGGCCTGCGTGGATCACCGGCATCGAGCATCGGATCGACTCCCCGAACTTCGGCGCCCGCGACCTGACGGTGTCGCCGTCGACGACGGCCTCCGCCCGCGCCGCCACCGGTGGGGACGTCGGCGGCATCGACGTGGCCGAACTGCACGGACCGTTCACCCATCAGGAACTGATCCTCCGCGAGGCCATCGGACTGTCCGACGCGACGACGATCAACCCGTCGGGCGGCCCGCTGAGCGGGAACCCGATGTTCTCGGCGGGTCTGGAACGCATAGGTTACGCAGCCAAGGCCATCATGGACGGCAACGCCGGGCGCACGCTGGCGCACGCCACGAGTGGTGCTGTGCTGCAACAGAATCTGGTCGCAGTCTTGGAGGGACGCAACTGATGGCGAATCAATTGGCCGCCGTACTGGGCACCGGTCAGACCCATTACGTGGCGAAACGGCACGACGTGTCCATGGCCGGGCTGGTGCGCGAGGCGATCGACCGCGCGATGGAAGACGCGCGGGTGGGCTGGGACGACATCGACGCCGTCGTGATCGGGAAGGCCCCCGACCTGTTCGAGGGGTCGATGATGCCGGAGCTCGCGATGTCGGACGCACTGGGTGCCAACGGCAAACCGCTCCTGCGTGTGCACACGGCGGGCTCGGTCGGCGGATCGACCGCGTGCGTGGCGTCGAGCCTCGTGAAGTCGGGGGTGCACAAGCGGGTGCTGACGGTGGCGTGGGAGAAGCAGTCCGAGTCGAACGCCATGTGGGCGCTGTCGACGCCGATTCCGTTCCACATGCCGGTCGGCGCCGGCGCGGGCGGGTACTTCGCGCCGCACGTCCGCTCGTACATCCGGCGGTCCGGCGCACCCGATCACATCGGCGCGATGGTGGCGGTGAAGGACCGGCTGAACGGCAGCCTCAACCCGTATGCCCACCTCCGGCAGCCCGACATCACGCTCGAATCGGTGCAGGCCTCGCAGATGCTGTGGGACCCGATCCGCTACGACGAGACCTGTCCGTCCTCGGACGGCGCCTGCGCGCTGGTGATCGGCAACGAGGAGGCCGCCGAGCAGGTCGTCGCGGACGGTCGTGAGGTGGCCTGGATTCACGCGACCGCGATGCGCACCGAGCCCACCACGTTCGCGGGACGCGACCAGGTGAATCCGCAGGCCGGCCGGGATGCCTCGGCCGCGCTGTGGAAGGCCGCGGGCATCAAGGATCCGCTCGACGAGATCGACGTCGCCGAAATCTACGTCCCCTTCTCCTGGTTCGAACCGATGTGGCTCGAGAATCTGGGCTTCGTCGCCGAGGGCGAGGGCTGGAAACTCACCGAAGCGGGCGAGACGGCCATCGGCGGCCGGCTCCCGCTCAACGCGTCCGGCGGCGTCCTGTCGTCCAACCCCATCGGCGCCTCCGGGATGATCCGGTTCGCCGAGGCGGCGATGCAGGTGATGCACCGGGCAGGCGACCATCAGGTGAAGGACGCACGCAAGGCACTCGGCCACGCCTACGGCGGCGGTTCGCAGTACTTCTCGATGTGGGTGGTCGGGTCCGACCGGCCGAACAACTAATAGTAGGGACGTCACCAGTGAAATTCACCGTCGGCATCGCCATGAACCCCCTCGACCAGTTGCCGGCTCTCGCGAAAACAGCGGAGGAGTGTGGCTTCTCGTCCATCGCACTCCCCGACTCGCTGTTCTTCATGGAGAAGCAGAGCGCCGACTACCCGTACACACCGGACGGCTCCCGGATGTGGACCGAGGAGACGCCGTGGGTGGATCCGCTGATCGCGGCGGCCGCGATGGGTGCGGTGACGTCGAAGATCGAGTTCTACACCCAGGTCCTCAAGCTGGGTTCCCGCAATCCGGTGCTCCTGGCCCGCCAGGTGGGATCGGTGGCGAACCTGATCGGCAACCGGTTCGGGTTCGGTGTCGGGATCGGCTGGGCACCGGAGGAATTCGAATGGTGCGGAGTGCCGTACGCGAAGCGCGGCGCGCGCGTCGACGAGATGATCGACGTCATCAAGCTGATCCTCGGCGGCGGGATGGTCGAGTATCACGGGAAGTTCTACGACTTCGACCGCCTGCAGATGAGCCCGGCCCCGACGAAGCCGGTGCCGTTCTACGTCGGCGGGCACACCGACGTGGCCCTGCGCCGCGCCGCCCGGGTGGGCGACGGCTGGACGTCCGCGATGATCAAGTTCGACGATCTGGTCCAGGTCATCGCGCGGTTGCGGGAACTCCGCGAGGAGTACGGCCGCGCCGATCTGCCGTACGAGATCCAGACCGTCTGCATCGACCGTTTCGGCACGGACGGCTACGCCGAACTGGCGGATGCCGGAGTGACCGACACGATCGTCGTCCCGTGGGTGTTCGACGGCATCGGATTCGACGGACCGCTCGAGGCCAAGCAGGAGTCGCTGCGCAAGTTCGCCGATCAGTACATCGGATAGGAGCGAAAGACATGACGACGACCGACCATCCTGCCCGCCTCGCCGGGCAGGCGTCCCGCGCGGCGGCCAGCGGCAGGCGCAAGGACGAGTGGCTGGCACTCTTCGCGGAAGACGCGTGTGTCGAAGATCCCGTCGGCCCTTCGGGTTTCGATCCCGAGGGCAAGGGGCACCACGGCCTCGACGCGATCTCCCGGTTCTACGACATGACGATCGCGACCACCGAGTCGCTCGAATTCCTCATCACCGATTCACTGGTGTGCGGCAACGAGAACGTGAACATCGGGACCATCCGGTCCACGGTGGCGGGATCGCAGATCGACGCCGAGGGCGTGTTCGTCTACCGCGTGAACGACGACGGCAAGATCACGTCGCTGCGGGCCTTCTGGGAGGTCGAGCGAGCGATGAAGACACTGCGTAAGGTCTGAGCGGTTCGGATCACCCGTCGGCGTCGTCGAGGTGCCGGACGAAGAGGACGGCGTCGAGTTCGCCGAGGCCGGCGGGGTCGAGCGGGAAGTATGTGGAGTTGCCCGACGCGTCGGCGCGCTTCTCCGCACCGCGCACGGCGTCCGCCACCGCCGCGGCAGGCACGAGGCAACTCCCGCCGACCGCGAAGAGCCGATCCTCGAGGGTGCCCGGTGGCGGCTGTCCGATGCCGTGGCCGGGCGCCTCCCCGACGGCGGACCCGATCACCGTGTAGGCGCCGCCGAACCGCAGGTTCAGGTGGGCGCCGGCGCACCACCAGTGCAGATGCATTCCGGCGAGATCCCAGTGGGTTTCGCCCTTCAGCAGATGGCCGTTGTGGGCGAAGACGAACGTCGGGCCGCGATCGGCCTCCCGCCGCACCAGCGCGGACAGGTTGTCCGCCATGAGGGTGTCGCGAATCCCCAGGAGCCGGGCGATGCGGCGTGGGGAGTTCTCCGCCATCCCGGCGTGATAGCCGAGCAGGCGGGTGGCGACGCGACCATGCAGTTCGGCCTCCCACCATTCGTCTCGCGTGCCCGCGGCGACGAGGCGAGGCGCCTCCGAGGCCAGCAGCGTCATCAGGTCGTCGGCGATCAGACGCAACTGTCCGGCCTCGGCAGTGGCCCCGACGGACAAGGTCGGGTCCATGGCGACGGCCGGGTCGCTCCAGCGGTCGTCGTCGCCGATCAGCGCGGAGATCCGGTCCGGCGTGCAGGGCAGATCCCGCTCGTCGAGGTGGGTCCGCAGGTAGGTGTCGAGGAAGGTCAGGGCCTGCCGGGGACTGTCGGCGGACGTCATCTCGATGGGGGCGTCGAAACCGAGGAATCGCAGGTGCTCCCCCGGTTCGCGCCGGCTGTTGTAGTCGGCCATCCAGCGGACCAGGTCGCGGTTTGCCCGGGACTCCCCGAAACCGTGGCTGAAACCACGCGCCATGACGTCGTCGAGTGGCAACCCGTTCGCGCCCCGGACCGACGCGTCCACGAGTATCCCCTTCAGGCAACTGCTTTCGATCGCGATGGATCGGTAGCCCTCGTGTTCGACGAGGTACCGGAACATCTGATTGCGGAGCAGCAGGAAACTTTCCTCCCCGTGCATGGGCTCGCCGAACCCGAGCAGGCGAGGCGCGGTGCCCAGGCGGCGGAGGAACGCGCGGAGGGCGGCGGTGACGCTCGGATCCCCCGGGGCCGCGAAACCGGCGCCGAGGTCTGCGACAACGGACTGCAGCGTCATGGCCTGCTCCTCCCTTCCGCGGTCAGGAAGGGAACAGCGGCGTCGGAGAGGATGAGGGTACCCTCCGACGCCGCTGAATCAGGGGGTCAGTGTCTGACCGGGCAACCGCCTGACGCAGTCTTGTAATCGACCTGAAACTCCTTGATACCGTTGAGCCAGCCCGAGCGCAACCGACGCGGATCTCCCAGCTTACTGATATCGGGCAGGTGATCCGCAATGGCATTGAAGATCAAGTCGATCTCGAGGCGCGCCAGGTTGGCTCCGAGGCAGAAGTGGGCGCCCGTGCCACCGAATCCGACGTGTGGGTTGTTCTCCCGCAGGATGTCGAACTTCTCCGGGCTCTCGAACGCGTCCTCGTCGAAATTCGCGGAGCCGTAGAGCATTACGACTCTCTGGCCCTTCTTGATCTGCACTCCGCCCAGCTCGGTGTCTTCGAGTGCGGTGCGCTGGAACGAGTTGACCGGGGTCGCCCACCGGACGATCTCGTCGGCCGCCGTCTTGGGACGCTCCTTCTTGTAGAGCTCCCACTGATCGGGATGGTCCAGGAACGCGATCATGCCGTGCGTGATGGCATTGCGGGTGGTCTCGTTGCCGGCGACCGCCAGCAGGATCACGAAGAAGCCGAATTCCTCGGGAGAGAGCTCATTTCCATCGATGTCCGCCTCGATCAGCGTCGTGACGATGTCTTCGGCGGGACACTTCTTGCGCTCGTCCGCCATCTGATACGCGTAGCCGAGGATCTCCATCGACGCGGCCTGCGGGTCGATGTCCAGTTCGGGGTCGTCGTAACCCGTCATCTGGTTCGACCAGTCGAATACCTTCTGTCGATCCTCCTGCGGCACACCGAGCAGTTCGGCGATCGCCTGCAGCGGGAGCTCACACGCCACCTGGGTGACGAAGTCGCCGGCACCCGATGCCGCGGCGTCCTTGACGATCTTCTCGGCGCGCTCGGTGAGTTCTTCGCGCAGGCTGTTGATCGCGCGGGGCGTGAAGCCGCGGGAGACGAGTTTGCGGAGCTTGGTGTGCTCGGGCGCGTCCTTGTTGATGAGGATGAAGCGCTGCATCTCGATGTTCTCGCGCGGAATGTCGTCGGCGAAGCGCACGATCGCGGTGTTCTCGTGGGTGGAGAAGACGTCGCTGCGCCGCGACACCTCCTTGACGTCCTCGAGCTTGCTGACCACCCAGTAGCCGTCGTCGTGGTAGCCACCGATCTCCGGCGGCTGCGGGTTCCACCAGATCGGCGCAGTCTTCCGCAGTTCGGCGAACTCCTGGTAGGGGATGCGTTCTGCGTAGATGTCCGGGTCGGTGAAGTCGAAACCCTCTGGAAGATTGGGCTGCGCCACTGCTGTCTCCTGCCCTAGGCCATACACCACTCAGTGATGTGGAACACGTTCTACTAGCATTGAAGCACAAGCCGGGCGACTAGCAAAGGAAAGCTCGTTCAGACCTTGCCCGGATAGCAGAACCTGTTCTATTTTCTGAGAATAAGGAAAGGAGCCCGCCGTGGGCACACCCGTCATCGTCGAGGCAGTTCGCACCCCCATCGGAAAGCGTGGTGGCTGGCTGTCCGGACTGCACGCCGCCGAGATCCTCGGCGCCGCTCAGCGGGGCATCCTCGACCGCTCGGGCATCGACCCCGAACTGGTGGAGCAGGTGATCGGTGGTTGCGTCACCCAGGCCGGTGCGCAATCGAACAACATCACCCGGACCGCATGGCTGCACGCCGGTCTGCCCTGGCAGGTCGGCGCCACCACGATCGACTGCCAGTGCGGCTCCGCTCAGCAGGCGAACCACCTGATCGCGGGCCTGATCGCCACGGACGCGATCGACGTCGGAATCGCCTGCGGCATCGAGGCCATGAGCCAGGTGCCGCTCGGGGCGAACGTCGGGGAGAACGCCGGCCCGCGCAGGCCCGCCGACTGGGACATCGACATGCCCAATCAGTTCGAGGCCGCCGAGCGCATCGCCCGCCGGCGCGGAATCACCCGCGCCGACGTCGAAGCCCTCGGCGTGCGTTCCCAGGCACGCGCCAAGCAGGCGTGGGACGAAGGACGATTCGACCGGGAGGTGCTGCAGATGACGGCACCCGTCGTCGACAAGGACGGCAACCTCACCGGTGAGACCCGGGTCGTGACCCGCGATCAGGGTCTGCGCGACACCACCGCGGAATCGCTCGCCAAGCTGAAGCCCGTACTCGAGGGCGGCATCCACACCGCGGGCACGTCCTCGCAGATCTCCGACGGCGCCGCCGCCGTCATGCTGATGGACGAGGCCCGGGCGCGCGCCCTCGGCCTGAAACCCCGGGCCCGCATCATCGCCCAGGCCCTCGTCGGTTCCGAACCCGAATTCCACCTCGACGGACCCGTCCAGGCCACGGCACGCGTGCTCGAACGCAGTGGCATGAAGATCGGCGACCTCGACCTGTTCGAGGTGAACGAGGCCTTCGCGTCGGTCCTGCTGTCGTGGGCGTCGGTGCACGAGCCCGACATGGACAGGGTGAACGTCAACGGCGGCGCGCTCGCGCTCGGACATCCCGTCGGCAGCACCGGGTCCCGGCTCATCACCACCGCGCTGCACGAACTCGAGCGCACCGACGGGTCGACCGCACTGATCACGATGTGCGCCGGCGGCGCGCTCGCCACCGGCACCATCATCGAGCGGATCTAGGGCCGCCCGATGAACGCACCCGCCACCCCTGCCCCACCGCCCGGCCTCGACTCGAAGTGGACGGCCTCCTTTATCAAGTGGATGTCGAAGGTCAACGTCGTGCTGTACCGGCGGACCGGTGGCCGGCTGGGCAGCAAGTGGCGGGTCGGCAGCGCCTTCCCGCGCGGGTTGCCGGTCTGCCTGCTCACGACCACCGGCCGCAAGAGCGGCGAGCCCCGGATCAGCCCGCTGCTGTTCCTCGAGGACGGCGACCGCATCATCCTCGTCGCCTCGCAGGGCGGCCTCCCGAAGCACCCGATGTGGTACCTCAACCTGCGCGCGAACCCGCAGGTGACCGTCCAGGTGAAGTCGCGGGTCCGGCCGATGACCGCCGAGGTCGCGGACCCCGGGGAACGCGCACGACTGTGGCCGCGGCTCGTCGACATGTACGCCGACTTCGACAACTACCAGGCCTGGACCGATCGCACGATCCCCGTCGTCGTCTGCACGCCCCGGTAGAACTGTATGTACCGCCGGGTAACGCGTGCCATGCCGGTGGACTTCTTGCAGTATTGACGCGTACTGACTTGTACGACGGCCGAGGGTGAGGGAATTTCAGACATGAGTACACAGGTTCAAGATCGGATCCACGACCGTCGAGAGCTCACCGCGGTCCTGCTGCGTGCACTCGAGCAGCGGCACGAGGTTCTCGACGCCATCGTCGACAGCGAGGACCACGCCGAGGCCCTCACCACCGTCGCCGGGCTGCTCGACACCACCGAGGCGTACGCGGAGGCCGTCCTCAACCTCACGTTCCGGCGGCTCACCAAGGTCGAGCGGTTGCGCATCCAGACGGAACTGAAAGACCTCGACGCCACGCTGGAATGGACCGCGAGCGATCGGCCGGCGAGTACCGGCCGGAATTTCCGGCTGCGCCCGTTCACGCAGACCGAGGAGGACGCCGCACTGTTCCGGCGCCGCTGCGTCGAGCAGGTCGACGACGCGGGCACGCAGTGGTCCGAGGAGCGGGTCGAGAAGGAGCGTGCCGAGGGCCTGAGCCGGGTCGACGACGAGTCCGCCGCGTGGTTCGTGTGTGAGGACACCGCCGAGAACACGGTGGTCGGCATGGTGTTCGGCGAGTTGTCGGGGCGTGAGGTCGACGTCGCGATCTGGATCTCCCCCGACGCCCGGAAGAAGGGCTACGGCACCGCGGCCGTGAAGCACAGCCGTCAGGAACTCGCCGCCGAATTCCCGGGAACGGTGCTGGTCGTCCGCGCTCCCGCCTGACCCGCACGTGAGTGGCAAAGCGTGCGGGAGCACACTTTGCCACTCACGTGCGGTGGTCGGGGTCGCGCTGTTTGGTGACACCCTGGGCCCAGCGGTAGTCGGGTTTGCCGCTCGGCGTGCGCTGGACAGTCTGCTCCACCCACACCAGCCGCGGAATCTTGTAGCCGGCCAGGCTCTGCCGCACGTGCTCCTCGAGTCCGGTGAAATCGACGCCCCGGCCGTCGCGCGCCTGCACGACCGCGGACACCCGGTGCCCCCACCGCTCGTCGGGGACGCCGACGACGATCGCGTCGTAGACGTCGCGATACGCCTTCACCGCGCTCTCGACCTCCTCGGCGAACACCTTCTCGCCGCCGGTGTTGATCACCATGTTGCCGCGACCGAGCAGGGTGATCGACCCGTCGGCCTCGATCCGCGCGCGGTCGCCGGTGACGACGACCGATCGTCCGTCGACCTCACGGAAGATCTCCCGGGTCTTCGCCGGGTCGTTGTAGTACCCGAGCGGAACGTACCCGCCCTTGGCGAACCAGCCGTCGATCCCGGAGCCGGGCTCGACGGGACGACCCGCGTCGTCGATCACCAGCGCGTACCGCCCCGCCGGGACCCGCGGGCCACCCACCTGCGTCTCCCCCTTCGTCGCGAAACCGATTCCCCCGAAACCGGTCTCGGACGCACCGATCGAATCGGACACCAGCAGTCCCGGGAACGCGTCGAGGAACGCGTCCTTGATCACCGGGGAGAACAGTGCGGCGCCCGACGCGACGACACCGAGACTCGACGTGTCGGTCCGGGCCGGGTCGAGGGCCTCGATCAGGGGCCGGCCCATCGCGTCGCCGGTGATGATGAGGATCTGCACCCGGTGGCGCTCGACCAGTTCCCACGTCCGGTCCGCGTCGAATTTCGATTCCAGCAGGACCGTGTTGCCGCTGAACAGCGCGGTGAGCGTCGGCATCATCGCGGCGGCATGGATCAGCGGCGGCAGCGCGAACCAGAGCGTCGGCTCACCCTGCGCCCCGACCCGCGACTGCTGGTGCTCGTCCTCGATCGCCTCACCGGTATAGAAGTCCAGACCACCGGCGAGGACGCGCCAGATGGCCTCGTGCGTCCACACCACACCCTTCGGACGCCCCGTGGTGCCGCCGGTGTACATGATGAACAGGTCTTCGGAACTGCGTTCGCCGAAGTCGCGGTCGCCGCTGCCGGCCAGCGCCTCCTCGTACGGGACGGAGTCGCTCGGCAGACCGGCGCCACCGAGATCGTCCTCGACGACGACGGTGTGCCGGATCCTCGGCAGCGAGGGCAGCACCTCCGCGATCCGTGGGGAGTAGATCCGGTGGTGGACGACGGCATCGAGATCCGCGTTGCCGTAGACATAGGCGAGTTCGTCGCTGGTGTACCGGTAGTTGATGTTCACCGGCACCGCGCGAATCTTGTACGCCGCCAGCAGTGTCTCCATGGTCTCGATGGAGTTGTGCAGGTGCACGCCGACGTGGGAACCGGTGGTCAGCCCCGCGTCCAGGAAGTGGTGGGCCAGCCGGTTGGCGCGGTCCTCCAGTTCCCGGTACGTGACGCGGCGAGCGCCGCAGATCAGCGCCACCCGCTCCGGCATCACGTCGACGGAGTGCTCGAACAGGTCTGCCAGGTTGTAGGCCACGGGAGTGTCCTCTCAGACGACTGTGAGTGGGAGCGGAATTCCCCGATCCGTGAAGGCGAAGTCGGCACCGGTGCTGAACCGGGTGAGCGCGACCTCGGGTGCCTCCTTCGCGGGCGGCTCACCGGTCACGACCTCCACCGTCAGCGCCGTGTCCGTCTCCTCGACCACCTGCACGGCGAACCTCGGCGACACCCCGCGCACCAGCGCGGTCAACGGCCCGAGGTGCTCGCCGTCGATCATGGACGGCCACGCCCCGTCGTCCGACGCTCCGCACTCACGCCCGAGGGTCAGCAACAGCCGGTGGTCGAGGGAGATCGTGACGTCCACGTACTGACGGGGATTCAGCGCCGGATGCACGGCGAGGACGACGGCCAGGCCCTCGAGGTCGGCGGGCAGCCCGAGCGCGTTCCGGATCCGCTCCGACGTGAGTCCGGCGATGCCGGTGAGTTGCTTGCGGGCGATGTCGAGCGCGGCGCCGGCGTCGGTGCGTGCCCGCACGGCGAGCAGGAATCCGAGGGTCAGCAGGTGCTGCTGCAGGCACACCTCCTCCGCGATCCGGGTGAGCGCCGAGCGGGAGAAGTCCGGGAACCGCAGGTCGGAGAGGAGCGCGCCCGCGTAGTCGCGCCGTCCCGGACCGCCGGTGTCGATCGGCGACAGCCCCACCGTCGCCGCCCGCGACTTCCCCACCGTCACCAAGCCTTCCGGAACCGGCGGCGGCTCGTGCGCGTCGTCGATGGTGACCGTCCAGAGGCAGTGCGGTGTCCGGTCCGCCGGCCGTCGCGGCGGGCGGTGCACGGGACGCACCTGCGCGTGCGGGTTGGTGGCCAGGGCGGTGGCGTCGAACGTGGGGTCCTCGATGTCGTGGCACATGGCCGTGACGTACTCCTCGCCCATGGGTTCGACGTCCATCAACGCCCCGCAGTGATCCAGCCAGAACTCGCCGTGGTCGTGATCGGTGACGCGGTACCGGAAGTCCATGAACTGGGGCGGCGCGCCGATGTCGAGTTGCAGGCCCTTGAAGATCGTCACGACGCCGTCGCCCTCGAACCCCAGTGCGCGCTGCATCCGCCTCGCGTAGATCGGGCTCGACGCCATCCACTCCTCGATCGCCACCTGTGTCATGCCCTCGCGGCCGAACGCCCCGATCAGGTGCGGCATCCCGGAGCGGTCGATGAGGTGACCGCACAGCAGCAGTTCCGGCACGAGGATCGCGAGATCCTCGCGGGACAGATCCGCGAACGACGCCGGAACCTTCACCGTGCTCACCACAGCGAGACCGGGGCCTGCCCGACCGGATACCACCCCGGCAGCCGACCGGACGTCGCGCGCTGGATCCGCGCGTTCATGCCGTCGGACATCGCGTTGTTCGTGATCATCTCGAGGAACAGGCTCGAGACGTTGCCGAAGTCGAAGAAGTCACGCTGCCAGGACCATTGGAAGTTGCCGCCGTAGCGGAACCAGCTGCCGCCGATCCCGGTGACCTGGTAGTGGGTGCCGTCGTCCCGGGTGCGTTCGGACACCTGCTTCCAGAATCCGATGACGTCGCCGCTGCGATCGTCGACGACGAACTGCTGGTACGGATATTCCCAGCCCTCGAGGCCGTCCATTTCCTGCCCGAGCGCCAGTTCGCGGATCTCGTCCCGGCCGACGGCCATGAAATCGTCCTTCGGCCCGTAGTTCCACCCGTACGTGGCGTCCTCGGTGTACATCTCGGCCAGCGGCTTCCAGTCGCCGAGCGACTCGCACCGCTTGTTCTCGTCCACCCAGCGCTGCACCATCTCGTCGAGTTCGGCGCGGTCGAAAGGGGCCATCAGGAATCTCCTTCTGAGTCGGTGTCCGCGAGGATCCGCAGGGCCTGGGTCGGGCAGAAACGCACGGCGCTCTCGACCTCCGCGCGCAGGTTCTCGGGTGGGTCGCTGTCGAGGATTTCGACCTTGCCGTGCTTGGGGACGACGAAGACGTCGGGTGCCTCCATCTCGCACACGGCATGGCCCTGGCACAGGTCGAGGTCGGCTTCGACTTTCATCACGTGCTTCGCTTCCGGTACCTCACCGTGCAGGGCTGCTGTAGCTGCACCACCATCTTGCTGTGATCGTTGCGGTACGTCTCGGACGGTTGTGCCATCTCGAACTCCCAGTCCTGCAGGAGGATCGAAAAGATCGCCTTCAGCTGCATCAGCGCGAACGCCGCCCCGACGCAGCGGTGTCTGCCCGCGCCGAACGGAATCCACGTCCAGCGATTGACGATGTCTTCCTGGTTGGGGTCGAGGTACCGTTCCGGGTCGAACGTGTCCGGGTTCGGGAAATCTTCCGCGATCCGGTTGGAGATCGCCGGCGTCGCCGCGACGAGGTCGTTCTCCGCGATCCGGTAGCCTCCCACCTCGAACTCTCCCCGCGCGACGCGCAGCAGGATGATCAGCGGAGGGTGCAGCCGCAGCGTCTCCTTCAGCACCGCTTCGAGTTTCGGGATCTGCCTGAGCGCTCCGAAGCTGATGTCGGAGCCGTCCGAATAGAGGTCGTCGAGTTCCGCGACCACCTGCTTCGCGTAGTCCGGGTGCCGCAGCAGTTCGATCAGCGTCCAGGCCGCGGTGCCGGACGTGGTGTGATGCCCCGCGAACATCATCGAGATGAACATGCCGGTGATCTCGTCGGCGGTGAAGCGCTCGTCGCCGTTCTCGTCCTTGATCGAGACGAGCACGTCGAGCATGTCCCGATCCTCCTTGCCCTGCGGTGGGTTCGCGATGCGCCCGGTCATGATCTCCTGGACGAGCGCCACCAACTGCACCCGCGCCTCGTCCCGCCGGCGGAAGCTCTCGATGTCGGCGTACGCGTCGACGTACGCGATGGGGTCGGTGCCCTGCTCGAGCTCGTGGTAGAGGTGCGCGAACCGGCCGTCGAGTTGTTCCCGGAACTTCGTGCCGATCAGGCAGGCCGAGGACGTGTAGATGGTCAGCTCCGCGAAGAACTCGAGCAGATCGATCTCCCCCTCGTCGCCCCACTGCGCCACCATGCGGTCTACCTCGTGGGCGATCGTGGCGGCGTGCCCCTTCATCTGCTCGCCGCGCAACGCCTGATTGTGCAGCATCTCCTTGCGGCGCTCGGGGCTCGCGTCGAACACGACTCCCTCGCCGAAGATCGGCTTCATGAACGGGTAGGCGGCCTGCTGGTCGAGGTCCTCGTCGGTGGAGCGGAAGAAGAACTCGTTGGCCTCGGCGCCGGACAGCAGCACCACCTTCTTGTCCGCGAGCTGGAAGACGCCGACGTTTCCGCATTCCTCCCGGACACGGCGCATCAGCGCGATCGGGTCGGTACGCAGTTCTTCGAGGTGACCGTGCTCGCGCTCACCGCCGGACACCCGTTGCGGGGTAGACAGATTCATTCTCCATCCTTTCGCAGGGGCGCCTCGGGCTGCACCTCGATCAGCACCATGTGTGCGCCACGGGGCGCACTGACGGCAGCGACGACGGCGTCGGCGATCGCGGAGGCGCGCAGGAAGTACGAGTGCCGGGCGAATCCCCATTTCGCCCAGTCTTCGAGGACGGGTCCGATGACCTCCTCGGTGGTGTTCATCCCCATGGACGTCTGGGTGGGGCCCGGACGCACGACCGACGCGCGGACGCCGGTGCCCTCCAATTCCATTCGCATCTGCCGGCCCATCATCTCGACACCGGCCTTGGCGGCGTTGTAGGCGCCCATCCGGGGACGGGGAGTGTCGGCGCAGTCGGATCCGATCAGGACCATGTCTCCGCGCCTGCGTTCGACCATGCCGGGGAGGATGCGGTGCGCGAGGCGCTGCGCACCGACCAGGTGTACGTTGACCTGCGCCAGGAACTGATCGGGGTCCATCTCGTGCGCGACGGCGAACTCCAGGTCGCCGGCCCCCGACAGCGCGATCTCGATGGGCCCGAGCGCCTTTTCGGCCGCGGTGACGAATGCGTCGACCGACGCGGTGTCGGTGACGTCGAGGAAGTGCGCGAACGCCTCTCCCCCGTTGCTGCGGATCTTCTCCGCGATCTCCTCGCACTCCGCCACCCGGCGGGCACCGAGCGCGACGGGGTGGCCGGCCTCGGCCAGTGCGTAGGCCGTCGCCGTACCGATTCCCGAGGACGCCCCGGCGACTATCGACGGCCGACGCTGCGGATTGGGCTCGAACCTAGGCATCGCGGACCTGCACTTTCAGCGGGAGGGTGGCGAAACCGCGCACGTTGGTCGAGTGGACCCGCACACTGTTCGCCTCGTCGATGTCGTAATCGTCAATGCGGGAGACGAGTTCGGTGAGGGCGATCCGCGCTTCCAGCCGCGCCATGTGCGCGCCCAGGCAGAAGTGGGTGCCGCCGCCGAAGCTCGCCAGCTTGTTGGACGTGTCCCTGCCGATCCGGTATTCGTCGGCGTCCTCGAATACCGCCGAATCGCGGTTCGCGGAGCCGATGAGGATCAGCACCTTGTCGCCGGCGGGAATCGTCCGGTCGTGGAAGTCCAGGTCGACGGACGCCGTCCGCGCGACCATCTGGCTGGAGGTGTCGAAACGCAGGGTCTCCTCCACCCAGTCCGGCACCCGGCTCGCGTCCTCGAACACGTGCCGCACCTCCCCCGGATAGCGGAACCCCCAGTACAGCGCGTTGCCGAGCAGTTTGGTGGTGGTCTCGTTGCCCGCCACCACCATCAGGAACATGAAGGCGATGATCTCGTCGTCGGTGAGCCGGTCGCCGTCGATCTCGGCCTCGAGCAGGGCGGACGTGAGATCCTCGGTCGGCGTCCTGCGCCGCTCGGCCAGCATGTCGGCGTAGTACCCGACGAGGTGGAGCGACGCCTCCATCGCAGCGTGCGGCACGTCGAGGACGCCCTCCTCGCGGTGCACCACCAGATCGGCGAGCCTGCGGAGTTCGCCGCGGTCGGCCTCCGGCACCCCCATCAGCTCCGAGATCACGTCCATCGGCAGCGTGCCTGCGAACTCGGCGATCCAGTCGAATTCGCCCGCCTCGAGCGCCGGGTCGAGGTACTGCCGGGTGAGGTCCAGGATCCGGCCCTCGAGTTCGTTCACCCGCCTCGGGGTGAACCCGCGGGACACCAACTGCCGCATCCGCATGTGCCGCGGATCATCCAGTGCGAGAAAGGACATCGTCTTGTGGGCGTGCGGACCGTAGGCCGCCGGGTCGAGCGACACCCCGTTCGCGCTCGACAGGCGCTGGTTGTCTCGGAAGGCCGCGACGACGTCCTCGTGCCGGGACAACGCCCAGAAGTCGAGTTCCTCGTTGTAGTAGACCGGCGCTTCTTCCCGCAGTCTTCGATACGTGACGTACGGATCTTCGTGGAAGCCATAGTCGTACGGATTGAACGTCACCGGATTGTGGAACACCCCGGGCATCGAGGCTGCGGTCATGGCATCTACTCCAGAATCAGTTTGGCGGAAGTTTCGAGCCGATCGGCGAACTGGGCGTAGGACCCGTATCCCATTCCCGCGCGGACCAGGCCGCCGGCGTACAGCAGCTCGAGCGCCTCGAGGACGTCGGGATCGTGGCCTTCGCCCAGCGCGGTGGCGAGGCGATCACGGATCTCCAGCCCGATGCGGGCGCGGAGGTGCTCCACGTCGGGGTCTCGGCCGAGCAGCGCGTTGGTGACGGCCCCGGCGAGTTCGGGTTCGTCCGCCACCAGCAGGGCGATGTGGCGGAGCACGGCGACGACGCGTCCGGTGCGATCGAGTCCCTCGTCCGCCGGCTGCGGCGAGGCGGCGAGGCGCCGCCAGAAGACCTCGGCGACGAGGTGCTCCTTCGACGAGAAGTAGGTATAGGCCGTCGCGGGCGCGACACCGGCGATCCCGGCCACCGAACGAACGGTGAGCCCGGCGAAGCCCTCTTCGCGCAGTACTTCGACGGCCGCCCGGGTGAGGCGGTCGACGGTGTCGGCCTGCTTCTCGGTCAGACGGCGGCGGGTGGACTCGAAATTCATACTACTGGACACGTGTCTGGACGCTACTACAGTCACCGGCGGCTGGCAACGAAAATCGGGGTCTCACACCGGACTGCGCGGGTGAATCCGCACCGGCATCGTCTTGATGCCGCTGATGAAATTCGACCGCAGCCGGGTCACCGGCCCGGTGGGTTCCACGCGGTCGATCCGTGCGGCGAGGGTCTCGAACAGGATCCTCAGTTCGAGCCGCGCCAGGTGCGCGCCGAGGCAGAAGTGCACCCCGCTACCGCCGAACGCGATCTGCGGGTTGGGACTGCGGCCGATGTCGAACCGGTAGGGGTCGTCGAATACCGCCTCGTCCCGGTTCGCGCTCGGGTAGTAGATCACCACCTTGTCGCCGGCGCGGACCAACTGGTCGCCGATGTACGCGTCCCGGGTGGCGGTGCGCCGGAAATCCATCACCGGGGTCACCCACCGCAGGATCTCCTCCACCGCGCGGGGCGCCAGTTCGGGCTCCGACTGCAGTCGCCGCCACTGATCGGGATGATCGATGAACGCCTGCATCCCACCGGCGGTCGCGTTGCGCGTCGTCTCGTTCCCCGCCACCACGAGCAGGACGAAGAACATGTTGAATTCCATCTCGGTGAGCGTGTCGCCGTTCTCGTCGGGCTGCACGAGCCTGGTGACGATGTCGTCCCGGGGCTCGATGCGGCGTTGCGCGGCAAGCTTGTTCGCGTACAGGAAGATCTCGGCCGCGGCCATCTCGCCGTCGGCCCGAGTGGTGCCGTACTCGGGATCGTCGAAGCCGATCATCCGATTGGACCAGTCGTACAGCCTGTCGACGTCCCCGGGCGGCGCACCCAGCAGCGCCGCGATGACCTCCAGCGGCAGCGGCGCGGCCGCCTCGGGGACGAAGTCGACGTCGCGCGCCTCGAGGAGACGATCGACGATCCGCGTGCAGATGTCACGGATGTGCCCCTCGAGCACCTTCACCGTGCGCGGGGTGAATCCGCGACTGACCAGTTGCCGCAACCGGGTGTGGTCGGGCGGGTCGAGGTTGACGAGCATGGCGGCCTGCTTCGCGCGGGTCTGCTCGTCGAAGTCGTCGATCTGGGTGGTGCCCACCGCCGACGAGAACGTCGCGCTGTCGCGGGACACGGCGACGACGTCGGCGTGCCTGGTCACCGCCCAGAATCCGGTGCCGCCCTCCTCGGGTTGCCAGTAGACGGGTTCGCTCGACCGCAGGTGGTCGAAGAACGCGTAGGGAACACCCTCCGCGTAGACGTCGGGGGATTTCAGATCAATCCGAGATGCGGTCATTCACACTGCTCCTCGATCGATAAACGAATGGGATGCGTCTTAAACTACACAGTTTCATTTAGAATGGAAGACCGTATGCTGAGGCCATGGCGAAAGGACAGAACGCACCGATCCGACGTCGCACCCTCACCCGCGACAAGGTCGTCGATGCCGCGATCGAGATCATCGACGAGTTCGGCTGGGAGCAACTGTCGATGACGAGCCTCTCGTCCCGGCTGAACGTCGTCACCGCCTCGCTGTACAACCACGTGCGTAACCTCGACGACATCCGCGGCGCCGTACAGATACGCACCATGACGGAACTCGGCGCGCACCTGCGCGAAATCGCCATGGGCCGAAGCGGTCCCGACGGCCTCCGCGCCCTCGTCGACGCGCACCGCGCCTGGGCGACCCAGCATCCGCACCGATACCAGACGCTCACCACCAGCCCCGTCGACCGGGACGCCTTCATCTCCGCCGCACTCGACGCCAACACGGCACTGCGCACGATGCTGGCGTCGTGCGGACTGCCGCCCGAGGACACCCTCGACGCCGCCGTCAGTGTCTTCGCCGCCATGCACGGCTTCGTGATGCTGGTGAACACCGACTTCCTCGGCGACGAACTGGACCTGGACGCGATCTACGAATCCGTACTGCGCGGAGCCCTCGCCAGCGTCGGGTGGCCGGAACGCACGCCCACACCGTCCTGACAGCAGCGATCCGCGTCCTGGCCGTGGCGATCTTCGATGGCACGACGGCAATTCACCGAATCCATTCCGATCGGTCGTTTTTTGCTGCACCATTCACAGGACGACCCCACGCCCCGACGAACAGGACACCAGGATGCGCACGATCGCCCGCACCATCCTCCTCGCCGCAGCGACCATCCCCCTGGCCGTTGCCGCCGCGCCGGCATCCGCCGCCGAGGCCACCGACGTCACCTACTCCTTCGGCGTCGACGGATCGACCGTCACCAACACGATCACCAACAACACCGGCGCCACCATCGGCTGCACGACCTCTCTCGCCGCCGCCCCCAACGGCGTGCTCCCACCGATTGCCGAAGTCGTCGGCCCCGGACAGTCCCTCTACCAGCAAGACGACATACCACCCGGGACCACCACACAGTCGGTGCTCGACGTCCCCGACGGCTCCTATGTCGCGCTCGCCTCCTGCGGGAGGGAGGGCAGCGACCCGGCCCTGTGGGTGTCCGACTACCCCGGCCTCGAGCAATTCCTGGTCCAGTTCCCGATGACCACCTACACCGTGGAGCAAGCATCCTCGGTGGTCAGCGTGCCCAGCCCCGCCCCACCTACCGCAGCCATCCCCGACACGCGTGATCCGGGCACAATCTTCGGGAGCTGACCGCGCTCGTCACTGACGTTCCGTGGCGCATGCAAGAAAGGGCGAGGATGTTCGAGCGATTCTCCGACCACGCACGCAGGGTTGTCATCGTCGCTGCCGAGACGGCCCGCGCGCATCACCACCACGCCATCGGCACCGAGCACCTCCTCGTCGGGATCATCGAGGCCGGCGGACCCGGCGGCGACGCGCTCACCTCCTGGGAAGTCACCACACGCGCCCTCGAGAGCAAGCTCACCGACATCAGCCCACACGAAGACTTCGACGCCGCCGGGCACATCCCGTTCACCCCGAAGACCAAGAAGGTCATCGAAATCAGCCTGCGCCAGACCGCACTGTTCGGGCACGAGGAAATCGGCACCGCACACCTCTTGCTCGCCCTCCTCGACGACCCCGCCTCTACCGGCGCCCGTATCCTCACCGAGATCGCCCCGATCGGCATCACCGAGATGCGCGAACACCTCCGCCGCGAACTCGAACAACGGCCAACCACAGGCCCCACTCATGTCATCCCCGTCCGGCTCAGCGACGACGAACACACCCGCGCAGATCTCGCCGCCCGCACCGCCGGCCAACGCCTCGAAACGTGGATCCACGACCGCATCGTCGACGCCCTCGAGCGATCCGAGTAGGCACCGCCGAATATTGCCTGGCGGTCACACAGCCCGCGGCGGGAAAGACTACGACCGGCCGTTGCCCCGCCTCCACGATGTCGAGGTCACCGTCGCTGAATGACGTTGTTCGAGAACAATTCCGAGAAAACACGACACCCCCGGGACCGACCGGGGGTGTCGTGGTTCAGTCTCAGCGCTGCACTGACTCCAGCGTGCTGTTCAACGTCGCGCTCGGACGCATCACGGCGGCGGTCTTCTCGCCGTCCAGCTTGTAGTAGCCGCCGATGTCGACCTGGTTTCCCTGCACCTCGATGAGCTCCCGCACGATGGTGTCTTCGTTCTCGTCCAGCGCCTTGGTGAGCGAGGCGAAGCGTTCCGCCAGTTCCTTGTCGTCGCTCTGCGCGGCAAGTTCCTGCGCCCAGTACTTCGCGAGGTAGAACTGGCTGCCCCGGTTGTCGAGCTCGCCGGTCTTGCGCGACGGGCTCTTGTTCTCGTCCAGCAGCTTGCCGGTGGCCGCGTCGAGCGTCTTGGCCAGGATCTTCGCGCGCTCGTTGTCGGTCTTGACGCCGAGTTCCTCCAGGCTGACGGCCAACGCCAGGAACTCACCGAGCGAATCCCAGCGCAGGTGGTTCTCCTCCACCAACTGCTTGACGTGCTTGGGCGCCGAGCCACCGGCACCCGTCTCGTACATGCCGCCGCCGGCCATCAGCGGCACGATCGACAGCATCTTGGCGCTCGTGCCGAGTTCCAGGATCGGGAACAGGTCGGTGAGGTAGTCGCGCAGGATGTTGCCGGTCGCGGCGATGGTGTCCATACCGCGGATCAGCCGCTCCAGCGTGTACCGCATCGAGCGCACCTGCGACATGATCTGGATGTCGAGGCCCTCGGTGTCGTGATCCTGCAGGTACAGCTCGACCTTCTTGATCAGCTCGTTCTCGTGCGGGCGGTACGGGTCGAGCCAGAACAGGACCGGCATGCCGGAGTTGCGTGCCCGGGTGACCGCGAGCTTGACCCAGTCGCGGATCGGCGCGTCCTTGACGGTGCACATGCGCCAGATGTCGCCGGCCTCGACGTGCTGGGTGAGCAGCACCTCACCGGTCTCGACGTCCACGAAGTTGGCGTCGCCCTCCTCCGGAATCTCGAAGGTCTTGTCGTGCGAGCCGTACTCCTCGGCCTTCTGCGCCATCAGCCCGACGTTGGGGACGGTGCCCATGGTCGTCGGGTCGAATGCGCCGTTGGTCTTACAGAAGTTGATGATCTCCTGGTAGATGCGCGCGAACGTGGACTCCGGCATCACGGCCTTGGCGTCCTTGGGGCGTCCGTCCGCGCCGTACATCTTGCCGCCGGAGCGGATCATCGCGGGCATCGAGGCGTCCACGATCACGTCGCTGGGCGAATGGAAGTTCGAGATGCCGCGGGCGGAGTCGACCATGGCCAACTCGGGACGGTGCTCGTGGCAGTCGTGCAGGTCCTGGATGATCTCCTCGCGCTGCGTGCTGGGCAGCGACTCGATCTTGTCGTAGAGATCGCCGAGGCCGTTGTTGACGTTGACGCCCAGCTCGTCGAACAGCGCCTGGTGCTTGGCGAACGCATCCTTGTAGAAGGTCTTCACCGCGTGCCCGAAGACGATGGGGTGTGAGACCTTCATCATCGTCGCCTTGACGTGCAGCGAGAACATCACGCCCGTCTTGCGCGCGTCCTCCATCTGCTCCTCGTAGAAGTCGAGCAACGCCGTCTTGCTCATGAACATGCTGTCCATGATGTCGCCCTCGCCCAGGTCCACCTCGGGCTTGAGGACGATCGTCTCGCCGGCCTTGGTCACCAGCTCCATCCGGACCTTGCGCGGCCGGTCCAGCGTCATCGACTTCTCGGAGTGGTAGAAGTCGCCGTGCCGCATGTGTGCGACGTGGCTGCGCGAGGCCATCGACCACTCGTCCATGCTGTGCGGGTGCTTGCGGGCGTACTGCTTGACCGCCCGGGGCGCGCGACGGTCGGAGTTGCCCTCACGCAGGACGGGGTTGACCGCGCTGCCGAGGATCTTGCCGTAGCGCTGCCGGATGTCGCGCTCCTCGTCGGACTTGGGGTCGTCCGGGAAGTCGGGAATCTTGTAGCCCTTGCCCTGCAGTTCCTTGATGGCGGCCAGGAGTTGCGGCACGGACGCGCTGATGTTGGGCAGCTTGATGATGTTCGTCTCGGGGAGTTGAGTCAGGCGACCCAGCTCGGCGAGGTTGTCGGGGACGCGCTGCTCTTCGGTGAGGTTCTCGGGGAATTCTGCCAGAATGCGCGACGCCACCGAGATGTCACTGGAGTCGATCTCGATGCCCGCGGCACCGGCGAACGTGCGCACGATCGGCAGAAAGGCGTAGGTCGCGAGCAGCGGCGCCTCGTCGGTCAACGTGTAGATGATGGTCGGCGGCTTATGGGCGCTCATTATTGTTGTTCTCCCGCGTCAGTTCGGTTAAATTTCACAGGTTCAGCGTGCAGCTATCGGATCGCGACGAGTATCAGGTTACGTTGCGGCATCGCCCGGGACTTGTCCGAGCACCCGTACCGCGAACGACGCCGACGGCCCCGAAAGTGCTACCCGTGAGTAACTAACTCGACACCGTCTGGGGTCTGGTTGCACCGCAAGTCGGCGCCTACCGTTGCAATCGATGCCGTGCCCGCGGCGAGCCGAGACCGGCTCACACGCCGGGTGATGCCGAACCCACCAGCTCCGCCAGCTCGTCGAGCGACCACGGCGGCTCGGTCTCGTGGTCGCGGTAGGCCAGCAGGGTTGGATTCGGTCGATCGAATCTTCCGACGAAGCAACCCGATCCTGCGAAGATGCCCCCGGTGATACCTGCGGCGAGGTCGCTGGCGAGGAAGACGTACAGCTGGGCGACGTAGTCGGCGGGTGCGGGATGCAGCGAGCCGTGCCGCGTTGCGTCGTCGAGCAGTCCCCGCCGGTGTAGTTCCTCGATGTGCCGCTCGTACTCCGCTCCCTCGGACAGTCGCGTCTTCGCGCCGGGGCACACGGCGTTGGCGCGCACGCCGGATTCGGCCAGTTCGGCGGCGATGGCGAGGGTCAGACTGTTGACGGCACCCTTGCCCGCGGGATATCCGGTTCCGCCGTAGTCGCCCAGGAATGCGAACGAGCTCGTGTTCACGATCGCTCCGCCGCCTCGTTCTGCCATCAGCGGCGCCACGGCCCGGCATGTGCGAAACGTCGCCGTCAGGTGCGCGTCGATCAGTTCCCGCCACTGCTCGTCGGTGACGGTGAGAATGGACGACCCCGCAGGCTCCGCGACGCCTGCGCAGTTGATCAGGACGTCCACGTCACCGAACGCGCATTCCGCGGCGTCGACCAACGCCTCCGCGACGCCGTCGGCGGCGGCCGAACCGGCTACGGCGATCGCGCGGCCGCCGCGGAGCACGATCTCGTCGGCGACCTTCTCCGCGGCGTCCGGATCGCGGCCGTTGACGACGACGCCGGCACCCTCCGCGGCGAGCGCATGCGCCACGGCGCGGCCGATACCCCGGCTCGAGCCGGTGACCACGGCCCCTCGCCCGTCCAGCCGTCTCTCCTCGCGTGGCGTCATCGCACCTCCGGGAACTCGTCATTGCGGCATCCAGTTGTTCAAACTATAGTCCAGACACATGTCCAGTTTTCAGAGATCGCTGTGACACTCACCCGACTCGGAAGCGAAAATCCATGACTCTGCGCCCCACCGACAGCTCTGCTCTCCTGATCGACGGCAAACTGGTTCCCGGTTCCGGCGGCACGTTCGAGGTGATCAACCCGGCCACCGAAGAAGTGCTGGGACGGGCCGCCGACGCGACCGAGTCCGACATGGACGCCGCGATCGCCGCGGCCCGGCGGGCGTTCGACCACACCACGTGGTCCCGCGACCACGCCTTCCGCGCCCGCTGCCTGCGACAACTGCGCGACGTACTGCAATCCCACATCGAGGAACTGCGCGACATCACCATCGCAGAGGTCGGCGCGCCCGCCTTCCTCACGAGCGGTCCGCAACTCGACGGCCCGGTGGCCGACCTCGGCTATTTCGCAGACCTCGCCGAAAACTATTGCTGGGAACAGGATCTGGGCATCGCCGAACCGATGGGCATCAGTACCCGCCGACGCGTCCTCAAAGAGGCCGTCGGTGTGGTCGGGGCCATCACACCGTGGAACTTCCCGCACCAGATCAACTTCGCCAAGATCGGCCCCGCACTGGCGGCCGGCAACACGGTGGTGCTCAAACCCGCCCCCGACACCCCCTGGTGCGCCGCCCTCGTCGGGCACCTCATCGCGGAGGAGACCGATCTCCCGGCGGGTGTCGTCAACATCGTCACGTCGAGCGACCATGCCCTCGGCGCGCAACTCTCGACCGATCCCCGGGTGGACTTGGTGTCGTTCACCGGGTCGACCACCACGGGGAAGGCCGTCATGGCGGCGGCATCCGCGACGCTGAAGAAGGTGTTCCTCGAACTCGGCGGCAAATCGGCGTTCATCGTGCTCGACGACGCCGATCTCGCCGGCGCGTGCGGGGTCGCCGCGTTCACCGTGTCCACCCATGCGGGGCAGGGATGCGCCATCACCACCCGACTGCTGGTGCCCCGGGAGAAGTACGACGAGGCGGTCGAGGCCACGGCGCGCACGCTCGGCGGACTGAGCGCGGGCGATCCCACCGAACCCGGCACCATCTGCGGGCCCCTCATCTCCGCCCGGCAGCGCGAACGGGTCGAGGACTACCTGCGACTCGCGAGGGAGGAGGGCGGCACGATCGTCGTCGGGGGCGGCCGCCCGGCCGATCGGGACCGCGGATTCTTCGTCGAACCCACCCTGATCTCCGGCCTCGACAACACCGCGAGGGTGGCACGGGAAGAGATCTTCGGGCCGGTGCTGGTGATCATTCCGCACGACGGCGACGAGGACGCGATTGGTATCGCCAACGACTCGCCGTACGGCCTGTCCGGCTCGGTGTGGGGCACGGATCCCGCACGGGTGCAGCGCGTGGTCGACGGCGTCCGCACCGGGACGCTCAGCGTCAACGGCGGTGTCTGGTATTCCGCCGACGCCCCGTTCGGCGGATACAAGCAGTCCGGAATCGGCCGCGAGATGGGTGTGGCCGGTTTCGAGGAATACCTGGAAACCAAGCTGGTCGCGGAACCGGCCCAATAGCAGAGGGAGTCAATCGATATGGGACGTTTCGACGGAAAGACTGCCATCGTCACCGGCGCCGCACAGGGTATCGGCGAGGGCTACGCGCGCGCTCTCGCCCGGGCAGGCGCCAACGTGGTGGTGGCCGATCTCAATACGGAACTCGGCGAGACCGTGGCCAAGCAGATCACCGCCGACGGCGGGACCGCGGTGTTCAAGGACGTCGACGTCGCCGACGAGGACTCGGCGAAGGCTCTCGCAGAGTTCACCGTCGAGAAGTTCGGCGGCATCGACCATCTGGTGAACAACGCCGCCATCTACGGCGGCATGAAACTCGACCTGCTCATCACCGTGCCGTGGGACTACTACAAGAAATTCATGGCCGTGAACTTCGACGGCGCCCTCAACGTGACGCGGGCCGTGTGGCCTGCGATGAACGAACGCGGCGGCGGCTCCATCGTCAACCAGTCGTCCACGGCCGCGTGGTTGTACTCCGGCTTCTACGGCCTCGCGAAGGTCGGGATCAACGGCCTCACCCAGCAGTTGGCCCACGAGATGGGCGGCATGAACATCCGGGTCAACGCCATCGCGCCCGGACCGATCGACACCGAAGCCACCCGCACGGTCACACCGGGAAATATGGTGGCGGACATGGTCAAGACGTTGCCGCTCAAACGGATGGGCACCCCCGACGACCTCGTCGGCGCCTGCCTGTTCCTGCTCTCGGACGAGGCGAGCTGGATCACCGGGCAGATCTTCAACGTCGACGGCGGACAGATCTTCCGATGACCACGACCGAACAGGTGTCCGTCGGCTACATCGGCCTCGGCAACATGGGCGCTCCCATGGCGAAACGGCTGCTCGGCCGGCCGGGCGGACTCATCGTGTGCGACACCCGGCCGGAGGCGCTGGAGCCGTTCGGCGAGGCGGGCGCGACAGTCACGACGAGTCCGCGGGAAGTCGCGGAGAACGCGGACGTCATCTCGGTGACCGTGCTGAACGACGAGCAGGTGCGCGCGGTGGTCACCGAACTGCTCGACACCGCGCGACCGGGCACGGTCGTGGCCGTGCACTCCACGATCAGCGACGTCACCGCGGTCGAACTCGCCGCCCGGTGCCGCGCGCACGGCGTCGACCTGATCGACGCACCCGTCAGCGGCGGCGCCCCCGGCGCGCACCAGGGGAAGCTGGCGGTGATGGTCGGGGCGAGCGACGACGCGTTCGAGAGGGTCCGGGAGCCGTTCGGGCACTGGGCCGAACTCGTCGTGCACGCCGGCGACGTGGGCGCGGGAACGCGGATGAAGTTGGCGCGGAACCTGCTGCACTTCGTGTCGTTCACCGCCGCCGCCGAGGCGCAGCGGCTCGCCGAGGCCGCCGGTCTCGACATCACCGAACTCGGAAAGGTGGTCCGCCACACCGACGCAATCACCGGCGGTGCCGGCGCGATCATGCTCCGCGACACCACCGACGCGCTCGACGAACACGACAACTGGTACCCGATCATGTCCCACGTCCGGGACCTCGGGGAGAAGGACCTGTCGCTGGCGATCGGGCTCGGCGCGCTGCTCGACGTCGCGCTGCCGCTCGCCCGGCTCGCGCTCACGGGCCTGGGTCCGGGGCTCGGCGTCGACAGCACCGTGGACAAGGAGGAGCAGCAATGACCGACGACACCCGCACCCGCGGCCTGGCCATGATGGAGAAGGTCTACGGATTCGAGATGCGGGACGGACCCGGCGCGCATTTCGCCGTCACCGCCGACCACCTGTTCGCCGACATCTGGTCGCGGCCCGGGCTGAGCATCCGCGACCGCCGGCTTCTGCTCCTCGGCGCGCTCACCGCGCAGGGACTCGTCGACGTCGCCGAGATCCAGGTGGGGGCGGCGCTGCACAACGAGGAACTGGACGAGGACCAACTCCGGGAGATCGCCCTGTTCCTGTGCCACTACGTGGGCTGGCCGTTGGGGACGAAACTCGACGCGATGATCGGCGGGGTGCTACACAAGCGGAAGAAGGCGGCCGGAGCGGCCGCCCCGGACGCAGAGGCCACATGAGCACCGAACATCTGACACCAGAGCTCCTTCGACTCGCCGACTCCGTCCCCGGCTTCATGCCGGAGGACGAGGGGACGGCCCTGCACGACGCCGCGATGCAGTACCTGACTTCCGGCGGGGTGGGCGTCGAGATCGGCACGTACTGCGGCCGCTCGACGATCTACCTCGGTGCGGCGGCGAAGGCGCGCGGCGCGCGCGTCGTCACCGTCGATCACCATCACGGTTCCGAGGAGCACCAGCCGGGCTGGGAGTATCACGAACCGGCGTTCGTCGACCCGCACACCGGTCTGCTCGACACGGTCGGCCGGTTCCGGCACACGATGGCGGATTCGGGGCTCGAGGAGTACGTCGTGGCCGTGCTCGGCCGGTCGTCGACGGTCGCGACGTTCTGGCGCACCCCGGTGAACTTCGTGTTCATCGACGGCGGTCACACGTCGGAGGCGGCGTCGGCGGATCTCGAGGGGTGGGCGCCGTGGGTGAACGTGGGCGGCGCCCTGGTGATCCACGACGTGTTCCCGGACCCCGCGGACGGCGGGCGTCCGCCGTTCGAGATCTACGAACGCGCCCTGGCGACAGGACAATTCAAGGAAACGTCCGTCACCGGGTCACTGCGGGTGCTCGAGCGGGTGGGCGGTCAGACGGGCGAACCGCTGGCGTGACAGTAGTCGCCGCACCGGTCGAGGCCGATCGGTAGGCCCACGGGCAGCGCCGCGTCCCGGAAGATTCCGTGTCCGGGCGTGGTGCGGGACAGGGCGTCCGCGGCGAGGATCATCGCACCGCCCGTCCACGTGGTCTGCTCGACCGGCCACCGTTTGCCGTCGCTGTAGACGAGGCCGGTCCAGTACGAGCCGTCCGGATCCCGCAGGTGCTGCATGGCGGTGAACTGCGCGAGCGCCCGGGCACCCTCCCCCATCGCGTCGAGCGCCAGCACCAACTCACACGTTTCGGCCCCGGTCACCCACGGGCGGTGGTCCACGCAGCGGATGCCGAGTCCCTCGACCACGAAGTCGTCCCACCGCGAGTCGATGCGGTCCGACGCCGCCGCACCGCGGACGGCGCCCCCGAGGATCGGGTAGTACCAGTCCATGGAGTATTCGTCCTTGATCGCGAACGACTCCGGGTGCTGCCGGATCGCGTGGCCGAGCGTGTATTTCGCGAACTCCCATTCCGGCTGCGGATCGTCGACCAACCGCGCGAGCAGGAGGCCGCAGTGCAGGCTGTGGTGAATGCTGGAGTTCCCGGTCAGCAGTGCCTCGGGGCAGTCCTGACCGTGCTCGCCGCGGGCCCACCAGATTTCGCCGCTCGGCGCCTGCATGTCGACGACGAAGTCGAGGCCGCCCTGCACCGACGGCCACAGCCTGTCGACGAAGTTCCGGTCACCGGTGATCAGGTAGTGGTGCCACACCCCCACCGCGAGGTAGGCGCAGAAGTTGCTGTCGGAATCGTGATTCTCCACCGTCCCGTCGCGGAACTTCATCGGCCACGACCCGTCCGGTCGCTGCGTGCGGCGCGACCACTCGTACGCGGCCTCCGCCTGCTCGGTCAGTCCGGCCGCGGTGAGCGCCATGGCGGATTCGACGTGATCCCAGGGGTCGGTGTGCCCGCCCGGAAACCACGGCAGCGCCCCCGACGACTCCTGCGCTGCCGCGATCGACCGTGCCGTCTGCCTGACCTGGCTCTCCGACAACACGTTCGGTACCGACGGGACGCCGGCGGCTCTCACCGCGGCGCCTTCACCACGCTCGGCTCCCTCGGCTTCTCGAGGTAGAACACGACGCTCTTGCCGACCACCGGGTTGAGCACCTTCTCGGCGGTGCGTGTGAGCCAGGGGGCTTTCATCATGTCCCACACCAGAACCTGGTGGTAGGCCTTCGCGAGAGGGTTGTCGTTGTTGTCCACTCCCACCGCGCACTTGAGCCACCAGTACGGGGAATGCAGGGCGTGCGCGTGGTCCCGGCCGCGGACCTCCAGCCCGGCGGCCGTCAGCTTCCCGGCCAGTTCGTCGGCGCGGTAGATGCGGACGTGGCCGCCCTCGACCTCGTGGTACGCGTCGGAGAGCGCCCAGCAGATCTTCTCCGGCAGCCACCGCGGAACCGTCACCGCCGCAACACCACCCGGCTTGAGGATGCGGGTCAGCTCGGCGATGGCGCGGCCGTCGCGCGGCACGTGTTCGAGGACCTCGGAGATGAGGACCACGTCGAACGACGCATCCTCGTACGGCAGGTTCAGCGCGTCGCCGACCTCCACCCGCGCCGACGCGCCCGCCGGGACCTCACCGACCTCGGCCATCGCCACGAACATCTTCTCGACGTCCGCGAGTTCGTCGGCGTTCTGGTCGAAGGCGATGACGTCGGCGCCGCGTCGATACAGCTCGAACGAGTGCCGTCCGGCACCGGCCCCGATGTCGATCACCTTGTCGCCGGGTTTCACACCCAGCCGGTCGAAGTCCACGGTCAGCACGGTCGGCCTCCTTGACGGGTCTGCGCTATCGCTTCGGCATACGTCTGCGCGGTTCTCGCGGCCACGGCGGCCCAGCTGTAGCGCTCGAGCACGCGTCGACGTCCACCGTCGCCGAGCCGGGCCCGGCGCCGCGGATCGTCGAGCAACGCGCCGAGCACGTCCGCGAGTTCCTGGGGGTCGCCGGGCGTCACGAGCACACCCGCCTCCTCGTCCGTTCCCACCACCTCGGGAATGGCGCCCGCGCGGCTCGCGACCAGCGGGGTGCCGCATGCCATCGCCTCGACGGCGGGCAGCGAGAACCCTTCGTACAGCGACGGGACGCACGCGACGTCGGCGGACGCCAGCAGCGCGGCCAGTTCGGCGTCGTCGATGCCCGACACGGTGCGGACGACGTCGCCGATGGCCAGTTCCTCGATGAGTTTCTCCGTGACGCCGCCGGGTGCGAGTTTGGTGACCAGCACCAGTTCGACGGCCCGCTCGGTGTGCACCTTCGCGACCGCCTCGAGGAGCGTCGACACCCCCTTCAGCGGCATGTCGGCGCTGGCGACGCACACGATGCGCCCCGGAACGCGGTCGGCGGCCGGGGGTCGGAAGACCTCGGTGTCCACGCCCAACGGGACGGTCCGGAGGTTGCCGGCGGGAACGTCGAACGCCGCACCGATGTCGTCGGCGGAGGACTGCGACACCGTCAGCAGCGCGGGGATGGCGCGCGCCACCCGTTTCTGCATGCGGAGGAAGCCGTACCAGCGCCGGACCGTCACCTTGCGCCACCACTTCGCCGACGCCAGGTCCAGCTCGCGGTCGCGGGTGATCGGGTGGTGGATGGTGGCGACGACGGGGAGGCCGGCCTTCTGGAGTTGCAGCAGCCCGTACCCTAGGCACTGGTTGTCGTGCACCACGTCGAACTCGTCGGCGCGCTCCTTCAGCAGTCGCGCGGCCCGGAGGCTGAACGTGAGCGGCTCCGGGAAACCGGCCGTCCACATGGTCGCGACCTCGAGCACGTCGACGGCGTCGCGGAACTCGCGCGGGTGCGGCGTTCGAAACGGATCCGGCTCGCGGTACAGGTCGAGGCTGGGGACCTTCGTCAGCGTCACCCGGGGGTCGACGTCCGGGTACGGCTGACCCGAGAACACCTCGACCTGATGGCCGAGTTCGACCAGCTCACGGCTGAGATGGCGGACGTACACACCCTGCCCACCGCAGTGGGGCTTGCTTCGGTACGACAAGAGTGCGATGCGCACGGACTTCGACCTCTCCTCGAGCAACTGGCACGCAATACTAGAACACGTTCTTACCCGAGTGTGTCCTCATTCCATCCAACCGCACTCACTCACCCCACCGCGGTCGACTCGCGCAATCCCTCGAGTTTTCCCGCCAGGCGTCCGAGGTAGGCGAGGACCTCCTCCTCGCTGCGGTCGGGCACTCCGTACACCACCTCGGTGACGCCGAGGTCCTTCCAGCGACGCAACTTGTCGACGTCCGGCTTGCCGTCGAGCACGACGATCCGGGGTTCGCCGGCCCTGCCCGCCTCGTGCCACATCCGTCGCAGCGCGGCGACGCGGTCGTCGATGTCCTGCTCGATCGGGGTGGTCATCCAGCCGTCGGCCGACTTCACGATCCATCGGAAGTTCTTGTCGTTGCCGGCGGCGCCGACAATCGCGGGAGGCACCCGCACCGGCTTGGGCCACGCCCAGCTCGGACCGAAGCTCACGAACTCGCCGTCGTAGGACGCCTCGTCCTGCGTCCACAGTGCGCGCATCGCCTCGAGGTATTCGCGCAGCATCGTCCGGCGCCGCCCCGGCGGGACGTTGTGATCGGTGAGTTCGTCCAGATTCCACCCGTACCCCACGCCGAGGATCACCCGTCCGCCGCTGAGGTGGTCGAGCGAGGCGATCGTCTTGGCCAGCGTGATCGGGTCGTGCTCGACGGGCAGCGCCACCGACGTGCCGAGTTCGATCCGCTCCGTGACCGCCGCCGCGGTGGCGAGGGCCACCCACGGGTCGAGGGTGCGCATGTACCGGTCGTCGGGCAGCGACGCGTCTCCCGTCTGGGGATGCGCCGCATCGCGTTTCACCGGAATGTGCGTGTGCTCGGGCACGTAGAACGAGTCGAATCCGTTGGCCTCCGCACCCCTCGCGGCCGAGGCCGGCTCGATCCCGCGGTCACTCGTAAACAACGTTATGCCGAATTTCACGAATTCTCCTTGGCCGAGAGCCTTTTCCTTCTTGCACACTAACTTTTGGACACCTGTTTAGCAATGTGTCCAAACAAGTCTCCAGTTCTCCGCGCGGCCGGACGAACGGGACGCTCGTTCGATCTGACGCAACGACCGTCCCGTTCGGCAGGTGAGCGGCAAAGCGTGCCCGGGCACACTTCGCCACTCACGTGCTCAGGCGCCGTAGACCGGGACCGGGTCCTCCGCCTTGGCGAGCAGGTCCGCGACGACGGGCCCGATCTCCTTCGGCTCCCAGCGCGCGCCCTTGTCCTGAGTGGGGCCGTGCCGCCAGCCCTCGGCGACGGTGATCTTGCCGCCCTCGACCTCGAACACCCGCCCGCTCACGTCCTTCGACTCCACACTGCCGAGCCACACGACGAGCGGAGAGATGTTCTCCGGCGCCATCGCGTCGAAGCCCTCCTCGGGAGCGGCCATCGCCTCCGCCATCGCGCCGCCGGCGCCGACCGTCATCCGGGTGCGGGCGGCGGGTGCGATCGCGTTGACGGTGACGCCGTAGTTCTTCAACTCCGCCGCGGCCTGGATGGTCAACTCCGCGATCCCCGCCTTCGCGGCGGCGTAGTTGCCCTGCCCGATCGAGCCCTGCAGTCCGGCACCGGAACTGGTGTTGACGATCCGGGCGTCCACCGGATTACCAGCCTTCGCCTCGGCTCGCCAGTACGCGGCGGCGTGCCGCAGCGTCGCGAAATGCCCCTTGAGATGGACGCGCACGACGGCGTCCCACTCCTGCTCGCTCATCCCGACGAGCATGCGGTCGCGCAGGAACCCGGCGTTGTTCACCAGCACGTCGAGGCGCCCGTACGTGTCGATCGCCGTCCGGATCAGGTTCTCGGCCCCCGCCCAGTCCGCGACGTCGTCGCCGTTGACGACGGCCTCGCCGCCCGCGGCCACGATCTCCGCGACCACCTGCTCGGCGGGGCTCTCGCCGGTCGCGGAACCGTCGAGTCCGGCCCCGATGTCGTTGACCACGACCTTCGCCCCCTCGGCGGCGAACGCCAGCGCATGGGCGCGTCCGATTCCGCGCCCGGCGCCCGTCACGATGACGACGCGACCGTCGACCACTCCACTCATGCCTTCTCCTCTGTAGATACCGTTGCTGCCGCCAGGAAGGCGGGACGTTCGCCGCCGCCGTGGACGGTCAGTGTCGAACCGCTGACGTACGCCGCCAACGGTGAAGCCAGGAACACCGCGCAGTTGCCGACGTCCTCGGGGCAGGCCATCCGGCCCAGCGGGACCGTGTCCCCGACCGCCGCGATCCCCGCCTCGTCCCCGTAGTGCAGGTGCGCGAGTTCGGTGCGGACCAGGCCGACGACCACCGAGTTGACCCGCACCTTCGGCGCCCACTCGACCGCCAGGCTGGTGGTCAGACTGTCGACTCCCGCCTTCGCCGCGCCGTACGCCGCGGTGCCGGGCGAGGGCCGCGATCCGCTGACGCTGGAGATGTTGACGATCACGCCACCCGAATCCTGCGTCTGCATCTGAGCGTTCGCCACCTGCGAGACGAGCAGCGGGGCAAGGAGGTTCAGCTCGACGATCTTCGAGTGAAACTTCGGGCTTGCGTCCGCCGCGAGGGCGAACGGCGCCCCGCCGGCATTGTTGACCAGCACGTCGAGGCGGCCGTGCCGCTCGACGATCCGGTCGACGAGACCCTGCACCTGCTCCGGGTCACGGATGTCGCACGGCAGGAATTCGGCGGCGCGTCCGTCCACCTCCACGGGGTCGTCGCCCGGCCTGCGGGCGCAGGCGACCACCGTCGCCCCGGCCCGCAGGAAGGTGCGGCTGATGCCCGCGCCCACGCCGCGAACTCCGCCGGTCACGAGCACGACGCTTCCGGTCATGTTGGAACCTGTTTCCATCGTGCTACCCTACCAAGCAATTGCTTGGTGCGTGAAGTGCGGATCTGACGAGGAGAAAACAGTGGGAATTCGGAGCGAGACAGATCCGGGGGGCATCACCACGGTCACCGTCGACTACCCGCCCGTGAATGCCATCCCCTCCCGGGGCTGGTTCGAGCTGGCCGACGCCGTGCTCGAGGCGGGCCGGAACCCGGACACCCATGTGGTGATCCTGCGAGCGGAGGGACGCGGGTTCAACGCCGGCGTCGACATCAAGGAAATGCAGGCCACCGACGGATACGGCGCACTGGTCGACGCCAACCGCGGCTGCGCGGCCGCGTTCGCCGCCGTCTACGACTGCGCCGTGCCCGTGGTGGTCGCGGTCAACGGATTCTGCGTCGGCGGCGGCATCGGACTGGTCGGCAACGCCGACGTGATCGTGGCATCGGACGACGCCGTCTTCGGACTGCCCGAGGTCGACCGCGGGGCGCTCGGCGCCGCCACCCACCTCGCCCGGCTCGTCCCCCAGCACATGATGCGCACCCTCTACTACACGGCGCAGAACGTCACCGCCCGGCAACTCCAGCACTTCGGGTCGGTGTACGAGGTGGTGCCGCGGGAGAAACTCGACGACACCGCCCGCGACATCGCCGCCAAGATCGCGGCCAAGGACACCCGGGTCATCCGCTGCGCCAAGGAAGCGATCAACGGCATCGACCCCGTCGACGTGAAGACCAGTTACCGCCTCGAGCAGGGCTACACCTTCGAACTCAACCTCGCCGGGGTCTCGGACGAGCACCGCGACGAGTTCGTCGAAACCGGCAAGCCCCGCTCCAACTCGAACAACAGGAAAGGCTGACATCCATGGCGAGCAAGCGCGACAAGAGGATGTCGCTCGACGACGCGGTCGGGGAACTGCGCAGCGGAATGACCATCGGCCTCGGCGGCTGGGGTTCGCGCCGTAAGCCGATGGCGCTGGTCCGGGCGCTGCTGCGCTCGGACGTCACCGACCTCACCGTCGTCACCTACGGCGGCCCCGACCTGGGGCTGCTCTGCTCGGCGGGCAAGGTCAGGAAGGCGTACTACGGGTTCGTGTCCCTCGATTCGGCCCCGTTCTACGACCCGTGGTTCGCGAAGGCACGCACCGGCGGCGAGATCGAGGTCCGCGAAATGGACGAGGGCATGGTCAAGTGCGGACTCGAGGCCGCCGCCGCCCGGCTGCCGTTCCTGCCGATCCGTGCCGGGCTCGGCTCCGACGTCCGGAATTTCTGGGGCGACGAACTGCGCACCGTCACCTCCCCGTACCCGGACGCCTCCGGCAAATCGGAGACGCTGATCGCGATGCCCGCCCTGAATCTCGATGCGGCCCTGGTGCATCTGAACCTCGGCGACAAGCACGGCAACGCCGCCTATACCGGGGTCGACCCCTACTTCGACGACCTGTACTGCGCGGCCGCCGAGAAGCGGTTCGTCTCCGTCGAACGCGTCGTGGAGACCGAGGAACTGGTGAAAACCGTTCCGCTGCAGAACCTGATCCTCAACCGCATGATGGTCGACGGCGTCGTCGAGGCACCGAACGGCGCCCATTTCACCCTCGCCGGCGACAGCTACGGCCGCGACGAGAAGTTCCAGCGCCACTACGCCGAAGCCGCCAAGACCCCCGAGGGATGGCAGCAGTTCGTCGACACCTACCTGTCCGGCAGCGAAGACGACTACCAGGCGGCCGTGAAGAAGTTCGCAGAGGAGCAGCAGGCATGACCGAGACGACCACCGACGTCACCCGCGCCGAGTACTGCGCAATCGCGTGCGCCGAGATCTTCTCCGGGGCAGGCGAGATCATGGCCAGCCCGATGGCGACGCTGCCGCTGATCGGCGCCCGGCTCGCGCGACTGACCACCGAACCCGACCTTCTCATCACCGACGGCGAGGCCCTGATCTTCGCCGACACCCCCGCCGTCGGCGCGAAGGCACCGATCGAGGGCTGGATGCCGTTCCGGAAGGTATTCGACGTCGTCGCGTCCGGTCGCCGCCACGTGGTGATGGGCGCCAACCAGATCGACCGGCACGGCAACCAGAACCTGTCGGCGTTCGGTCCGCTGCAGCAGCCGACGCGGCAGATGTTCGGCGTCCGCGGCGCACCGGGCAACACGATCAACCACCCCACCAGTTACTGGGTGGGCAAGCACTCGTCGCGGGTGTTCTGCGATCAGGTCGACATCGTCTCCGGTGTCGGCTACGACCAGATCGATCCGGAGAACCCCGCCTACCGCTTCCACCACCTGCACCGGGTGGTGAGCAACCTCGGGGTGTTCGACTTCGGCGGACCCGGACACACGTTCCGGGCGCTGTCGCTGCACCCCGGCGTGACCGCCGAACAGGTCGCCGAGAACACGTCCTTCGAGGTGGCGGAGTTGGCCGACGCCCCGGTGACTCGGGAACCGTCCGAGGAAGAACTGCGGCTGATCCGCGAGGTCCTCGACCCCCGCAGCCTGCGCGACCGGGAGGTGTCGCTGTGAGCACGCTCCGCACCCCGCTGACCGAACTGGTCGGTGTCGAACACCCGGTGGTCCAGACCGGAATGGGCTGGGTCGCCGGACCGCGACTCGTCGCGGGCACTGCCAACGCGGGCGGTCTCGGCATCCTCGCGTCGGCCACGATGACGTACGAGGAACTCGAGGCGGCCGTCGCCAAGACCAAGACGCTCACCGACAAGCCGTTCGGCGTGAACATCCGCGCCGACGCCACCGACGCCCCGCAACGCATCGACCTGCTGATCCGGGAGAACGTGCGCGTCGCGTCGTTCGCGCTCGCCCCCAAGCAGGACCTGATCGCGAAGCTGAAAGATGCTGGGGTGGTGGTTATTCCGTCGATCGGCGCCGCCAAACACGCGAAGAAGGTGGCGTCGTGGGGCGCCGACGCGGTGATCGTGCAGGGCGGCGAGGGCGGCGGGCACACCGGCCCGGTGGCCACCACCCTGCTGCTGCCGTCGGTGCTCGACGCCGTCGACATTCCCGTCGTCGCGGCCGGCGGTTTCTACGACGGCCGCGGGCTCGCCGCCGCCCTCGCGTACGGCGCCGCCGGCGTCGCGATGGGCACCCGCTTCCTGCTCACCCAGGAATCGACGGTCCCCGACTCCGTCAAGCAGGAGTACCTCGCCCGTGGACTGCAGGACACCACCGTCTCCCGCAAGGTCGACGGCATGCCCCACCGGGTCCTCAACACCGAACTCGTCGACAGCCTCGAACACTCCGGCAACCTCCGCGGACTCGCCGCCGCCGCCCGCAACGCGTCGAAGTTCAAGGCCATGACCGGCATGAAATGGTCGACGCTCGTCAAGGACGGCCTCGCCATGAAGAAGTCCAGCGACCGCACCTGGCAGCAGATCATCATGGCCGCCAACACCCCGATGCTGCTCAAGGCCGGACTCGTCGACGGCAACACCCACGCCGGCGTCCTCGCGTCGGGGCAGGTCGTGGGACTGCTCGACGACCTGCCCACCTGCAAGGACCTCATCGACGGCATCGTCGCCGACGCGATCAAACGCATCGACGCGCTGGGGGCCCTGCGCGCCTGAGGCTGAACGAACGGGACGCTCGTTCGATCTGACGCTACGAGCGTCCCGTTCGTCCGGTCACGAGGTGGCGGCCTTCGCCGCGATGCGCGCCCGGACTTCCGGCCGCCGCAGCGGGGGCACGGTCTGCGGTGGTTGCTTGCGCGCAGGCAGTGCGGCGAGGAGTTTCGTGGTGGCCTCGGTGACGACGGCGACCGCCTCCTCGAACGGTTCACGGTTGGCGTCGGAGAGCTTCTGGATTCCGCTGACCTTCCGGACGTATTGACGCGCCGCCGCCTCGATCTCCTCCGCGGTGGCCGCCGGTTCGAGTCCGCGCAGCTCGGTGATGTTTCGGCACATGACTCGACGATAGCGCCGCCCGGTCCTCCGCGCGGCTCGTCGGCGCTGGGCGAATGTACCTTTCGGCGCACCTGAGGCGGTCAAAGGTACATTCGCCCGGGGCGGGGGGCGACTAGCTGCGAGCCGACTCCAGCGCGTCGGCGTCCGAGACGACGGTGTCCGAGACGACGGCGTCCGAGGCATCGGCACCCGCGGGCACGGCATCGGTGTCGACGTCCGGGAGCGAGGTGCGGGAGCGCGCGGCCACGACCGCGGCGCCGAGCAGGACCAGCGCGACGAGGCACTGCGAGCTCCCGATCACCTCGCGCACGGCGGCCTCCACCCAGCCGGACGAGGACGATTGCAGCACGAAGTTCGGGCCGATCAGGAAGATGAGCGTCGCGGCGCCGACCACCGGCCGCCAGCTGCGGTATTGCGGTGCCATCAGGATCGGAATCAGGAGGATGCTGTACGCCCAATGGTGGGTGACGGCGAACGGCGCGGCGAGCAGCGAAGCCAGGGCCACGACCGACAGTGCGATCAGGTGTTCACCCGACCGGGTGAACCGGTACGCCGACCATGCGGCGGCGGACACGATGACGGCCGCAGCGAGAACCCAGAGGACACTGGCCAGCCGGCCCTCCGCCCCGAGCCGGGCGATGACGCCGGTGACGGCCTGGTTGCGGAAGAAGTCGGGAGCGCCCGCGCGGCCGGTGGCGAAGAATTCGGTGGTCCAGAACCACACCGACGACTGCGGCAGCAGCCAGAAACCGAGTCCGACGGTGACGAGGATCGTGGCGAGCGATCGTCCGATCGAGCGGAAGTCGCGCCGGACGAGGAGGACCAGCAGAAAGGCTGCCGGGGTGATCTTGATTGCCGCGGCGAGACCGATCGCGATTCCGCGGAACCGCTTCGGGATCACCCCGGTGCAGTCGGCGACCACGAGCGCCATCAGGATGATGTTGATCTGACCGAAGTCGAAGTTCGAGCGCATCGGCTCGAGGAGAAGTACCGGCCCCATCGACAGCAGAGCGAGAAGTTCGGGGCGGCCGACGTCGAGTTTCGACAACGCCACCTTGACCATCCACCACACGAGCCCGAGGTTGAGGGCGCACCACAGCGCCTGCAGGACGGCGGGGTCGATCTCCGCCATCGGTGCGAAGAGGATCGCCGCGAACGGTGCGTAGATGAACCTGAACCCCGAACTGCTCGGGAAGTCCGCGGAGTAGAGCGGCAGCCCGCTGACGAAGGCGTGGCCGGCGTCGCGGAACACGGAGAGGTCCATCAGGTAGCCCGTTGCCGCATCGAACTCTCGGTAGGCCACCGCCCCCACGGAGAGGACGCCCACGAGGAGCGCGACGGCGTGCAGACGATAATCCCTGAACTTCGATTCACTCTGTAACAAGAATTTGTTCTTTCATGATCGGCGTCGTGGTCAACGATCCACCGTAGCGGGCCGTGACCCAATCGTGACAAAGGCGAGGTCGTGGCGCCCGAATCGCGAGCTTCGTCATAGTTTATTTAGACTGGTACGTTTCGATTGTGCCCGGACGCGTCCTCGACAATCCCCTCGTCGTGCCGGTGCTCGGCCTGCTCCTCGAATCGCCGATGCACCCCTACCGGTTGGAGGTCACGCTGCGCGAACGGAGCGAGGAGGGGCAGTGGCCGCTCAACCGCGGTTCGCTGAACAATGTGGTCGCCGCCCTCGCGGGCGCAGGCTGGATCGAAGAACACGAACGGGCGCAACGCGACGGGCGGCCGGCCCGCACCGTCTACGCCCTCACCGACACCGGGCGCGCGGAACTCGTGACGCGCCTGGACACCCAGATCCGCAGTGCGGCACGGGAGTTCTCACCGTTCTTCGCCGCGATCAGCTATCTCGGCGCGCTGGGGCGCGAAGCCGCCCTCGACGCACTCACCGAACGCGCCGAACGCCTTACCGCGAGAATCGAATCCGACCAGACGCGGCTCACCCGGACCCTGAACGACGGCGCGCCCGCACTGTTCGTCCTCGAAGCGAATTACGCCCTCCACGCCGCGCGGAGCGAACTCGCCTGGATCTCGTCGACGATGTCCGACATCCGCGACGGGCACCTCATCTGGCCCACCCCACACATGTCTGCCGTGGAGCCGTGAGCCTGAGCCCACGCCAGCCCGTCAGGCGGTGATCAGCTGGATCGGCACGCCGGATCCGACCGGGTTGATGACGGCGTCGAGGATGGTGCGCTGCGTCTGGGTGAGATGGTCGGAGCACGCGTCTGCCGCGGCCTCACCGTCGCCGTCGCGGATTGCCCGGCACATGGCGCGGTGCTCGGCCAGGGAGGTTTCCAGCCGCTCGGGTCGGGAGTGCGCGATGGTGCGCAGCCTGGCGCTGTGTGGTCGCAGTTCGGTGAGGGAGCGGGCGAGGTGCGTGTTGCGGGTGTGCGCGATGACGGCCTGGTCGAAG
>JBCEBZ010000401.1:0-3206 GCA_039206675.1 Rhodococcus sp. (in: high G+C Gram-positive bacteria) | reverse complement strand
AAGCAGGACAAGGCAGTCGGGGCGGCGATGCTGGCCGAGTTCGACGCCCTCGCGGTAGTGCGCACCTGACAACCTCTCGGTGCGCCGACAACGTGCACATCGAAACCGTTCCGACACAGTCATTTCGACCGTGGTCGCGCCGGACGCGAGTCGATACCGTCGAGCTCACTCCGGTCGGAGCATTCCCAACCATTCTCATACTCGAGGAAACGAGGCACATCATGACCGAACTACTGGGCAGGGACGAATTCCGCGCAGCTCTGGAGAACGCCATCAAGGGCCGCGAGGCGAAGAACGCGTCGTTCAGCAAGGCCTGGGCCGAGGGCAAGCTCGAGAAGCACCATTTCGCGCGGTGGGCGGAGAACCACTACCACTACGTCGGGCCCTTCGCCGACTACCTCGCGAACATCTACTCGAACACCCCCGACACCTTCACCAATGCAAAGGATTTCACCCTCCAGAACATGTACGAGGAGGAACTGGCCGACATCCGGCACACCGACCTCCTCATCAAGTTCGCCGAGGCGTGCGGCACCACGAAAGAGCGCGTCGAGGATCCGTCGAACATGAACGCGATTACCCGCGGGCTGCAGTCCTGGTGCTACGCGGTGTCGCAGCGCGAGCACTTCGTCGTGGCCACTGCAGCACTCGTCGTCGGACTCGAATCGCAGGTACCGAGCATCTACAAGAAGCAGATCATCCCACTGCGTGAGGTGTACGGCTTCACCGAGGACGAGATCGAGTTCTTCGACCTGCACATCACGTCGGACGTCGTGCACGGTGAGCGCGGATACCAGATCGTGCTCGACCACGCGGATACCCCACAGCTGCAGCAGCGTTGCCTGCAACTCGTGCAGTGGGGAGCCGAGATGCGCTTCTCGTACACGAAGGGGCTCTACGACACGTACGTGGCAACCGACCTCGAGCTCGCGACCGCCTGATCGTGCGAAGGGAGGGGCCCGCATCGGGCCCCTCCGGACGCAGGCAACTCGCCCGACAGGAGAGAACGATGGAGAATTGGACCCGGCTGGTCACCGTGCGTGAGCTCGGCCGACGCCGGAAGCTTCGCGTCGAGGCCGGGGACACCGCGGTCGCCCTGTTCCAGACCGACGACCGGATCTACGCCTTCCGTGATCTGTGCGTCCATCAGGATCGGTCGCTGGCGAAAGGCACCCTGCTGCACGGGCGCGTCATCTGCCCGGGCCACCAGTGGGCGTTCGACCTCGACACCGGCTACGAGGAGGACCAGGACCTGTGCCAGCCGACCTACGCGGTGAAGGTCGAGGACGACGTCGTCTACGTGGATCTCACCCGCAGCCCCGATTACGCCGAGACCGCGACTTCGCCGGCCGAAAACGACTGAGAGAGCGAGTGACCCCATGACGCTGAACACCATCGTCACCATCGGCGCCGGCCAGACCGCTGCCGTCGCGGCACGCACCCTGCGGCGCCGAGGGTTCGACGGCAGGATCCTCCTCGTCGGCGACGAGCCGCACGCGCCGTATCAGCGCCCGCCGCTGTCCAAGGAATTCCTTTCCGGGCAGGAGGATCGCGAATCGTTGATGCTCCTGCCCGAACTGTGGCGGGAGCAGCAGAACGTCGAACTCCTCACCGGCACGGCGGTGACGCGGATCGACGCGAGCGGCGGGTCGGTCGAACTGTCCGACGGACGGAGCATCGCGGCCGACGCCGTGCTCGTCGCGACCGGCGGCAGGCCGCGCACGATACCGGTGACCGGCCCCGCGCCGGAGAGGGTGCACTACCTCAGGACGATCGACGACGCCGAACGGCTCGCCGCCGACCTTCGCCCCGGCGTCAGCCTGGTGCTGATCGGCGGAGGCTTCGTCGGACTCGAAATCGCGGCCACCGCACGAACCCTGGGAGCGGAGGTCACCGTCCTCGAGGCGGACCCGGTACCTCTCGCCCGAATTCTCGGACCCGAGATGGGCGAGGTCTGCACTCGGCTGCAGCGGGAGAACGGCGTCACCGTCCGCGGCGGCGTCCGGGTCGACGCCGTGACGACCCGGACGGACAGCGTCCTCATCGCCCTCGAGGGCGGCGAGGTGCTGCAGGCCGACGTGGTGGTGGTGGGGATCGGGATCGTCCCCAACGTCGAGGTCGCGCAGGCCTCCGGACTGGCCGTCGACGGCGGAATCCTCGTGGATGCGCAAGGACGCACGTCGAGTCCGCACGTGTACGCCGCCGGTGACGTGGCGGCCCGATTCTCCGACGCGGCAGGCAGACACGTTCGCGTCGAACACTTCGACAACGCGAGCAAGCAGGGGGCCGCGACCGCGAACCTCATGCTCGGACGCGTCGGCGTGGTGGACCCCGCGCACTGGTTCTGGTCCGATCAGTTCGGCAAGAACATCCAGTTCACCGGCACCGCCCGCTACACCGACCTGGTTTTCCGCGGCAGCGCCGACAACGGCGAGTTCACCGCCTTCTATCTGGACGGCGGTGTCGTGCGCGGCGCCTTCACACTCGACCGCGGCGAAGAAATCAGTGCGGCAAGAGAACTGATCGGCCGGACGATCGCGCCGGCCCGGCTGGCGGACGAGAATGTCGATCTGTTCGATCTGATGGACGAGGACGAGGAATTGGTGGCGCTGTCATGATCGAGGGACTGAATTTCATCGACGGGCACTGGGTTCCGTCGTCCTCGGGCGAGGTGTTCGAGCGGCGCAACCCCGCCGACCACCACGACGTGATCGGCGTGTTCCCGGATTCCACGGCGGCGGACGTCGATGCCGCCGTCAGCGCGCTGGCCAAGGCGGCGCCGCAGTGGGCCGCGACACCCCCGGAACGCCGCGCGGCAATTCTGGAAGGCGCGGCCGCGCATCTCGAGGCGCGGGCAGCCGAACTCGTCGACGAACTCGTCCGGGAGGAGGGCAAGACCCGGGCGGAGGCGGCCATCGAAGTCGGTCGCACGCCGATGAACCTGCGCTTCTACGCGGGCGAGGCCCTCCGGACCACCGGCAGCACGTATCCCACCCCGGGCGAGGGACTGGTCATCACCCTGCGTGAACCCGTCGGAATCGTCGGGGCGATCACGCCCTGGAACTTTCCGCTCAACATTCCGTCGCGCAAACTCGGACCGGCGCTGGCCGCCGGAAATGTCGTGGTGTTCAAACCGTCCGAGCTGACGCCGCACATGGGACAGCGGCTGGTCGAGGCGCTGCTCGCCGGGGGGCTTCCGGCCGGGG
>JBCEBZ010000400.1:0-12812 GCA_039206675.1 Rhodococcus sp. (in: high G+C Gram-positive bacteria) | reverse complement strand
TCGACCGACAGCGTCACGTCGGTGTCGGTCCGGACGGCACCGGGAGCGAGGGCGCACGTGAGGACCTCGTACAGCGGTTCGCCGTCCCGCGATCGTGCTTCGCCGAACAGCCGGTGGACGATTCCGAACTCGATGGGGAGCAGTCCGTCGCGCACGAACACGACCACGCGATGACGGTGCCCGGGCCGTTCGGCTCTCGATTCGGACATGGCCCGATTATTTCACATAGTGTCTCACCGGCCACTGGTGCGGCGCCGTGCGCGGATCCATGATCGGAAGGGTCCACGGTGATCGAGCGAAAGGTGCACCATGAAGATCCTCTGGGTATCGGCACACCCCGAGCCGAGGTCCCTGAACGCGGCACTGCGCGACGACGCCCTCGCGGCACTGCGCCGCGCCGGCCACGAGATCCGGACCTCCGATCTGTACGGAATGCGATGGAATCCGGTGGTGACCGCGGACGACTTCGCGCACGATCCGGGCGGCCGCCTCCTGGTGGGAGCGAGGTCCGGGCAGGCACTGGCCGAGGGAACCCTGGCTCCGGACATCCTCGCCGAGCAGCGCAAACTCGAGTGGGCCGACGCGGTGATCGTGCAGTTCCCGCTGTGGTGGTACGGCATGCCCGCGATCCTCAAGGGCTGGTTCGACCGGGTGTTCGTCGAGGGGTACGGATACGGGGTGCGACGCGAGGACGGCTCCACCCGGCGGTACGGCGAGGGGACCCTCGCCGGTAAGCGGGCGATGACCGTCGTCAGTTTCGGCGGCACCGCCGACAGCGCGGGCCCGCGCGGAATCAACGGCCAGATGGACGAGGTCCTGTTCCCGATCCACCACGGAATCTTCTGGTACACGGGGATGTCCGTGCTGCCCCCGGTCCTGATCGACAGCGCGGACCGGTTGCCCGACGAGCACTACCCCGGTGTCGCGGCCCGCGTGATCGACCGCGTGTCCGGCCTGTTCACGGACGCACCGTTGCCCTTCCGCTCACAGAACGGCGGCGACTACGACGACCGGTTCGTGCTGCGCGAGGACCGGGCGCCCGGCGTCACGGGTCTGCGCGCCCACTACGCCGACGCCCGCTCCGGGGCGCACGGACCGGAAGCCGGAGTCCCCACCCACTGCGCGGTGTAACGTGTTCTAATTCACGGCATGGCAACCTACGTGATCACCGGCGCGGCCTCGGGCATCGGGGCGGCGAGCCGCCGCACCCTCGAGGCCGGCGGCCACACCGTCATCGGCGTCGACCTCGCACACTCCGACGTGACCGCCGACCTGTCGACCCCCGGCGGCCGGGCGGCGGCGGCCGCCGCCGTGACCGACATGAGCGGCGGCGTCGTGGACGGTCTCGTCTGCTGCGCCGGACTAGGACCGCTGTCCCACTTCTCGGGCGGCACGCTGGTCGCGGTCAACTATTTCGGGGCCGTGGAACTCGTGACCGCCCTGAAGCCCGCCCTCGAGCGCGCGGACGGCGCCTCGGTGGTGGTGATCTCGTCGAGCAGCACCACCACGCAGCCCGGGATTCCCGGCGACCTGGCGACGGCGTGCCTGCGCGGCGACGAGGCGGAGGCGGTGCGCATCGGCAACGAGGTGACCGCCATCCCGGCGTATCCGGCGTCCAAGCTCGCGCTGGCCTGGTGGATGCGACGAGAAGCGGTGCGGCCCGAATGGATCGGCAACGGAATTCGGCTCAACGCGATCGCCCCCGGCATGATCGACACGCCGATGACCAGCGGGGACGACCTCGACCCCGAACTGGCGAAGGCCCTCGACTTCTATCCGGTGCCGCTCGGCAGGCGCGGTCGCCCGGACGAGATCGCCGCGCTCGTCGAATTCCTGCTCGGACCGGGTTCGACGCTGTTCTGCGGAAGCGTCGTCTTCGCCGACGGGGGCACGGATGCCCAGCTACGCCAACAGGATTGGCCCGCCGCGTGGAATCCCACGCCGGAGGAACTTACTCGGCACTTCCAGGCGAAAACGTAGCGAGTTCGGATCCCGCCCAGTGCTTGGCGAGGTTCTCGGCCAGGTCCCGGTACGCCTGGGCGCCCTTGTTCTTGCGCCCCACCAGGACCGTGGCACCCGACGCCGTCGCCTCCGCGAACCGCACCGTCCGCGGGATCGGCGGGGCGAGGACCGGCAGGTTGTAGCGGTCCGACACATCGGACAGCACGTCGCGGCTGTGGGTCGTGCGCGCGTCGTACAGCGTCGGCAGCGCACCGAGCAGCACCAGGTCGGGGTTGGTGATCTGCTGTACCTCGGTGACCGTCCGCAGCAACTGCCCCACACCGCGGTGGGCGAGCGTCTCGCACTGCAGCGGCACCAGTACCGACTGCGCCGCCGTGAGCCCGTTGAGCGTGAGCACACCGAGCGACGGCGGACAGTCGATGATCACCGTGTCGTAATCGTCCAGCAGCGGTGCCAGAGCGCGTTTGAGGGCGAACTCACGACCGGGACGCATGAGCAGCAACGCCTCCGCGCCCGCGAGGTCGATCGTCGCGGGCAGGAGCGCGACACCGTCCTCGGTGTCGATCACCGCTTCACGCGCCCCCAGGTCACCCGTCAGCACGTCGTGGACGGAGGCGTCGAGGCGGTCCGGGTTGTGCCCCAGGGAGAAGGTCAGACACCCCTGCGGGTCGAGATCCACCACCAGGACCTTCTGGCCCAGCCCGACGAGAGCCGCACCGAGAGAGGCGACCGTGGTGGTCTTCGCGACCCCACCCTTCTGATTTGCCACTGCAAGAACCGTTGTCACGGCTCGATCCTTACCTACTTCGTCGCCGGAGGCGAGCCATACACGCAGATTGACTGACATGATGGATGGATGCCACCCAGTGATTCGCCGCGCGGCCGTCGGATCGTCCTCCTCCGGCACGGCGAAACGGAATGGGCCCGTTGGGGTAAACACACCGGCCGGACCGACGTGCACCTCACCGAACTGGGTGAATCCCAGGCACGGCAGGTGGGCCCGGCGATGGACGCCCTCGCGCTGCGCGACCCCCTCGTCATCGTCAGCCCGCGGCAACGCGCCCAGGAGACGGCGGAGCTGGCGGGCTTGAAGATCCAGCGCACCTGGGACGCGCTCGCCGAATGGGATTACGGCATCTACGAGGGCATGACGACGCCCGAGATCAGGCAGCAGGTGCCGGACTGGACCGTGTGGACGCATCCGTGCCCGCGCGGCGAACAGGTCGAGCAGGTGCACACCCGCTGCGACCTCGTGCTGTCCGTCGCGCATTCGCAACTCGTCGACCGCGACGTGATCCTCGTCGGGCACGGCCACTTCTCCCGCGCGCTCATCGCCCGCTGGGCGGAGCTTCCGGTCAGCGAGGGGCGCCGGTTCGCGATGTCGCCCGGCGCGTACTCCGTCCTCGGCTTCGAGCACGGGGCGCAACAGGTGGTCAGCCACAACGTGACGGCGGAAGGTGCCCGATGATCAGACGCGCAGTACCCGAGGACGTCTCCGCGATCACCGCGATGATCTACGAACTGGCCGAACACCAGCGGGCCCGCGACAAGTGCACCGTCACCGCCGACCAGATAGACGACGCCCTGTTCGGTCCGCAGCCGTCCACGTTCGCCCACGTCGCGGTCAGCGACGACGGCCGGGTCGTCGGTATCGCGGTGTGGTTCCGGAACTTCTCCACGTGGGACGGAACGCACGGCATCTACCTCGAGGACCTGTTCGTCAGCCCGTCCGAACGCGGCTCCGGTCACGGCAAGGCCCTGCTCGCCACCCTCGCGAAAGAGTGCGTCGACAACGGCTACACGCGGCTGTCGTGGTCGGTGGTCAACTGGAACAAGCCGTCGATCGCGTTCTACGAGTCCCTCGACGCGCGACCGCAGGACGAGTGGACGACGTATCGGCTCACCGGGGATCCGCTCGGCCGCCTCGCGTCCGAGGTGAGTTAGCGCTCCGACGGGTTGTCGACGTCGGCTTCCTGGCCGTACTCGGCCGCCATCCATTTCGATGTCGGGCTGCTGAACAGGCACCCGAGGGCTCCCACCACGACGACGCCGAGCAGCACACCGAAGAACGGCTGGTGGGAATCGGTGAGCAGCGACCACGCCACCGGAAGCAGCAGCAGTTGCGCGACGATCGCGATCGCCCGCCCCCAGCGCCTGCCGAAGAGCAGGGCGAGCCCGGCGGCGAGCACGGCGCCACCGAGAATGGCGAACCAGGCGGCGGTGCCGTATCCACTGCTGACGCTCTGGTCGTGCCCGAGCAGCCCCCGGACCACCAGCACCACGGCGACTCCGACCGCCACCGCGCCCTCGAGCGACACCAGGGCGCCCGCCGCGCGGACCGTGGTGGGCGTGGACTTGCTGAGAGACGGCTTCGGCACGTCGGCCAGCCTAGAACACCTCGCCGCCGGCGGCCTCGGACGGTGACACGTGCCGCCCCGGCTAGGCTTGGGCCCCGTGCGCGCGCTGCTGATCGTCAACCCCAATGCCACATCGACGACCCCGGCCGGGCGGGACCTGCTCGCGCACGCGCTGTCGAGCCGGGTGCGGTTGACGGTCGCGCACACGACGCATCGCGGGCACGCCGCCGAACTGGCGCAGCAGGCCTGCGTCGACGGGATGGGCCTGATCATCGTGCACGGCGGCGACGGCACCGTGAACGAGGTGGTCAACGGACTGCTCGGCACCCCGGACCCGAGGTCGGCGAGCGCGGGGACGGTGGGACCGATCCCCCCGATCGCCGTCGTTCCCGGCGGGTCGGCGAACGTGTTCGCCCGCTCGCTCGGCATCGCTCCCGATCCGGTGGACGCCACCAACCAGCTCATCGACCTCCTCTCGAACAGGCAGCGGCGCCGGATCGGGCTCGCGCACTGCGACCACCGCTGGTTCACGTTCAACGCGGGTCTCGGCTGGGACGCCCAGGTGTGTGAGGCGGTCGACATGCACCGCAAGAACGGGCGCCCCGCCACACCGGCGCAATACGTCCGCGCCGCGGTGCGCGTGTTCTTCCGGTCGAAGTACGCGGAGCCGACCCTCACCGTCGAGGTTCCCGGTCGCGATCCGGTCGAGGGCGTTCATTACGCCTTCGTGTCGAACGCGAGTCCGTGGACGTATCTGAACAAGCGGGAAGTCCACACCAATCCCGACACCACCTACGACACCGGCCTCGGGGTCTTCGCGATGCGATCCACTGCGATCCTCACCACCCTGCGGGTGGCCCGCCAGCTGCTGACCCCCGGCACCCGCCCGAAGGCGAGGAAACTCGTCCGGGTCGACGACGTGCCGTGCGTGCGGATCTCCGCGTCGGAGCCGATCGGACTGCAGATGGACGGCGACTACATCGGACTTCGCAACGTCGTGGAGTTCGTGTCGGTGCCCGAGGCGCTGGATGTCGTCGCGCCGCCGCGACCCTGAGCAATTCTCGAGAATCCCCGTTTTCGCCTGGCGGGAAGCACGTGCGCGAGGTAGAAAGGACGGCGCGCCTCGAAGGGCAGCCTAACTACGTGAGCTCCCCCACGGTGCGGCGGTTTTCTATTGACATCCCGCCAGTTCGTGAAAGCATTCACAAGCAACAGTGCGGAAACATTCTCTACGCACACATGAACTCATGAAGACGAAACGGTGCACGACGCACCCAGTTAAGGAGCAGAAGGATGGACTGGCGCCACAAGGCAATCTGTCGCGACGAAGACCCCGAGTTGTTCTTCCCTGTGGGCAACAGCGGTCCGGCTCTCGCGCAGATTGCTGATGCCAAGGTTGTCTGCAACCGCTGCCCGGTGACCGCCGAATGCCTTTCGTGGGCACTCGAGTCGGGCCAGGACGCCGGTGTGTGGGGCGGCATGAGCGAAGACGAGCGTCGCGCACTCAAGCGCCGGAACGCTCGGACGCGTGCCCGCACCACCGTCTGACACTTCAGAAGGAGACGGGCCCGGCACCACATGGTGCCGGGCCTTTTTGCTTGTCCGGTCAGTACCGCGGTCCACGACGGCCCAGCGGTACGCGTAACACGGCATCCGTTCCTCCCTCCGCTCCCGGGTGCAGACCCAGCGAACCGTTCAGCTCGGCGGCCACCAGGGTCCGGACGATCTGCAGACCGAGCCGGTCGGACCGCTCGAGGCTGAAACCGGGCGGCAATCCCCTGCCGTTGTCGTGGATCACGACGTCCAGCCAGCGCGCCGACCGTTCGGCCCTCATGGTGACCGTTCCGGCGGCGCCCGGTTCGAAGGCGTGCTCGATCGCGTTCTGCACGAGTTCGGTCAGCACCATCACCAGCGGCGTCGCCCGCTCCGCGGAGAACACCCCGAAGCTGCCCTCCCGGCGGACCTTGATCGGCGTGCTCACCGTCGCCACGTCGGACAGGATCGGCACGAGCCGGTCGACGACCTCGTCGAGGTTCACCTCCTCGTCCACCGACATCGACAGCGTGTCGTGCACGAGGGCGATCGACGTGACACGTCGCACCGATTCGCTGAGCGCCTGACGGGCCTCCTCGTTGTTGGTGCGCCGGGCCTGCAGCCGCAGCAGCGCCGCCACGGTCTGCAGATTGTTCTTCACCCGGTGGTGGATCTCGCGGATCGTCGCATCCTTGCTGAGCAGAGCCCGGTCGCGCCTCTTCACCTCCGTAACGTCCCGCACGACGACGGCGGCACCGACCCGCTTGCCGCCGGGTTTGAGCACCAGGGCCCGCAGCAGGACGGTCGCTCCCCTGGCCTCGATCTCCATCCGGCGGCCCGGCTTGTCGGCGATCGTGTCGCGGATGTACCCGGCGACCTCCTGCGACTCGAACGGGTCCGTCACGAGAGATCGCGTGGTGGCAGCGAGGTTCTGGCCGATCAGGTCCGAGCTGAGACCCATCCGGTGGTACGCCGACAGCGCATTGGGACTGGCGTAGACCACGCTGCCGTCGGTGTCCAGGCGGATGAAGCCGTCGCCGGCGCGGGGGCTCGAGTTGGTGTCCGAGCGGGCCTCACGGATCGGGAAGGTGCCGTCGCTGATCATCTGGCACAGGTCCTCGGCGCAGTCGAGGTACGCGACCTCGAGCGGACTCTGCGCCCGCTGGTGCGACAGGTTGGTGTCCCGGCTCAGGACGGCGATCACCTCGCCGTTCCACCGCACCGGGACCGCTTCGCCGCGCGGCGGCAGACCCGCGTGCCCGCCGCCGTCCTCGGGGCGCACGACGTTGCCCTCGAGCAGCGCCTGCAGCACCTGCGGGTGTTCCGACTCCGACACGACGGTTCCGACGACGTCCTCCGGGAAGGCGGTGGACGCGGTGGTGGGCCTGCAGTGCGCGACGCAGATCACCGTGCCGGTCGGGTCGGTGGAGGCGGAGTCCGCTCCGACCCACAGCAGAACGTCCGCGAAGGAGAGATCGGCGAGCAGCTGCCATTCACCGACGACGCGCTGCAGGTGGTCGACGGCCTCGCCGGGCAGGTCGGTGTATTCGGCGAGCAGATCGCTCAGGGTCGACATCGTGGGTGTCAGTCAGCTCGGTGGGGTGTCAGTCGGCTCAGGAGATGACTGCGATCAGGTCGCCCTGCTGGATCACATCGCCGACCTTGACGTCCACGGACGTGACCGTGCCGGGCTCTTCGGCGATGACGGGGATCTCCATCTTCATCGATTCGAGGATGACGAGGGTGTCGCCTTCCTTCACCTCGTCACCCGCGCTCACCACAACCTGATACACCGTCGAAACCATTTCGGCGCGCACGTCTTCTGCCATTGTGATCCTTCACTCCCGGGTGTCGAGAAAGCCCTGTTGCAAGGACACCCAACCACACGTGGAAGACTGTGGTGAAAAGAAGGGAGATCTACTCATGGGTAAGCGTGGTCGCAAGAAGCGCAGTCGCAAGGGCAACGCCGCAAACCACGGCAAGCGTCCCAACGCCTGACGCGCCGTAAAACGCACCAGGGGCCGGAAAGCAGCGATGCTTTCCGGCCCCTGATTGCTGTTCTGACGGGTTACGCCTCGGGTTCGGTGTTCGTGATGAGGATCGTCCGCCGCAACTCGATGGAGAGCCTCTGACGCAGACTTTCCGGTGCGTGCTCACCGCCGCACTTGCGGTTCACGAGGCTCTTGACCTTCTCCTCGATCCCGTACGCCTCGAGGCACGACCCGCACTCGTCGAGGTGCCGCTGCAGCCGCGCCCGCGAGGCCTCGTCGCATTCGCTGTCCAGCATCAGCCAGACGTCCGCGATGACGGCGGAGCAGTCGAGCTGCTCGAATTCGTCCTGCTCGCTCACCGAGAAACCTCCTGCTCCGCACTCACTACACTGTCGCCGGACACCTCGTCGGTGCCCCCACGGTTGAAACCTCGTTCGCGTGCGACGTCGGCGAGCAGACCCCGGAGCTGCTTGCGCCCGCGGTGCAGCCGCGACATCACGGTCCCGATCGGGGTGCCCATGATCTCGGCGATCTCCTTGTAGGGGAAGCCCTCGACATCGGCGTAGTAGACGGCCATCCGGAATTCCTCCGGCAGGGCCTGCAGCGCTTCCTTGATGTCGTCGTCGGGAAGTGCGTCCAGTGCCTCGACCTCGGCGGACCGCAGCCCGGTCGACGAATGCTCCGCCGTCGCCGCCAGCTGCCAGTCGGTGATCTCGTCGGTCGGGTACTGCGCGGGCTGCCGCTGCTTCTTGCGGTACGAGTTGATGTACGTGTTCGTGAGAATCCGGTACAGCCACGCCTTGAGGTTGGTGCCCTCGCGGAACGACCGGAACGCCGTGTAGGCCTTCACATACGTTTCCTGCACGAGGTCCTCGGCGTCCGCCGGGTTCCGGGTCATCCTCAGGGCAGCGCCGTACAGCTGATCCAGAAGTGGGAGCGCATCCCTTTCGAAACGCGCGATCAACTCGTCCTGGGGCTCGGCCTTCTCTGCCGTCGGACGGTCATGTTCCTGCACGCTGATCCCTTCGGTCGCCGTGGGCGTCAACGTTACCGCCAACTGCAGACGCGACGTGGGCTCGATTACCGAGGACATCACGATACGGACCACTCCCTTCGATGCACTGGTCTTCTGCAGGTACCAACACGACTCCCGCCCGCGGTGTTCCCGCACCGCGTGGCAGAGTGTTCGCCCATGGCCGGAACTGCCACTCCCGCGACGAAGCTGCTCGTCACACAGCGCGTCGACCACACCGTGCACAGCTACGCCCACGACGAGCGGGCGGAGTCCTACGGTTCGGAGGCCGTCGACGCGCTGGGCGAGACGGTCGGCGTCACCGCCCACCAGGTGTTCAAGACGCTCGTGATCAAACTCGACACGGGCAAGCTGGCGGTGGCGGTCCTGCCGGTGCCGGAGAAACTGTCCCTGAAGGCGGCGGCCGCGGCCCTGGGCGCCGGCAAGGCCGTGATGGCGGACCGCACCGAGGCCGAGCGCGCCACCGGGTACGTGTTCGGCGGCATCTCCCCGCTCGGACAGCGGAAGGCGCTTCCGACGGTCGTCGACGCGTCGGCGCTCACCTGGGACCGGGTGCTGTGCAGCGCGGGCAGGCGCGGACTCGAGATCGAACTCGCGCCCACCGATCTGGTGCGGCTCAGCGGAGCCGTCACCGCGGCGGTCACAGCAGGCTGATCTGCTCCCCCACCTGCGCGTCGTCACGACCGGCCGCGTCGGGGTCGAGAAGTTCCGGGCCGTTGTTCTTCACGCTGTTCACCAGCGTGGACACCCGCCGGACGGTGATGTCGGCGATGGCGTCGGGCGACACCTCGAGCAGGTCCGTGGACGCGGGGTGCTCGGGATCGAGCCACGCGGCCCAGCGGTCGCGGGGCATCACGAGCGGCATCCGGTCGTGCACGTTCTCGAGCTGGGCGGCGGAGTCGACGGTGATGATGCTGCAGCTGAGGACGGGCGGCGACTCCGCGACCGCCGGATCGTGCCAGACCGACCACAGCCCGGCCATGTACAGGCGTGAGCCGTCCTCCGGCGACATGTAGTACGGAATCTTCTTCGCCTTGCCCGCCTTCTTCCCGGCGGCCGCCGGCTCGGCCTCGGTCTGCCACTCGTACCAGCCGTCCATGGGCACGAGGCAGCGCTTGTACTTGAACGAGTTCCGGAACGCGGGCTTGTCGCCGACCGAATCCGCCCGGGCGTTGAACAGCACCGGGCCCTTGCCGAGCTCCTTCGTCCAGGACGGCACGAGACCCCACCTCATCCGCCGGATCCGACGGGCGTCGTGCCGGTCGACCACCGTGAGGACCTGCGTGGTGGGCGCCACGTTGAAGTCGGGCGGACTCTCCTCCTCGCCCGCCTCGTTGATCGCGTCGAGGTCGGCCGCGAGTGTCGCCGGATTCGCAGTGGTCGCATACCTGCCGCACATGTCCACCAGAGTGGCACGAACCACCGACACCCGCGACACACCGCCCACCCCGCCCGGCGGCCCGCCCGATAGGCGAAGATGGAGACCGTGACCCTGAGCCTGTGGAACGCCCCCCGTGCCGAAGCGCCCGTCGTCGCGACGGTCGCCCTCCCCGGATCGAAGTCGATCACCAATCGCGCGCTGATCCTCGCCGCACTCGCGGACGGTCCGTCCACCCTGACCGGGGCACTGCGCAGCCGGGACACCGACCTCATGATCGACGCACTCCGCACGCTGGGGATCGGCATCGAGACGGCGGGCGCCGACACGACTCTGCGGGTCACCCCCGGACCCCTCCGGGGCGGTGCCGTCGACTGCGGTCTGGCAGGCACCGTCATGCGGTTCCTTCCGCCGGTCGCCGCGCTCGCCGACGGAACGGTCGACTTCGACGGCGACGAGCAGGCGCGCACCCGCCCCCTCGACACGATCCTGAACGCGCTGCGCGGTCTCGGCGCGGACATCGACGGCGACTCCCTGCCGTTCACCGTCCGCGGCGCGGGCTCGCTGCGCGGTGGCCGGGTCACGATCGACGCGTCCGGTTCGTCGCAGTTCGTGTCCGGGCTGCTGCTGTCGGCGGCCGCGTTCGACGAGGGCGTCACGGTCCACCACGACGGCAAGACGGTTCCGTCCATGCCACACATCGACATGACGGTCGAGATGCTGCGCGAGTCGGGTGTCGAGGTCTCCACCCCGGCGACGGGCGGGGAGGCCGACACGTGGCGGGTGAGCCCCGGTCCGGTCCGGGCCGTCGACCGGGTGATCGAGCCCGACCTGTCGAATGCCACCGCCTTCCTCGCCGCCGCCGCCGTCACCGGCGGCGAGGTGACCGTTCCGCTGTGGCCGGCCGAGACGACGCAGCCCGGCGACGCGATCCGCGAGATCCTGCTCGCGATGGGCGCCGACGTCCGGCGGGACGGGGCGAACCTCACCGTCCGCGGCCCGCAGCAGCTGACCGGCATCGACATCGACCTGCACGACGTCGGCGAACTCACCCCGACCGTCGCGGCGCTCGCCGCACTCGCGGACGGCCCGTCCCACCTGCGGGGCATCGCGCATCTGCGCGGACACGAGACCGACCGGCTGGCCGCGCTCGCACACGAGATCACTTCGCTCGGCGGAAACGTCACCGAGACCGAGGACGGCCTCACGATCGTGCCTGCCGACCTGCACGGCGGGACGTGGCGTTCCTACGCCGACCACCGGATGGCGACGGCGGGAGCCATCGTCGGTCTGCGGGTCGACGGCATCGAGATCGAGGACATCGGCACCACGGCGAAGACACTGCCCGGTTTCGAGAACCTGTGGGCCACAATGCTGTCCGCGTCCGCGGGCACCGGGCGGAAGGCGAGCTTCTGAGTCGCAGGCAGTACGACGAGTCCGACGTCCGGGTGCGCCCGGGCCGAGGAACGCGCCCGCGCACGAAGACCCGGCCGGAGCACCTCGCCGCGGAGCCGGCGATGGTCGTCTCGGTCGACCGTGGCCGGTGGGGGTGTGTGCTGGGCGGTGACCCCGAGCGCCCCGTCGTCACCATGCGCGCCCGCGAACTGGGCCGCACCCCCATCGTGGTGGGCGACGAGGTGAGTGTCGTCGGCGATCTGTCCGGCAAACCCGACACCCTGGCGCGGATCGTGCGGGTGGCCGAGCGTGCCACGGTGCTGCGGCGCACCGCCGACGACACGGACCCGTACGAGCGGATCGTCGTGGCCAATGCGCAGCAGTTGCTGATCGTCGTGGCGCTCGCCGACCCGCCGCCGCGCACGGGGTTCGTCGAACGCGCGCTCGTCGCCGCGTACGCGGGCGGGCTGAGCCCCATCGTGTGCCTGACGAAGAGCGACCTCGAACCGCCCGAGGAGTTCGCGAGCGCGTTCGCCGACCTCGACGTCCCCGTGGTCGTGGCGGGCCGCGACGATCCGGTCGACGAGGTCCTGGCGATGCTGTCCGGCAGACTCACCGCGCTGATCGGGCATTCGGGGGTCGGGAAGTCGACTCTCGTCAACCGCCTCGTGCCCGACGCCGACCGGGCCGTGGGCGTGGTCTCCGGTGTGGGCAAGGGCCGGCACACGTCCACGCAATCGGTCGCGCTGCCGCTCCCGTCGGGCGGCTGGGTGATCGACACCCCGGGCATCCGGTCGTTCGGACTGGCCCACATCTCCCCGGAGGACGTGGTGGCCGCGTTCTCCGACCTGGCCGCGGCCATCGAGGACTGCCCGCGAGGGTGCACCCACCTCGGCCCGCCCGCAGACCCGGAATGCGCGCTCGACCATCTGGAGGGCAAGGCCGCCAAACGCGTCGACGCGGTCCGTCACCTCCTCACGGCCATCGCGTCCAACGAAGCCTGGTGAGTGACGAACCGCGCCGGAGCGGAACTGTCTAGCGGAACTGTCTAGCGGGAGAGCAGCGCGCGCAGACCGCGACGCTTGCGGGTGCGCTGGATCGCGGAACCCAGCCCCTGACGGCGACCGGTCACGGGATCGATTGTCGCCGTGGTGTTTCCACCG
>JBCEBZ010000399.1:7020-12826 GCA_039206675.1 Rhodococcus sp. (in: high G+C Gram-positive bacteria) | reverse complement strand
AGGCGCTGCGACAGGATGATCGCGTCCTCGTAGTTGTGGCCCTCCCACGGCATGATCGCCACGAGCAGGTTCTTGCCGAGCGCCATCTCACCGTTCTCGGTGCAGGGGCCGTCGGCGAGGACCTGTCCGGACTCGACACGCTGTCCCTCGTCCACGATCGGACGCTGGTTGGCGCAGGTGCCCTGGTTCGAACGCGCGAACTTGCGCATCCGGTAGGTCTTGCGGCTGCCGTCGTCGGCCATGACCGTGACGTAGTCGGCGGAGACCTCTTCGACGACACCGGTCTTCTCGGTGACGATGACGTCGCCCGCGTCGACGGCGGCACGCAACTCCATGCCGGTACCGACCAGCGGGGCCTCGCTGCGAACGAGCGGCACCGCCTGACGCTGCATGTTCGCGCCCATCAGGGCGCGGTTGGCGTCGTCGTGCTCGAGGAACGGGATCATCGCGGTCGCGACGGACACCATCTGCCGCGGCGAGACGTCCATGTAGTCGATCTCGGCGGACGAGACGAACTCGACCTCGCCGCCCTTACGACGGACCAGAATGCGATCGTCGGTGAAGTGACCGTTGGCGTCGACGGCCGAGTTGGCCTGTGCGACGACGTGGCGGTCCTCTTCGTCCGCGGTCAGGTAGTCGACCTGGTCGGTGACCTGGCCGCCCTCGACCTTGCGGTACGGCGTCTCGATGAATCCGAACGGGTTGACCCGTGCGTACACCGACAGCGAACCGATCAGACCGATGTTCGGACCTTCGGGGGTCTCGATCGGGCACATGCGGCCGTAGTGCGACGGGTGAACGTCTCGCACCTCGAGGCCGGCACGCTCACGGGACAGACCACCCGGGCCGAGGGCGGACAGACGACGCTTGTGCGTCAGCCCCGACAGCGGGTTGTTCTGGTCCATGAACTGCGACAGCTGGGACGTTCCGAAGAACTCCTTGATCGCAGCCACGACGGGCCGGATGTTGATCAGCGTCTGCGGCGTGATCGCCTCGACGTCCTGGGTGGTCATGCGCTCACGAACCACGCGCTCCATGCGGGACAGGCCCACGCGGATCTGGTTCTGGATGAGCTCACCGACCGTGCGCAGACGACGGTTGCCGAAGTGGTCGATGTCGTCGACCTCGACGGGCACCGCGACGCCACCGGGGGCGGTCATCTCGGTGTCACCGGCGTGCAGGCGCACCAGGTACTCGATGGTGGCGACGATGTCTTCCTCGGTGAGGGTCGACGCGACGATCGGCTGCCCGGTGTTCAGGCCCAGCTTCTTGTTGATCTTGTAGCGGCCCACGCGAGCCAGGTCGTAGCGCTTGTCCTTGAAGAACAGGTTCTCCAGGAGCGTCTGGGCGCTCTCCTTGGTCGGCGGCTCGCCCGGACGCAGCTTGCGGTAGATGTCGAGCAGCGCCTCGTCGGTGCCCGCGGTGTTGTCCTTCTCGAGGGTCGCCATGAGGATTTCCGAGAAGCCGAAGCGCTCGGCGATCTGCTCGGTGGTCCAGCCGAGAGCCTTCAGCAGCACGGTGACGGGCTGGCGGCGCTTGCGGTCGATGCGGACGCCGACCGTGTCGCGCTTGTCCACGTCGAACTCGAGCCAAGCACCGCGGCCCGGGATGACCTTGACGCTGTGCAGGTCCTTCTCGGTGCCCTTGTCGACGGAGTGGTCGAAGTAGACGCCGGGGGAACGCACCAGCTGCGAGACCACGACACGCTCGGTGCCGTTGATGATGAACGTGCCCTTGTCGGTCATCATCGGGAAGTCGCCCATGAAGACCGTCTGGCTCTTGATCTCACCGGTGTTGTTGTTGATGAACTCCGCGGTGACGAACAACGGCGCCGCGTACGTCATGTCCTTGTCTTTGCACTCGTCCGTCGAGGCCTTCACCTCGTCGAAGCGCGGGTCCGAGAAGGACAGAGACATCGAGCCCGAGAAATCCTCGATCGGGGAAAGCTCCGCGAGAATGTCCTCGAGACCGCCGGAGATTGCGCTGTCGCCACGAGCGGCGGCGCGTTCGCGCCAGCTCTGCGCACCGATCAACCACTCGAACGAATCGGTTTGTAGATCAAGAAGCCCGGGAACTTCGAGGGGTTCGCGAATCTTTGCGAACGAAACCCTCTTCGGGGCTCCGGGGATTCCGGAAACTGCCTTGGTCTGGCTAGAGACTGCCAAGATGCGTCCTTCCAGCACCTCACGCGGGCCGCTCTTGCTGTTGCGACCGCCGCTGTATCTGCTTCGAATTTCGCTGGTCACAACCCGAACGAAACTCGTCACAGTTGCTGAGGAGTGAATCACTTCGCAGCGGTACGGACGAGAGGTGGACAGGAGGCAGCCAGCGCAACGTCCAAAAGTACACCCAAACTCAGTAGATGTCGAGTCGGGCACCCGAAACAGCACCCAGCCGGGCGCTCGGCCACGCGTCACTGCGCATGTTCACGCATCAGAGTGACGCGTGATCATCGCGGCGTCAAGAGTCTGAGGGCGTGTCGTGTCGTTTCCCGAGGCCCGCGGCTCGTTCCCGGCACCCCTTTCCCACCGCCGACGGGCGGTGAACAATATGCCCACGCGATCGGAAGCCGATTTCTCGAGGGAAGCAGAACCGTGACGCGCTGGAGTTCGTTCGTCGTCGCCCGACCGAAGCTGGTTCTCGCCGCCACGGTGCTGCTGGTCCTGCTCGGCGGGGCGTGGGGTTCCGGGGTGTTCGACCGGCTCAGCCTGGGCGGGTACACCGACCCGGCCAGCGAGTCCGCGCGTGTCGAGCACCTGATCGAGGGGGCGTTCGGCAGGCAGACCCCCGATCTGGCGGTCACCTACCACGCCCGTCCGGGTTCGACGATCGACGATCTCGGCCCCGAGGTGGCCGGCCACCTCGCGCGGATCGACCCCGTCGTGCTCGCCAGCACTCCCCTGTCGTACTGGTCCGCGCCGCCCCAGGCCAAGGAGTTCCTGCGGTCCACCGACGGCACCGAGGGACTGGTGGTGCTGTCGCTGAACGGCGACGAGAACACACGGATCTCCGCGTACCACGACCTCCGGCCGCTGCTGGTCATCGACGGCACGGACGCGGAGTTCAGCGGTTTCAGCGCCGCCGCCAACGCCTACAACGAGGTGTCCGAGAGCGACCTCCTGCGCGCGGAGGCGGTGTCGTTCCCGATCCTGCTGCTCCTGCTCCTCGTCATCTTCGGCGGCCTCGTCGGCGCGGCCGTACCGCTGTGCATCGGCGGTCTCGCGATCCTCGGCGCCCTCGGCGCCCTGCGGGTGATCTCGTACTTCACCGAGGTCAGCGCATTCTCGGTGAACATCGCGAGCCTCGTCGGGCTGGGCATGTCGGTCGACTACGGCCTGTTCGTGGTGACCCGGTTCCGGGAAGAACTGCGGTCCGGCGCCGCCACCGACGATGCCGTCCGCCGGACACTCGCCACCGCCGGCCGGACCGTGGGGTTCTCCGCCCTCCTCCTGGTGTGCGGTTTCGTGGGCATGCTCGTGTTTCCCCAGGCCATCGTCCGGTCCTTCGCCTACGGCGGGATGGCGGCCATCGCGATCGCAGCGGTGCTGACGCTGTCGGCACTGCCCGCGGCCCTCGCACTGCTCGGGCCTCGCATCAACTCGCTGACCTGGCGGCGGGGGGTGGTCGAACGCGGCGAGGACCGGGCGCACCGGTTCTGGGGCGGCGTCGCGGAGCGGGTGATGCGGCGGCCCGTTCCGATCGCGACGGCGATCGTCGCGGGGCTGCTCGTGCTCGCCGCACCCCTGGCAGGCACGTCGCTGGGTGATCTCGATCACACGGGACTGCCGGCGGGGCACCCACTCCGGGTCGCCGTCGACGACCTCGCCGCAGATTTTCCGCTCGCCAACAACGGGGCCACGCTCGTGCTGCAGGGCAGCGACGGCAAGGCGCCGCCGCCGGCGGCCACGGCGCAGTTCTTCGCGGCGACCGCTGCGGTCGACGGCGTCCAGCGGGTGGTCCCGGTCGGCGCCACCGACACGTTCGTCGCCATCCGGGCCGTCTTCGACGACGCGGACCGGACCGCGGGGGCGATGGCGACGGCCGCCACCCTGCGCGACCTCCCCACCCCGGCAGGCACCGAGAAGATGCTGGGCGGGCTGAACGCCCTCACCGCCGACGGACTGGACGCGATGGGCGCCCGGTTGCCCTGGATGATCGGGATCATGGTGGCCGTCACCTTCGTGCTGATGCTGCTCGCGTTCCGGTCCGTGGTGCTACCCCTGAAGGCGATCGCCATGGCCACCCTCAGCCTCGCCGCCTCGTTCGGCGTGCTCACGTGGATCTTCGAGGACGGTCACGGCGCAGAATTCCTCGGCGTGACGCCGGGGCCCCTGCCCGCGACGATGGTGGTCCTCATCATCGCGGTGGTGTTCGGGCTCTCCACCGACTACGAGATCTTCCTGATGTCGCGGATGGTCGAGGCCCACGACGCGGGCGCCTCGACCGAGGAGGCCGTGCGGATCGGCACGGCGCACACCGGACGCATCGTGACGGCGGCCGCCGCGCTGCTGATCGTCGTCACCGGAGCCTTCACCCTTTCGGAACTGACGATGATGCGGTTCATCGGGCTCGGCATGATCGTCGCGCTGATCATCGACGCGACCGTCATCCGCATGATGCTGGTGCCCGCGCTGGTCAAGTTGATGGGCGAGGCCAATTGGTGGGCGCCGGGATTCCTGGCGCGGAAGGCACCCAGTTCCCACGCCTCCGAAGGACCGAAACCGTCACCGCAGCAGGAGATTCCCGCCCAACCGTGACGACGGTCTCACGACTCCCGTTCCGGCTCAATCTTTTTCGAGCGCCGATTCAGCCCTCGCTGTCGGAAATGTCGGAGAGCACCCATTTACCGTCGATCTTCTCCATCTTGATCGACAGCGGCGTGGCGGCACTGCCCTGAGCGACGGCGTCACCGGTGGCGCTGACGTTCATGTGCGCCAGAAGCTCGGCGCGGTCGCCGTCGAGCACCGTCACCCCGATGTCCGTGACGGAGGCCTGGGTGGCCGTCTTCGTCTGGATGGCAGCTTGTTTGGTGGTGTCGGCGGTCGAGTCGAACTCTGCACGCTTGGCGTCGTTCAAATAGCCGCGCGCCTTGTCGAAGTCCTGATCGATGGTCTCGTAGCTGTAGGTGTACAGCGTCTCGATCGCCTCGGTGCCCGCCTTGGTCACCTCGGCGGTCCCTCCCGCGTCGACCCACGCGGTGTTCGTGATGTCCGCCCCGGGTTTGAACGCCGCGACGACCGCGAACACACCGAGCACCACCGCGACCGCTCCGAGGATCCCGACGAGCTTCCAGGTGATGCGACCGGTCCCGCCGCCGGCATCGGTCGCGGTCGCGTCGGGGGCGGGAGCCTGCTGCTTGCCGATGCGCGGTTGGAGGTTGGGAACCTTCGACTTCCCCGCCGACGCGACATTCCCTGCCGACGCAGCCTTCGCCGTCGACACGGTCTTGGCCAGGGACACGGCCTTGTCCGTGTCGGGCTTGTCGGTGACAGGCGTGACCCTGTCGGGCTTCTCCGTGACAGGCGTGACCCTGTCGGGCTTCTCCGTGTCGGAAGCCTTCGTCGCCTCGGGAGGCTTCGTCGCCTCGGGAGACTTCGGCGTCGTCTGACGGGTCCCCGCCACGCGCGGACGCCTGCCCTTTGCAGCGCTGTCCGGCACGTTGTTTCGGCGCTTGGGGGGCATAGTTCACCACTTTCTCATTGCACGACGAGCTGTTTTCGACGTGGACACCGCGGCAGCGCGCCGCCGCGGCACATCAGGACTACTGGCCGCCGTCGTCTTCGGGAGCAGGCACCTGCTCGGCGGG
>JBCEBZ010000399.1:0-6920 GCA_039206675.1 Rhodococcus sp. (in: high G+C Gram-positive bacteria) | reverse complement strand
GCCTGCTCGGCGGGAGCCGGGGCGGGTGCCGCACCGGGTACCGGACCACTCTCGAGCGGGATACGTCCGCCCACCGGTTCGACCGACGAGACCTTCCAGACACCGTCGACGTCCTGGACGTCCATCCGCATCGTCACCTTGGCCTTGTCGAAACGATCCGGCCACGTGGTGGTGACGGCCACGACGACCAGCGCCTTCGCCGTGCCGTCGTCCGTGTTCAGTTCCGTGAGCGTGCCCTGGATCAGCTCGGCTTTGCTCGCCGCGCCCGATTGACGCATCTGGTCGGTGAACCCGTCCACGGTCGCCTGGAGGTCCTGGTTCATCTTGTCGCCGGTGATCGACGACTTCATGTTCTCGAAGGATCCGTCGAGGTCCGCGGAATCGACCGTATTGAGATTGATCGCGGCCTGCTGGGCGCCGGTCAACGCGGAATCGCGTGCGTCGGCGATCGGCTTGTCCACGAAGAGCGCGCGCGCCCACCCGAAGCCGAACCATCCGGCTGCGACGACCGCGATCACCACCAGTGCGGTCACCGCAGCAAACGAGGCCTTCAGAGTTCTGTCCTTCCCCGGAGCCGGTTGTCCCGACTCCGGGTGCGTGGTAATTCGCGTCACACCAATACCCTACTGATTGTTTTCTTCTCCTCGCCCCTGGCCGGAACCAAATGCTACTTGGGAGTAACCCCGAGGAGCGGCGCGAGCTGCGTTGCGATGGGATTCAAGTTGAGAGTGTCGGGCATGACCTTCGGCTTGAAATCCCACGGCTGGATCGTGTCCGGATCGGCGAACACGATGCGGTCTGCACTTCGCACACCCGTCACGCTTCCCTCGGGAGCGTCGCAGTTGGCCTTCGCGTTGAACGGGAAGTCCTGCTGGGTGTCGTCGAAGTTCGGGTCCTGCCGCTTCATCTCGGCCAGGATCTCCTGCGTCCCTTCGTAACCGATTGTGCACGACGGCGGATTGTTGGTTTCCAGGACGATGCCCTGATGCACGGTGCCGTCGCCGGGCGCCACTGTCGACGCGGACGCCGCGATGGCAGGCAGGAACATCAGAATCGGTCGCAGCGCGATTGCCTGCGGAGCCAGCTTGTCACCGACCGCGGCGAGATTCGTCAGGTCGGTGGTGAGGCTCGGACCGATCTCGTTGACCAGCTGACCGATCTCGGCGCTCGCCGGAATCCCCTTGTCGATGATCGCGCGGAGATCGGGGTCGCTGGTCCGCAGCTGCGCGGCCACCGCGTCGAGGTCCGAACTGAACTGCTCGATCGCCGACGACTGATCGGACTGCGTCGCCAGCACCGTCTGGCTGTCCCGGATGAGCGCCAGAGTCTGGGGCAGGACGTCGAGTCCGTCCTTCGTCAGCGTCGACAACGAATCCGCGAGCGTCTGCAGATCCTCGCCCTTGCCGTTGAACGCCGTGCCCAGCTGAGTGACGACGGTGCGCAGCGAGTCGACCGGAACCGACCGGACCAGACCGTCGGTGGCCATCAGCACCTGCTCGACCGGAACGGGTGTCGACGTGTCGGCCTCGGTGATCACCGAGCCCTGTTCGAGGAATGGCCCCTGGTCGCTGTCGGGCTGAAGGTCCACGTATTGCTCACCGATCGCGGACCGGTTGGCGACGACGGCCTTGGCCGACGCCGGGATGTCGGGTCCGCCCGAGGAAATCTTCAGCTCGACGTTGATGCCGTCCGCGGTCAGCGACAGGTCGCCGACGCGGCCGACGGGAACTCCGCGGTACGTGACCTCGGCGTTGGTGAAGATGCCGCCGGAGTCCTTGAATTGCGCGTTCACGTCGTACTCACCGAACCCGAGCAGATTGTCGAGGCGGACGTACTTGGCACCGACGTAGACCAGCCCGAGCATCGCGACGATGGCGAACGCGACGAGCTGGACCTTGACCAGTCGTGACCTCACTGTCCACCCCCGATTCCGAACTGCTCCAGCAGTCCCCCGAGCGGGTTCTGCGGCGGCGGCGCTGCACCGTCCGTCGTGCCGTCACCGGCGGGCGTGGTGCCGGGGAGCCCCGGGATCCGCAGGCCCGTCGGGGCGGGGACGATCGGCGGAATCGGCAGCAAGGACACCGTCGGCCACCCCGGCTTCGGACCGTTGCCGTTGTAGTACGGGTTCGACGGGTCGACGATCGGCTTGGGCTCACCGAACTTCGGCGGCACGTACACCGGGTCGCCCTGGCCGACGCCGAGTGCACTCAGCGCGTCGCCGATCTGCAGGTCGACCGTGAGGAACAGGTTGACCGATCCGCCGAGCGCGATCTTCTCGACGCCGTCGGGGAACGGGACGGTCGGGATGAACGCGAGCGAATTGGGCAGGTTGTCGCCCGAGTCGGCGAGCGCCTTCAGGGTCGGCCGCAGCGCGAGGAGATCCGCGATCAGGTTGTCCTTCGACCTGTTGATCACGTCGGTGCCGACGGTGCCGAGCCGGTCCAGTTGGGTGAGCATCTGGGTGAGCTGCGGGCGCTGCTCGTTGAGCACTTCCGCCGCGATCGGCAACTCGTCGAGGATCATTCCGATCTTCTCGTTCTGTTCGTTCACGCGCGTGGTCAGCGCGTCGAGGCCGTCCAGGGCGCGGGTGATGTCGTCGCGCTGCTGGTTGAGACCGTCGATCAGTGTGTTCGCCTGTTCGAGGAGGCCCCGGACCCGGTCCTCGCGCCCGTCGAGTGCGGTGGTCAATTCGTGCACGATCGGCTGCAGCTGGCCCACGCCGCCACCGTTGAGCAGCAGCGACAGCGCGCCGAGAACCTGCTCGATCTCCGTGGCGTGACGGGTGCGGTCGAGGGAGATCGTGTCGCCGTCCTCGAGCCGCGCGGGATCCTTGTCCTCCGGCGGCTCGGACAGCTGGACGAACTTCTCACCGAGCAGGTTCGTCTGCTCGATCGCGGCGACGGCGTTGGCGGCGAGATCGACCGACGAGTCGAGGACGACCTCCACGTCCGCCGTCCAGCCGTCCGGTGCCACCTTGATCGTTTCGACCCGGCCCACCGGGACGCCGTCGACCTTGACCGCGGATTGCGGGACGAGATCGAGGACGTCGTCGAACTGGATCGTCAGGTGCATGGGGTTGTCACCGACATCGGGACCTCCCGGCAGCGGAACCCCGTAGATCCCCTCCGACGAGCAGGATGTCACCGCGATGGCGACGGCGCACGCACCGGCGCCGAGGATTACCGACCGCTTCATTCGCCCTCACCTCCCGTTGCGCCTTCGAATCGCGGCGACACCACACCCGGCACCGTGCCGGGCGTGACCGTCCGCTGAATGTTGTCCGCACTCATGATCCCGAACGGAAGCACGAGCGACGGAGTCTTCGCCGATTGCGTGATCTGCGACGTGATGTTGGTGCAGTTGTCGATCAGCGGCTGCATCTGACGTCCGAGTTGCTCGAACCGCGGATCGCCGGGAACCAGCTTGCCGAGGTCGATCAACTTGCAGGCGACGCCGGCCGGATCCTGCAGATCCGTGAATACCAGGCGCGAGGCCAGGTTTCCGGACTCCGCGTCGTAGGAGTTGGCCAGGTTGCTGATCGCCAGCGGCAGCAGCGTCAGCGAGTTGACGAGCGACTCCCGGTTGTCCGCGAGGGTCTGCGTCACCGGAACCAGATCGTCGACGTTCTCGGCGAGGATCTCCCGGTTGTCGGCCACGAACTTCGAGACGTCGCCGAGGGCGATCGCCAGCTGGTTCAGGGCGGCACCGAGGTTCTCCCGCTCCCCCGCCAGGAACCCGGACAGGTCGGACAGCTGCGAGTTGAAGTCGCGGACCTGCTGATCGTTGGCCGCCAGCGCGCCCACGAAGACCTGGAGGTTCTTGACGGTGTCGAAGAGGTCGCCACGGCTCTCGTTGAGCGTGCGGGCGGCGTCGGACAGCTGAGTGATGCTCTGCCCCAGCGCTTCACCGTTGCCGTCGAGGTTGGCGGCGCCGGTCTCGACGAACTGCGACAGCGCGCCCTCCTTGTTCGCGCCGTCCGGGCCGAGCGCCGTGGAGAGCTCCTCGATGCTCGCGTACAACTGGTCGACCTCGACGGGGGTCGCGGTGCGGTCCCGCGAGATCACCGCGCCGCTCTCCATCGTCTCGCCGCCCGTGTACGCCGGTGCGAGCTGGATGTAGCGGTCGGACACCACGGACGGCGTGACCTGCGCGGCCTTCGCGTCGGCGGGGATGTCGACGCCGCGATCGACACGCATGTCGACCTTCACCTGATCGCCCTGCGGCTCGACGCCGTCGACCGACCCGACCTTCACGCCGAGGACCCGCACATCCGAGCCTTCGTAAATGCCCACCGACTTGTCGAAGTATGCGGTGATCTTCGTGGTGCCTGCCCGGGTGAACACCCACCACAGGGCGCCGGCGATCACCAGCGCGACGATGACGATTCCCGCGATGAGGGCGATCCCGCCGCGTCCTCCGCGGTCGGCTCCGTTGTCGACGTCTGCCATCAGTTACCCCCCAGCGTGCGGACGGGATCGCGCGGACCGGGAATGTCGGGCAGCCCCGGCGGCAGGAGGTTCACCACGACCTGGTCGAACCAGCGACCGTTGCCGACCACGTTCGTGTACAGGCGGACGAACGGCTCGTACAGTTTCATCGCCCTGTCCAGGTTCTCGTTGTTGGCCTTGAGGATCTCGACGACGCCGTCGAGCTGTTCGAGCGCGGGACCGATGGCGGCCTCGTTGTCGCGCACGAGTCCGGTCAATTGCTGCGAGAGCCGCTGAGTTCCGGTGAGCAGCTGGGAAATCGACTGCTGCCGGCTGTTGAGCTCGCCGAGCAGCAGACCGGCGTCGCTGATCAACCGGTTGAACTCGGCGTTGCGGTCGGCGAGGACCTTGGTGGTCTTGCCGGTCGCGTCGAACAGTTTCTGCAGTTCCTGATCGCGGCTCGCGATGGTCTGCGACAGCCTGCTGACACCGTCCAGGGACGCGCGGATCTCCGTGGGAGTGCCCTCGAACGCCTGGGACAGGGTCACCATGCTCTGCGCGAGCTGATCGGAGTCGATGTCGCCCACCGTCTGCGCGGCGGCCGAGAACGCCTCGATCACGTCGTACGGAGACGTGGTGCGGTCCAACGGGATCACGTCGCTCGGGTTCAACGTGTCCGATCCGCGGGGGTCGAGCGCCAGGTACTTCTGGCCCAGGATCGTCTTGATCTGGATGGACGCGGACGTCTCGTTGCCGACCCACGCATCCGACACCTTGAAGGCGACGTCCACACGGTCACCGTCGAGTTCGACCGACGTCACCTTGCCGACCTTGACGCCCGCGATCCGGACCTCGTTGTCGGGTTTGAGACCCGCCGCCTCGGAGAACTGGGCGTGATAGGTCGACCCGGCGCCGATGAACGGCAGCGAATCGAGGAAGAAAGCCGACAGGGTGGCCAGCAGCACCACGAGAATGCCGAGGGCACCAGCCACTGCCGGGCTGCGACGTCTGCTCATCGTGTCTGCAACTCCTGTAGGCCGTCCTGCGTGCACCGTTTCGCCGAGTTCGTATAGATCGGCTGGTTGACGGTGGGCAAGCCCGTGGGCAGGTTCAGTTGGGGCGCGGTACCTGGTCCTGCGACGATGTCGACTCCACAGAGGTAGAACTGGAACCAGGATCCGTAACTGGCTGCCCGGCCGAGCTTCTCGAGCTTCACCGGAAGCGTCTGGAGAACGCTGTTGACCGTGTCGGAGTTACGGTTCAACGTCGTCGCCAGCGTGTTCAGCGACGTGATGGATTCCTGGATGGACGGTCGGGTGGGTTCGAGCAGATCGGCCGTCGCGTCGGTGAGCCCCGCGAGGGACGTCACCGCCGATCCGACGGTTCCCCGCTCGTTCGCCAGGCCCGTGACGAGTTGCTGGGTGTTGACGATCAGCGAATCGAGTTGATCGTCACGCTGATTCACCGTGGCGAGCACGTCGTTGAGGTTGTTGATCACCGCACCGATCACGCGATCCTTGTCGGCGACGGTGTTGGTGAGGCTTGCCGTGTTCTTGACGAGTTCCGTGATGGTTCCCGATTCACCCTGGAACACCTGGATGATCTGGTACGACAGCTTGTTCACGTCTTCGGCGCTGAGGGTCTGGAACAGCGGCCGGAAGCCGTCGAACAGCGTGGTGAGGTTGACGGCAGGCTTGGTCCGCTCCAACGGGATGGTGTCGCCGCCGCTCATCTTCATGCCCTGCTGGCCCTCCCCCTGTTCGAGCGCGATGTAGCGCTGCCCCACGAGGTTCCGGAAGCGGATGGTCGCGGTGGTACTGGCCGGCAGCCAGTCGCGTTCCGCCACCGTGAACTGGACCTCTGCCTGGCGGTCGTCGTGGATCGCGATCTTCTCGACCTGCCCCACACGCACACCGGCGATGCGGACCTCGTCGCCCTCGTTGAGCGAGGTGACGTCCGAGAAGATTGCGTTGTACTTGGTGCCACCGCCGCCGCCGAGGTTGGCGATGGTGGCGGCCAGCAGACCGGTCGCCAGGATGGTGACCACGGCGAACACGATCAGCTTGACCAATGGTGCGGTCAGGCCCCTCACTTGAAGCTCACCTCAGTCCCCCTCATGGTCGGCGCGCCGACGAGTGTCGTCCAGCTCGGCACGTCCTCCGGTGCCATCCCCCCGGCCTCGCCGTAGACGACGTCCAGCGTGTCCTGTTCCATCTTCGAACCCGCGTAGCTCGCGGGCGTGACCTCGGCTCCGTACCCGGGAACCTGATCGGGGACGCCGGCGGGCGCCGGGAAGAAGTCGATGGTCGACGGACCGGGATTCCGCGAAGGCACCTGGTAGGCGCCGTCGTTGTACGACGACCCGCCCGGATACTGCGGGAACTTCCCGCCCGGAGCGGTGACATTGTCGTAGCAAGCCGGTCCGCGGTTGTCGAGCAGGCGCGGCTCGTCCTGGTTGGGCACGTACCGGCCCTTCGGGTTGACGAACTGCAC
>JBCEBZ010000398.1:0-3221 GCA_039206675.1 Rhodococcus sp. (in: high G+C Gram-positive bacteria) | reverse complement strand
CCGAACATCCGTTACCGAAAGCCCCCCAACCTTGTTGGGGGGCTTTCGGCATTTCCGGGCACTTGTGCCGACGGCAACCGTTGCCGCACGCACTCTTTCACCCCGGCGCGCCGCCGGCCAGAACCTGCAGTGCCCGTGAGGCCAGATGAAGATTCAGGCGTGTGTCCACACTGCGGAGATCACGGCCGGTCAATTCATGGATACGGGACATCCGGTACCGCAGGGTGCTGCGGTGGATCCTGAGAGCCTGCGCGGTCTCGTCGTACTTGCCGCCGCATTCGAGGTACTGGGCGAGGGTGGCCGTCATCGTGCTGCGGTGCTCCCGGTCGTAGTCGAGCAGGGGACCCAGCCATTCCTGCACGAATGCCTCGACATCTCCGGTGCTGCTGTGCGAGTCGAGAATCCGGTAGACGCCGAGTTCGTCGAACAGTGCCACACCGTGAGGTGAGAGCGACTGCTTCCGGATTTCGAGGGCGCGCATCGCGTGGGTGTACGACTCGGGGAGTGTGCTGGGAGAGGTGCATTCGGATCCGACCCCGATCACGCCGACCGCAGGGCCGAGTGATTTCTTCAACGACGCGAAGACGGTGTTCACGTCCGTCTTCGCGTCCATGACTGCCGCGAGGACGCCGGTTCGGTGCTCGTTGCCGTGAACGAGGAGGGCCGACGAGTCGGTGGCCGTCAGGTGGCGTCGGAATGCTTCCGTGACGGACTCGACGGGTGTGTCCGGACCCCAGTGGACGACCAGGACGCGTTGCGGTGTGTGCAGGTCGTAGCCGAGGGCGTCGGCGCGCGAGTAGGCGCTGTCGTCGTCGGTGCCGGCGAGGAGGTCTGCTCCGAGATCGCGGCTCAGCCGTGCCTCCGTCTCGGCGAGCGATCTGCGGTGTGCCATGTCGACGGCGAGCATCGTCGCGGCGTGCTCGAGGGCGAAGGTGTCGAGATCGGTCGCGCGGTGCTCCGGATCGGACAGATAGAGGACACCGAGAAGTGTCCGGCCGGGCCGGACCAGCTGCACGATCCGGTTGTCGTCCCGCAGTGGACGCCCCTCCATCGTTGCCCGGCGCAGGACGTCCACCCGATTCCCGCCACCGACCTTGCGGTACCGGGGTGCCGGGCCGGACCCGTCAGGCCCGGCCAGGACACGAAGATTGCCGAACGCGTCCTCGATACCGACGGCGAGTCCGGTCACCTCGTGGAGGGTCTCGGCGATGGCGGTCTCCTCGGCGCCGGTCGCGGCGAGTCGCCCGAATGTGCGGTGAATCTTCGCCTCCGCCTCGAGTCGCGCGGCCCTCGTGCCGATCGTGGTGATCTCGTCCGCGGCCTCGCGCAGTTGGCGCTCCTGGGTGGCGGCCCGGGAACGGAGCGACGCGGCGCGCAGGGCGGCCCCCGCATGCTGAATCAACATCTCGAGGAGCGTCGCCTGCACGGGCGTCGGCGGGTAGTCGGCCCGGAGTGTCAGCGACACCGGCCTGGACCACGAATCGTCGAGCAACACGCGGTGTCGCCAGACGTCGTCGTCGGGGACGTCGCCCGTCAGAGCGGTCACGGGTTCGACCGAGAAGGGGCCGAGTTCGGGGAGGGCTTCGGCGAGCAGCGACAGGATCTCGTCCCGATTCCCGCAGTCGTGCATGTGTGCGGTCACGGCCAGCACCGCCGACAGATTCGTGGCCCGCGGGGTGTGGTCCACCCTCGGGTCTGGGGCTGCATCCAGATCCATGGCATGGAACTACCCCGTTTTGCGCCGTCGAAACCGGGACGCTGTCCGGTGAGGCCGGATTTCGGGGGATTCTTTCGTTCCGCGGTGACCATGTGGCGAGACGGATCAGCCGCCAATCTTGGTAACTGAGGGGTGGCACTTATGACCCAATCCAATAATTGGCACGATCCCGATCTGAACATGATTCGCGATGTCGTCGCGCACACGTCGGACGGGTGCGAGGGCTGTCTCGCACTCGGTACCCGCTGGGAGCACCTGATGTTGTGCCTGACGTGCGGCTATGTCGGATGCAGTGACGGATCACCGATGCGGCACGCGCGACATCATGCGGAACGCAGCGGTCATCCGATCGTCCAGTCGCTCCACGCGGGGGACAACTGGCGCTGGTGCTTCGTGCACGACGTCCAGATCTGCACGCCGTATCCGGCGACCGGGGCCCGGGTGGTCGCACCCAGCCTGGTGCCCGGGCCGGCGGACGACCTCAGACACGGTCTCCGTATCGCGAAATCGCAGTGACGATCGCAGACCAGACGGCGTCGGCCCGAACTTCGGGGGGAGCGTCGTCGAGCCAGCGTGGCCGCACCGGGCTTCCGCCGGGGTGCGGCGGCGCCGGAAGCGGTCCGGGCACCGCGGCGTAGGCGTCCGTCGCGGGCACCGGGACGTACGAATTGTCGAAGGACGACCGGGACGTCTCCGTGCGCGCGCCGTGCCTGCGGTGCAAAATCTCCTGCCCGTCGCGTCCCCGCAGGAGGAAGAACATCAGCGGGTCGTCGTCGAGGACCCACGCGGCCTGATACAGCACCGCGGCGGCGTGGCGGCACGGCACGTCCCACTCCTCGCAGGTGCACGTCGCGTCGGCGTCGAACATCGACGGAATCAGTGACACGTCGACGGCCGCGAGATCCTCGTCGAGTTCGCGGGGGAGCGTCCCACTCGACAATTGGGCGACGTGACCGCTGCGCGACCCGAGGGTCCCGAGCACCTCGCCCCACTGGCGCTCGTCCAGCGGGTCCACCCGGATCCGCACGTGCAGGCTCTCGTCGTCGGCGTGGACGTCCGCGGAGACGAGCCCGGGCGCGAACGTGAGCGGACCGACCAGTCCGCCACGGGCGTAGGCGCGTCCGCGTTTCAGCGTGTCCGAGTCGAGCGCGGCCTGCTCGACGTCGTCGACCCAGCGCTGCGCCCACCAGGTCCTGCCGCGCGTGCGGCGGCCCTTCTGCGCGGGGAAGCGGGGATGCGTGACGGCGTTGGTCACAGGTCACCTCCGAAGTCGTAGTCGGGGCCGAGGTCCACCAGCCGGGCGAGTTCGCCGTCGGTCAGCTCGGTGAAGGCGTCGGCCCCGTGCGACAGGACCGAGTCGGCGAGCTGCCGCTTGGACGCAAGCATGGCGGCGATGCGCTCCTCGATGGTGCCCGCGGTGACGAGCCGGTGCACGACGACCGGGTGCGTCTGACCGATGCGGTACGCGCGATCGGTGGCCTGGTCTTCGACCGCCGGGTTCCAC
>JBCEBZ010000397.1:0-3226 GCA_039206675.1 Rhodococcus sp. (in: high G+C Gram-positive bacteria) | reverse complement strand
GCGTTCTCCCGACCTCGCGGCCTGATCTACGAATCGAAGCGACTCGGGTCCTCGTCGAGGGCGTATGCGGCGGCCGCGTCGAACGTGAGTGCCGCGCCTTCCCGGAGGGCGGCGGTGAAATCCTCCGTGTCCAGGATCCGACGAGCGGTTCGTTCGCAGGCATTGTGATAGTCGAGCAGGTTCGGGAGGTAGGCCGACGAGCTACCCACCGCCCGACTGAGTGCGTCGGCCGCGCCCAGGAGAATCGCAGCACGATGCCCCTCGTCCTGTTCTGCTGCTATCCACGCAAGCGTCTCGAGGCATGCGGTGACGCCGACTTGGTCGACGGCGCTGTGCGCCAACCGAAGTGATTCTTTCAACCGCGCAATTGCGTCGTGGGTCGAGCGCTGCCGCCACAGTGCGAGACCGATCGCCCAGAGGGCATATCCCTGCAGCACCGATTCGCCGCGAGAGCGGGTGATCGTGAGGACGTTGTCGAACTTGGCGATCGCCTGCGCGGTGTCGCCTTGCCAGGTATATGCGAGTCCGAGCATCATCAAGGCCTCGACACGGGCGCTGAGGTCGATTTCTTCGGTGAAGAATCCTGCTGCTTCCTCCAGATTCGCGCAGGCCTGAGGGATGTCGCCGGTGAACACCGCGTGCATTCCCTCGGCGAGGGTGGTGTACGACCTGATCGTCGGGTCGGTCACGCGGTCGGTGAGGATGCGGGCCTGCCGTACCAGGTTCTGTGCCGTCGGCAGATCCCCCTGCATGTTGGCCAATTGGGTGTTGGCGAACAGCGCCTTGGCGCGCTCGCGGACGGGTTGACCATCGTGTGCGTTCAGGAGTTGGTCGAACCAGTACCGTCCTTCGCCGAACATCGAGCGCGCGTTCCAGAACTCGAACAGCCCGTTCGCGATTCGCAGTCCGACGTCCGGGCTCGAGGTCACACAGAGGTTCAGCGCGGCGCGTAGGTTCGGCTGTTCGCGGTCGAGCCGGGTGATCCAGTCGAGTTGGCGGGCACTGATCCAATTCGTCTCCGCGTCGGTAGCCAGGTCTCGGCACCAGTCGCGGTGACGTATCCGCAGTTCGTCGTAGTTTCCGACTTCTTCGGCTTTGAGCCGGCCGTAGCTGCGGATCGTCTCCAGGAGGCGGAACCGTACCACCGCGCCTGATTCCTCACGGATCACGATCGATTTGTCGAGCAACGAGGTGATCACGTCCAGCAAATCCGTGTCGTTCATGTCATAGCCGCAGACGGTTTCGGCTGCGTCGAGCGTGAAGCTGCCGGCGAACACCGAGAGTCGGGCCCACACGGCCCGCTCCACCGTGGTGCACAGGTCGTAACTCCAGTCGATACACAGACGTAGCGTCTGCTGGCGGCTCGGCGCCGATCGTGCGCCGCCGGTCAACAGCGTGTACCGGTCGGTGAGCCTGTCCAGGATCTGCTCGGGCGACAATGCCCGAATTCGTGCTGCCGCCAACTCGATCGGTAGTGGCAGTCCGTCGAGGCGTTGGCAGATCCCGACGATCGCAGCCGTATTGCTCTCGGTGGCGGCGAAGTCGGGGACCGCGACCTTGGCGCGCTCGACGAAAAGTGTGATCGCATCGAAATCGTCGAGAGCCCGCACCGATGTCATCTGCTCGGCGTCGGGGAGGGAGAGCGGTGGCAACCGCAGTACCGCTTCGCCGTCCATGGCCAGGGCCTCACGGCTGGTGGCCAGAATTCGCAGGGAACGGCAGGCCTGCAGGAGATGTCCGGCCAACTCGGCGGCGGACTTCACCACATGTTCGCAGTTGTCGAGTACCAGCAGCAGCTCCCGCGGGCGAAGGTAGTCCATGAGCGTGTCCGCGACCGGCCGAGCAGACTGATCCCGCAACCCCAGCGCGGCGGCCACGATGTCGTACAGCAGCGACTGATCTCGCAGTTCGCCGAGTTCGACCAGCCACACTCCGTCGCGGTACTCGCGTTGCACGTGCGCGGCGACGCGTAAGGCCAGCCGGGTCTTGCCGGTCCCGCCGATTCCGGTCAGTGTGACCAGACGGAATTTGCGTAACAGGTTCCCGGCCGCGGTGAGCTCGTGACGTCGGCCGACGAAACTGGTCAATTCTGCCGGCAGATTCCCGTTCGTGGCGTTGGTTGGGGGAGCGGCTCGCGGTCCCGGCTGCCGCGGCCTCGTGTGCAGGCCAGGTGCAGTGTGCTCGTCCGGATACAAGACCATGTCGGTCGTCGCGAATCCGTGATGCGCCTCGATCTGCTGCAACTCCTCACCGAATTCGACCGCCGACGGGCGATCCTGCGGATCGGCGGACATCGCCCGTTCGATGACCGAGCTGACGTCGTCGGGGATGCCATGCTGGCGCAGGTCTGGTATCGGCGCGGTCGTGATGCGCAGGAATTGAGCTACCAGTTGCTCTCCGCTGCGTCGTTCGAAGGCGGCATGCCCGGTCACCGCCGAGAACAACGTCGCGCCGAGACCGTAGACGTCGGACAGCGGAGTGGGCGCGCGGCCGGCGAGTACCTCGGGAGCGGTGTACGCGGGCGAGCCCGTGATGACGCCGGTGGCGGTCTCGAATGCTCCCGAGACGTGGGCGATACCGAAGTCGGTGAGCGCCGGCTCCCCGTAGTCGGTCAGCAGAATGTTGGTGGGTTTGATGTCGCGGTGCACGATGCCGAATCGATGCGCGGTCGCCAGGGCGCCGGCGAGTTTGATGCCGAGCGTCAACCCCTGTTCCACCGAGAGCGGGCCTTGCTTGCGGATCATCGCATCCAGCGAATCCTGCCGGTGGTAGGGCATGACGAGATACGGACGTCCGCTGCCGGTCGTGCCGGTATGAAGGGCGGTAACGATGTGTGGATGCCCGGTCAGCCGGCCCATCGCCCGCTGCTCGCGGAAGAATCGCTCCCTGTTGTCTTCGTCGGAGTGAGCGAGGAGAACCTTCACCGCCACCGTGCGATCAAGTTCCGACTCGCGGCAGCGGAAGACGACCCCGAATCCGCCGCGTCCGATTTCTTCGGCGTTTTCGAATCCGGCGGCATCCAGCTCCACCGCGAGCGGTACCACCACGTCGCGCTGGGTCTCGAACGGATCGGTGTCCGACATCGGCTACGCCGGCTCACCCGACCCGGTGCACCGGTCCTGTCGCATCGTGTACCTCGCTCACACTGTCATCCCGCATCACCGACCAGTTGCACAGCTCCGCGCATTCAGCGTATCGAAACTACGAGGCAGCACCGAGGCGATCT
>JBCEBZ010000396.1:8471-12867 GCA_039206675.1 Rhodococcus sp. (in: high G+C Gram-positive bacteria) | reverse complement strand
TCGTTCCGATCGAATTCGTCCATGCGCCTGCGTTTCACACTGTGCGTCGAGCATCGCAATGCTCTGCAGCCGGGCATCTGCGATGGCCCTCAGTCAGGATATCTCCGGAGACGCCTTCTGACGGCGGCGGTGACGGTTGATGGTCTGCGCGGCGCGGCGAGAACGCTCGGTGCCGTCTGACCCGGCCCCATCCACGGCGGGAAGCCTGAAGGCATCGCTGACACTTTATTCAGTCGACTTGCCTTCCGATTCGTCGGTACACATCCGGCCGCTGTTTCTTGAACCAGTATCCGAGGGTGAGACCGACTGTGATGATGACGATCAGTGCTATCGCGCACGCGGTTCCGATGACCGAACTGCCGAGCATCAGGTCGAGATTCGTCAGGGCGAAGTACAGGACCGCCCCGAGTCCGGCGAAGGCGAGGACGGGTGCCAGCCATGTGCGCCATACGTTCTCGCGGTGGCCGGGATTCTTCCGGAAGAAGAGGATCACGGCGGCGCAGGTGCCCAGGAGCAGTGGCAGCATGCAGATCGTTCCGAAACCTCCGGCGGCGCCGTAGATGAGGACGGCGTCCCTCGTCGACGCGATGGTCGTGAGGTAGACGGCGAGGCAGACACCGATGCTGGCCAGGGTCGCGATGTACGGGGATCCGAGCTTGGGGTGAACCCGTCCCAGCGCGGCCGGGAGAACGCGGTCGTGGCCGAGGGTGTACATGTACCGCACGGACGCGCCCTGCACGGAGTTCGCCGCCGCGAGTTGGCTGGTGACCAGCAGGACGGACACCAAGGTCGGGACGAACCCTCCCATATACGTTTCCACGGTGCCGAAGAACGAGTCGACGGGTGCGGTGCGGGCGTCCTCGACGACCTGGGACGGACCGACCGCGATGATGTACGCCCAGGCCGCCAGCGCGAAGAAGAGGGTCGTGAAGGTGATGGCGCCGTACGCGGCGCGGGGCACGGTCTTCTCGGGATTGCGAGCCTCCTCGCGGAAAACCGCCATCGACTCGAGGCCGATCATCGTGGTCAAGGCGAACAGCACGGCCAGGCCCGGACTCCCGGAGAGGAATTCCGACGGCGCAAAGGACTGCGGTGAGTATCCCTCCGGGCCGCCCTTGAACATCACGAGCGCCTGATAGGCCGCGACGATGATGATCTCGAGGACCACGCCGACGGCCACCGCCTTTGCGGACAGGTCGACGCGCAGCAAGTTCAGCAGCGTGACGATGGCGAAGCCGACGAGTCCCCACACCTGCCACGGCAGCAGCGTCGTACCGATCAGTTGCTGCGCGAGATTCTGGCTGATCAGGCCGAAGTAGACGTAGCCTGCGACCGCCAACGACAGGTACGCGAACGTGGCGAGCAGCGATCCCGCCAAGGCTGCCGGTTTTCCGATGCCTTCGGCGACGTAACAGTAGAACGCGCCCGGGGTCTTCATGTGGCGGCTCATGGTGAGTGTGCCGACCTGGAACAGCAGGAAGAGACCGCCGGCTGCGAGGAACGCGACCGGAGCGCCGATGCCGTTTCCGAAGGCGATGACCGGTTGCAGCCACCCCGCCAGCACCGCGAGCGGCGCGTTGAAGGCGACGAAGATGAAGCCGAGAGTGACGGCGTTCAGCGTGCGGGGTAGGCGGTCGGGCTGATCCGACCCGGTGACCGGCACGGGATCGGCTCCCTTCGCGGCGGTGGATAGTTCATTCATCTGTCGACACACTCCAGAGTGGATGGCAGTGGTGGGATGCGGGGGGCGAGTTGCGGCGGTGGCGCCGGTGGCGCGGCCTCCGGGGCCGCCTCCTCCGAATGTGATCCGCGACTCGTTCTGCGGATGACGGTAGGCCCCTTCTCGACCCCCGTCAATAACTAAGTTGATATTTATTATTTAAATCTCGAATTTTGCAGAGGGTGGCTCCCAGGACGCCACATCGACCCGGGCGAGCGGGGCGACACTCCACGTGTCCACAGGTGGTGGGCGCAGAACTCGACATCGACAGGGGTTGACGCGCCGATTTCGCACTCATACGCTGTTGTAAATATTTAGATTCGATCTCGTTGGGTTCCCTCCCGACGAGCACACGCGACCCAGGAGAGCACCCTTGTCCGAGAACGCCACGGTCCCCCGCTTCAACGTGCACACCACCGACTGGACTCCGCTGCCCGAACTGGGCGGGCACGAGGCGATCCTCTACAAGTCGGAAGACGGACGCCGGCTGGCGGGCAGCTTCCGCGAGTCGGGCCGACACACCATGAAGATGCCCTTCGACGAGTTCATCTACGTGGTCGCGGGGAGCACCCGGATCACGGTCGAGGGCGAGGACCCCTTCGACCTCGGCGTCGGCGATTGCTGCTACCTGAAGGAAGGCATGGAGGTGACATTTGAGCATTCGGAGGACTTCCACGACGTCACCGTCTTGATCTCGGATCAACCCATCGAGTACTGAGGGTCGGATTCGCGCTCCGTCCTCGTGTCCGTGGTGTCGAGTGGACGGAGTGGCCGATCTTCGTGCGTGCAACCATGTTTCTCGACGCCCATTCGACTCAGGGGGAACAAGTGCCTTTCGCCGTTGCGGACATGCTCTTCGGCAACATGCCGTCATCGGACCTGTCCGACACGGTCGTGCGGAGAATTCGAGCGGCCATCGGACTCGGCCTGCTCAAGGACGGGCAGAAACTGCCGAAGGAAGCGGAACTGGCGAAGAGCTTCGGCATCTCGTCCTCCACGTTGCGAGAGGCGCTCGGAGTACTGCGCACCGAAGACCTGATCGAGACCCGCGCCGGCAAATACGGCGGCAGCTTCGTCAAGCATCCCAAGGAAATCGCCTCGCTCGCCCGCGACGAGCTCGCCCGCATGTCGTTCACCGAGCTCCGCGATCTCGGCGACTGGCGCCAGATGCTCGTGACACAGTCGGCCGGCTTCGCCGCACGCCGGGCGTCGGCAGCCGACGTCGCCCGGCTTGCCGGCTACGCCGATCAGGTGGCCGCAGCGCACACCGCCGAGCAGGCCCGCCGCGCGCACGGACGATTTCATCTCGTACTCGCGGCCGCCGGGCAGTCGATGCGTCTGAACAAGGCCGAATTCGTCATGCACGAGGAGCTCGACTGGCTGTTCGGGCTCGTACTCGACACCGACGAGAAGCGGCGGCTGAATGCCGCCGAGCTGCGGGCCGTCGTCGACGAGGTGCGCGCCCAGAACGTCGAACGGGCGAGCGCGTCGGCGGCGAGACACTCGATCAATCTCGTCGAGGAACTGGCCCGTCTGCGGCTGGACATCATCGCCGCCCGGCAGTCGGCCAGCCCGGCGGAAACCGGGGCGAAGGATGCACAATCACTGGCAACGGAGATCGGCACCTTCACGGAGGGGCTCGTCGATCAGCTCCGCACGTTGGCGGCGACCGCCGCGCCCATCCTCGGCGAGGGCACGGACGAACGGAAGATCCGCGCTCGGATCTCGTTGTCGATCATGGTGTTGTTCGAAGACGTGCCGTCCTACGTCCAGGGGCTCGGCATCAACGCGGATGTCGGTGTCGTGCCCGAACACCCGTACTGGATCAACTGGTGGCGGCCCTCCGGACAGGAGTTGGTGGAAGACACCTCGCACGTGATGGACCCGGACGACGAGAACTTCTACGACTACGAGGCGCGGGAGTACATGGCGCATCCCCGCGAGCACCTCGAGGAGTGGGCCGCCGGACCCTATGTGGACTACGGCGGAGTGAACGATTACGCGATCACCATCTCGGCACCGATCGTCCACCACGACCGGTTCCTCGGGGTCGCTGCCGTGGACGTCCTCGTCGCCGATCTCGAACACCGTTTTTCGTCGTGGCTGGCCGCGATCGAGGAGACCTGCGTGCTCCTCAACGCCGAGAACCGCGTCGTGATCTCGAATTCGGCGGGCTACAACGTCGGCGACGTGGTGAAGACGGCGCCGAGCGATCGGGTGGTACCGCTCAACTGCCTCGGCTGGTCCGTGATGACGAACCACTCCCGGACGAATGCGTCGGCGGCCCTGCCCGATCCCGTACCGGAAATCGCCTAACGAGTCACCGGGCGATATGCGGTCACGTCCAGTTCGACCCGGAACGGCGGATGCAGCCCCACCTGGAATGTCGTGCGGGCGGGTGGCTGCGTGCCGAAGACCTCGGACCACACCTGGTTGTAATCCGGGAAGAAGCTGAGATCGGACAGGTAGCAGGTGACCTTGACGATGTCGGACATGGCCGCGCCCGCGGCCGCCAAGTGCGTGCGTACGTTGGCGAAGGCGGCGTGCATCTCGTCCTGTACACCGCCGGTGACCGGTCGCCAGTCCGCATCCACGCCGACCTGGCCGGACAGGACGATCCAGGGTCCCGCGGTGACGAAAGGCGGTGCGGCAAGCGGTGTCGTCGAGTTGTTCATG
>JBCEBZ010000396.1:0-8371 GCA_039206675.1 Rhodococcus sp. (in: high G+C Gram-positive bacteria) | reverse complement strand
GCTCCGAAGACGGACCGCAGCGTGGTGAGCCGCTCGGCAAGCTCCTTGATTTCCGTCTCGGACGGCATCAGATACGGCGCGCGCACGTCGCCCACCTCGAGACCCTCGAGGGCACATCCGGCTTTGCACAGCGCCACGTAGTTGGGCGACTCCTCCATGAAGCGGAGGAAGGACCGCAACTCGCGCCACAACTGCCGAGTCCGTTCCTCGTTCGGTGCGGTACGGAGCCGGTCGATCGTCCGCACGATCACGTCGGGAATGAAGCTCGCGGCCCCGAAGACGGCTCCGTTGGCGCCGCCGGCGATCGCGTGGGGCAGGAAGGAATCCAGCCCGACGAAGACGTCCAGTCCGCCGGAGGACGGCAGCAGCAGATCACCCAGCAAGGTTGTGTCGCCCGAGCTGTCCTTGATGGCGCTGACGTGCGGCAGTGCCGCGAGCTGTCGTACCTCCTCGACGGTGAGGATGCCCGCCGGGGGCGTGTTGTAGATCATGATCGGCAGATCCACACTGGCGGTGACGTGTTCGTAGAACCGGAAGCGCTCGGCCCAGTTGATCGGTTCCCCGAACGGGGACGCGACCAGCAGCCCGAACGCCCCGATCTGCTGGGCGTGCCGGCTCAGCGCAATGGTGTCGCGGGTGGCCAGGGCGCCGGTCTGGACGACCACCGGTAGCCGGCCGGCGACCAGTCGTATCGTTTCCTCGGCGAGGGTGCGCCGCTCGCCCAGCGACAGGGCACCGAATTCCCCGGTGCCGCCGCCGATCACGAGACCGGACACCCCGGCATCGACGTGACGGTCGATGAGCCGCCCGAGTGCGGGAACGTCGAGTTCGTCGTCGTGCAGCGGGGTGACGAGTGCGGGCAGCAGGCCGGTCGGCCACGCGGTGGATGCGCTCACTGGGTGATCTCCTCATCGAGCTGGTGGATGGTCTGACGGGCGCGACAGAGAAAGTCGAAGTCGCATCCGGTGTCGGTCTGAGTGACGGTCTGCGCATACAGACGGGCGAACCCGCGCTCGGGCACCTTCGGGGCCGGGGCGCTCAGCGCGGCGCGGCGGGCCTCGAGATCCGCGTCGGAGACCTCGACGTCGACTCGCCGACGGGGGACGTCGAGGTTGATGATGTCGCCGGTGCGGACGAGCCCCAACGGGCCGCCCACCGCGGATTCGGGGGCGACGTGCAGGACGGCGGTCGCCTTGACGGTGCCGCCCATCCGGTTGTCGGAGATCCGCACCATGTCGGTGACTCCCTGGCGGAGCAGCTTGCCCGGCACCGGGATGCGGCCGTACTCGGGCATGCCGACGGCACCTCGCGGGCCCTGGCCGCGCAGGACGATGACGTCGTCGGCACGGATGTCGAAGTCGGGGTGGTACAGCTTCTCCTGCAATTCTTCGTTGCTCTCGAACACCACCGCGCGGCCACGGTGCACGAGGAGTTCGGGGGTGGCGACGCCGGTGCGGACGATGGCCCCGTCGGGGGCGATGTTTCCGCGCACCACGGCGAATCCGCGTGGCGCGGCCACCGGGTTCTCCAGTGTTCCGATGACGCGGGAGTCGGTGATCTCGGCATCCTTGATCGCTTCGCCCAGCTTTTCACCGGTGACGGTGAGGACGTCGCGGTGAATCAGGGGGCCGAGCGCGTCGAGCAGGGCGGGTACGCCGCCGGCGTTGAAGAAGTCGTTCATGTAGAACTCGCCGGAGGGCTTCAGGTTCAGCAGTACCGGCGTGTCGGCGGAGATCTCGTCGAATCGCTCGAGGCGCAGATCGACGTCGAGGCGACCGGCGATCGCCAGCAGGTGAATCACCGCGTTGCTGGAGCCGTCGACGGTTGCGAGTGCCCGGATGGCATTGTCGAAGGCGTCGGCGGTCATGATCTGTGAGGGTCGGACGTCGTCGGCGACCAGCCGCATGATGTGCTCCCCGACGTCGCGGCACATCGCCAGCCGCCGCGAATCCACGGCGGGAATCGCGGAACTGCCTGCCGGCGCCATGCCGAGGGCCTCGGCGATGGTGGTCATCGTCGCGGCGGTGCCCATGGTGCTGCAGTGACCGGGGGTGCGTTCGAGCGACGACTCGAGGCAGTTGAGGGCGCATTCGTCGATCTCGCCGCGATCGAGGGCATCGAACGCCTTGTGCATGTCCGACCCGGATCCGACATCGCGACCGCGCCAGAAGCCGCTGAACGAGGGACCACCGGGCAGGATGACGGCGGGCAGGTCCAGGGAGCCCGCGGCCATCAGCATCGCGGGGATCGTCTCGTCGCACGCGCCGAGGAGCACCAGTCCGTCCATCGCGTAGGTGGTGGCGGTCTGCTCGATCTCCATGGCCAGCAGGTTGCGGTGCATGAAGGACACCCCGATCGGCCGGGCGGTGTCCGCGCCCATGGTCATGGTGTTGAAGACGCGGGGCAGACCTCCCGCCTGCAGGATCGCCTCCTTCACCGCGGTGACCATGCCGTCGAAATGGGTGTGACAGCGGTTGTAATCGCTGGTGTTGTTGCAGATGCCGATGATGGGTTTGGCGTAGTCCTGCTCCCGCAGTCCCTGCGACTTGAGTGCCGCGCGTTGCAGGAACCCGTTGATCCCCGTCATCTGGGTCCAGTTCACGCTGCGCAACGGGTGCGTGTCGTCCGTCATGATGTGTCCTTCGGAAATGGGGGGGTGTCAGTGCCCGCGGGGGTCACGAAATAACTTCTCGCGCTCCATGACGGGGTCGAGGATGCCGGTGCTGAATTCCTCCGCGAACTCGTCGGCCTTCGCGGGGTGGCGGCGGTTGACCGGGTACGACAGACCGGCCAGCACTTGCGGCGCCATGTAATACGCGGCACTGACGAGCACGGCACAGAGGTGAAATTCCTCCGGGTTCTCGCTCGCGTGCTTCTCGACGCTGTCCCAGCGGATGTCGGACGGCAGCGATTCGATGGCGCGCTGAATCGACTTGTCCTCGTACCCACAAGCTCTCACCGCGGTGCGGAGCAGTCCCTCGAACGAGGGCAGACTGCGCACGCTCGGCATGGTCTCGGTACCGGGAATCAGGACTTCGGCCAGCCGGGTGCACCGTTCGACGTCGTCTGCATGCAGTTCCAGCGTGCTCATGCCGGCACCGCCTGCACTGCGGCGGTGTCGGCGATGTGCTCGGCGGTCCGCAACGCCATCGCCGCGATGGTGGCGGTCGGATTCATCGCGCCACTGGTGACCATGACACTGCCGTCGACGATGAACAGGTTGGGCACGTCGTGACTGCGTCCGAACTTGTCGACCACCGAGGTGGCCGGGTCGTTGCCCATCCGAGCGGTGCCGAGGATGTGCCCCGGCGCCTCCCGCCAGAGGTCGCGCGTGAAGATGTGCGCTGCCCCGGCCGCTTCGTGCATCTCTCGCTGCCGGGCGAGGGCGAAATCGAGGTTCTTCTGCGTGTTCTCGCTGATGCGGTAATCGATCTTGGGCGCGGGAAGTCCGTCGCTGTCGGTGAGTACCGAATCGAGGGTGACCCGGTTCCGTTCCTCGGGCAGATCCTCGATGTTGCCTGCCCAGTTGAGGGCATGGCCGGCGAACTTGTCGAGGTCGTGGACGGCGTCACCCCAGCGCTGGTCGAACGGATGGTCGTCGAACATCTCCAGGATGTGCTGGACACCCGGCAGCGGCATCAGATTGGACTTCGATCCTCGGTAGAACCCCCGCGCGAGGTCGGTCTCGTAGAACTCGAGCGAGTAGAGCAACTGACCGGCGGGACCCTTCCACGACTCGACGTCCTCGTCGTAGAGGCCGATGGCCGCGTTGTTCGGATGCAGCATCAGGTTCTTGCCCACCAGCCCGGACGAGTTGGCGAGGCCGTCGGGGTGCCGGTCCGACGCCGACAGCAGCAGCAGGCGAGAGGTGCCGATACCGTTGGCGGCCATCACGACCGCGTTGGTGCGCTGGCGGTGTTCGCGACCCTCCCGGTCGACCCAGACCACAGCGTTGGCCCGGCCCTCGGAGTCGACCGCGACCTGATGAACGCGGGCGCCGGTGACCAGTTTCGCGCCGGCGTCGATGGCGTGGGGCCAGTAGCCGATGTCGAACGACGCCTTTGCGCCTGCGGGACATCCGGTCTCGCACACGCCCCACCGCACACACTGCACCAGATGCTTGTGATTGAACGTGGGGATGGCGTTGGTGCCGGGCCACCAGTGCCAGCCGAGTTTGTTCATCCCGCGGGCGGCGACGACGCCGCCCTTGCCCATCGGGTGCGGGGGCATGTCGAAGTCCTGATCCGGGAAGGCGGGATCCCCGCCGAGCCCGGCGACGCCGAGGAATTTGTCGACCCGGTTGTAGTACGGCTCGAGGTCCCAGTAGTCGATCGGCCAGTCGTCGCAGATTCCGTCGAGCGTCTTGACGCGAAAGTCGGACGGTAGCAGGCGCATCCACATGGCGCCGTACAGCAGGCTCGACCCGCCGACCCCGGCGAACATGATGGGGACGACGTCGGTGTCGTCGAGATTCATCGGGTAGTCGGCCGGCCGGCCCCGTGTGTTCGGATTCCAGCTCCACTGCTTCTGCAGCAACAGCTCGAACTCGGGCTTGTTACCCGGATAGTCGACGGGACTGACCCAGTCGCCCTGCTCGAGGCACACCACCTTGAAGCCGCGGCGGGCGAGCGTGTGGGCGGTGACCGCACCCGACGGACCGCCACCGACGATGACGACATCGGCGACGTCGTCGCTCAGAGAATTCACGTACTTACCTCCTCGTGTGGCTTCGACGGTAGGCCACCTCCAACTGCCTAGTCAATACAGAATTCACTCTTATTATTTATTGCGTGATTTTTGCGTGAAGACATAGCCTGTTGCTTTCACCTCGGTAGATACGGCAGGATGACACCAGGCGACGTGCTCGCGTCTCACAATATGGACACCCTGGAGATTCGTCCCTCCTCCGCCGCGCGGACATCCGAACAGACCCCAGAAGCCAAGGAAGTGAACGATGAACAGCCCCACCGACAGCGCCAAGATTCTCCTTCGCACGCGCGAAGACCTCGAGCGGCGGACACTCGGCCACGTGATCGACGGCCGCGTCGAGTCCCCGGGCGAATCGGGCACCCTCGACGTCCTGGACCCGGCCACCGAGGAGGTCATCGCCGCCATCCCACGCGGCACCACCTCCGACGTCGACCGCGCGGTAGCCGCCGCCCGCGCGGCGCTGCCGGCGTGGCGGGCCACGCCCTCCGGCGACCGGGCCAAGGTACTGACCGCGATCGCCGACGTCGTCGATGCGAACGTCGAGCGCCTCGCCGCTCTGGAATCACTCAATGCCGGCAAACCTCTCGCCGTCTCCCGGGACGAAATCCCGGGCGTGGCAGAAGCATTCCGCTTCCTCGCCGGGGCTGCACGCGCACTCCAGTCGCCCGCGTCCGAGGAATACACCAAGGGGTACCTGTCGCTGATCCGCCGCGAACCGGTGGGCGTGGTCGGTGCGGTCACACCCTGGAACTATCCGTTGCTGACCGCGTCCTGGAAGATCGCGCCCGCACTCGCCATGGGGAACACGATGGTGCTCAAGCCGTCGGAGCTCACCCCGTTGACCACGCTGCTGTTCATGGACTTGATCGCCGACATCGTTCCCGCGGGCGTGCTCAACATCGTCCTGGGCACCGGCAGCGAGGTCGGCTCGGCGCTGTCCCAGCACTCGGACATCGATCTGATCTCGTTGACCGGCAGCGCCGCCAGCGGCAAGGCGGTTGTCTCCCAGTCCGCGGACACCCTCAAACCGACCCACCTCGAGCTGGGCGGCAAGGCCCCGGTCGTGGTGTTCGACGACGCGGATCTCACCAGGGTCACCGACGGCGTGCGGATGGCCGGGTTCTGGAACTCGGGGCAGGAATGCGGCGCGGCCACCCGCATCCTCTGCGCCGAATCCATCCGGGACGAACTCGTCGAGCGGCTGGTCGCCGCCGTGTCGACGATCCGCGTGGGGTCCGCCGGTGACGGCGAGGAGGTGGAGATGGGCCCCCTGGTCAGCGGCCGGCAGCGCGACGCCGTCGCCGGCATGGTCGACCGCGCCCGGCAGGACGGCGCCACCGTCGCCCTCGGCGGTGACGCCCCCGACGGGCCGGGATACTTCTACCCGCCGACCATCGTCACCGACGTCCCGGACGGAAGCGAGATCGCCACGGAAGAGATCTTCGGCCCCGTCGTCACCGTCCAGACCTTCGCCGACGAGGCCGACGCCATCGGCCGCGCCAACGACGTGGCGTACGGGCTCGCCGCCTCCGTGTGGACCGAGAACGTCGGTCGCGCCCTGCGTGTCTCCAGCGCCCTGGACTTCGGGACGGTGTGGGTGAACGGCCACCTCGTCCTGGCCAACGAAATGCCCTGGGGCGGGTTCGGAGCCTCCGGTCACGGACGCGAGATGTCGATCTTCGCCCTCGAGGACTTCTCCCGCACCAAACACGTCATGATCTCGACGGGTCAGCAGTAATCACCCGTGGACACCGTCACCTACCAGCGTCGTCGTGCGCTCTTTCTGCTGTACTGCCTACCCGGCGTCGTGTTGGCGTCCTGGGTCACCCGCACTCCCGCGATTCGCGATCGTCTCGACGCCTCCACTGCCGAGATGGGCATCGTCCTGGTCGGCATGTCGATAGGTTCGATGACCGGAATCTTTCTCTCCCGCATGCTGGTACGCCGATGGGGAACTCGCGCGGTCACCCTGATGGGCACGATCGCGATGATCGCCGGCGTCGCGACGGTCGGAGTCGCGGCCGCGATCGGGATCTCCTCGGTCGTGTTCACCGGTCTCGCGCTCTTCGGCCTGGGCATGGGAGCGAACGAAATTGCCCTCAACGTCGACGGCGCGGAGATAGAACGCATCCTCGACAGGCCGGTACTGCCGACCCTGCACGGCTGCTTCAGCCTCGGTGCGGCCATCGGGGCCGTCGTCGGCATCACCCTCGGCCTGCTGAACTACTCCGTCACCGTGCACCTGCTCGTCGTTGCTCTTGTCTGTGCACCGGCCGTCGTGGCCGTGCGCGCCATTCCCCAGGGCTACGGCATATCCCGGCATCGGCGTGCGCGACGTCGGGGCCGGGCCCGCACCGACGCGAATCCGCTGCGCGAGGGACGCATCGTCGTGCTCTGCCTGACGGTGCTGGCGATGGCACTCGCCGAGGGCGCCGCCACCGACTGGCTGCCGCTGCTGATGGTGGACGGACACGGCGTCGACCCGGTCGCCGGCTCGGTGGTCTATGCCGTGTTCGCCGCCTCGATGGCAGCGGGACGCTTCGCGGGACCGATCGTCCTGGCACGGTTCGACCGCGCAGCCGTCGTCCGGCTCAGCGCACTTCTCGGTGCCGGCGGCCTCGCCGTCGTCATCTTCTCCCCCGGCGCGGTATCCGCCGGTATCTCCGTCGTGCTGTGGGGGCTCGGCACCGCCCTCGGATTTCCGCTGGCGATCTCCGCGGCCGGTGACGGCCCCGGGGATCGGTCCGCGGCCGTGAGCGCGGTGGCCACCGCCGGAACCTCCGCGCTCCTCATCGGTCCGCCCCTGCTGGGATTCCTGGGCGAGCAGTTCACGCTCCGAGGCGCCATGATCGTCGTTCTCGCGCTCCTGGTACTCGCAGCCGCCGGTGCTTCCGCGATGCGGCCACCAACACCCGTCCGGTCTGGTGGAGAACGCCGACGGATCGTCGCCGACGAAACCGAGCCCATTTGAGCGATACGTTCGATCGGCCAAGTAATTGCGAGGATTTTCGTTCGATCCGCTGATCACACGGGTGTGGTGATCGTCTTTAGTTGCAGAGAGCTTCGTATGAGGTGCGTCACGTGCCTTCTGAAGTCCCGGTCTTGCGGAGAACGACGAAAGGGAGCCCCCATGTCCATCGCCGAATTACGCGACCAACCCCCGCGGCACGCTGCTTCGATCCGGACCGGTCGGTCATGAGCAGCGCGCCGGAACTGAAGAAGGCACTCAGCCAGCGACAGCTGACGATGATCGCCATCGGCGGTGTGATCGGTGCCGGCCTGTTCGTCGGATCCGGCGTCGTCATCTCCGACACCGGCCCCGCGGCCTTCATCACGTACGCCGCCAGCGGCATCCTGATCATCATGGTCATGCGCATGCTGGCCGAGATGGCCGTGGCGAACCCGTCGACCGGTTCGTTCGCGGACTATGCACGCACCGCACTCGGCAACTGGGCCGGATTCTCGGTCGGCTGGCTGTACTGGTACTTCTGGGTGATCGTCGTCGGCTTCGAGGCGATCGCGGGCGCCAAGATCATCCAGTTCTGGATCGACGTCCCGCTGTGGTTGTGCGCCCTGGTGCTGATGGTCCTGATGACCGCGACCAACCTGTTCTCCGTCTCGTCCTTCGGCGAGTTCGAATACTGGTTCGCGGGCGTGAAGG
>JBCEBZ010000395.1:0-3236 GCA_039206675.1 Rhodococcus sp. (in: high G+C Gram-positive bacteria) | reverse complement strand
CGTGCGCGCGATGGTCGTCCGTATTCCTCCGGGGTGAACACAGATCACCTTGACAGGGTGCCCACCGAGATCCATTTCCTGGCGGAGCGACTCCGTGAACCCACGGACAGCGAACTTGGCTGCGCTGTAAGCGGAATACGACGGAGCAGCCACCAACCCGAGGGCTGATGAAATGTTGACGATGCGCCCTCGATCCGAACGCATTACATGTGGAAGGAACGCTTTCGTCCCGTTGACGACTCCCCAGAAGTCGACTTCGATCACCCGCTCGTAGTCCTCGAAGGTCGTGTCCAAGACGTCGCCGGCAAAGAGAATCCCTGCATTGTTGATGAGAACGTCAACCCGGCCGAAACGTGAGGCCACATCAGCTGAATAGGCGAGCACCGCAGCTCGGTTCGCGACATCGACTACCGAGGTGTAGACATCTCCGCCGCCGAGTGCGCACAATTCGGTGGTCGCCTGCAGTTGAGACTCCGACAGGTCCGACAGAGCCACATGCGCACCCGATCGATTGAGTTGCAGAGCCAGTTCGCGTCCAATTCCAGCCCCAGCTCCGGTAATTGCGACGACACGCCCCTCGAAATAGGCCATGATTTTCCCTTCATCCCCCGGCATTCCGCGTTCACCCTATCCACCGTGCGCACCTCCGGCCGGATGCCGAGCGCAGCGTCCGGGTTAAATGTTGCGCCACTCACCCAGGCTGGACAACCGTCGTTGTTCGACCACCCGCTACTGCCGGTTTCCCAATAGGGATGCGGATCGCCTCTTCTGAAGATTGGCCTGATGCCAAGAAGACCACTGTGCCGCTCGGTGATTGGGGAGTCTAGAGGTCCCACAATGCCAACAGCGCTGCCCGCATGCTGGGGGAGCGGACGAAGTGGTCGGTCCGCAACCGTGAGCTCGGATGCCCGAGAGCGGTCAACGCTTCCTCTGCGCGGGGAAGGGGGAGCGGGGACAGGTCGGTGCGGAGGCGGAGGAAGAACAGAACCGCCCCACCGGACCGCGGGACCTTCATGGGGTCGGAGACCACGACAGCCGGCGCGAAAATCCACTGGTCGTCGGTGGAGACAAAGACGATGACGTCGCCACGCTTCACACCGCCGGGCTTATCGAGGCGAAGCGATTCGAGCTGGTACTTCACCGCTGGGCCGCCGCGGCTGCGATGTCGGCCCCGCTGCTCGTCCAGCACGCGCTTCTCGGTGCGGGTGGGTTCGTAGTCGACGGCGTGTTTGACGAACACCCGGGTCACCGGGGCGGGAAGGAAGTCCGTCTCGGTCCGGACGCGGCCGGTGACCCCGGGCAATGGGACGGCACGGCCGATCTCCCACTCCCGGACCGCGTCGTCGAGGAACACCTGATCGACCTCGGTGATCTCCTCGAGGCTGTCGATGAACTTCCGGACATCGGCGATGATCTCGGGGTCGTCGGTGATGACCACGGCGTCGTCGGCGAGGGTGGAGTTTTCGGACGCGTTCGCCGACCCGATCACCGCCCGGGTGTGGGTCGCGATCACCTTCGCGTGCAGGGTGGGCGTGGACAGCACCCGCACCCCCTTGTCCACGTAATAGGCGAGGGCGGCGGGGGAGATGGCGTGCGCACGGATCGCAGCCTTGGAGGCGTTGACGACCAGGATGTCGCCGGCACGCAGGGGGAGTAGGTCGGGTGCGTCCGGCCCGAGGTACGCGATCGCCGCATGGCGTGCGCCGCGTGTGCGGATCGCGCGGGTGATATGCGGCCACGGGTTCGGCCCGTGGAAGGTGGTCGCCATACCGACAAACGGTAACGGGCCACGCTCGTCGGTGCGCCGATGGCGGCGTAGGGGGCCGGGACCGACTACACCCACTCCAGTCTCGACACCGTCCCCGAGGACCTGAAGCTGCCGTTTGCCCGCTGCGTCGGCGGCGGAATCGAGTTGCGACATGGGCGGCGACGTTCGCAAATGCAAAGGACGAGGTGCCGGATCCGCATGTGCTGCAGAATGGGCCGCCCGCCCGGATCCGCGGGCTTCGAGTCAGATCTCAGGCGGAGCTACCGGGCGTTGGTGTCCACACGGCAGGGACGTCTCCGCTCCCGGGTGCTGCCGTTGCGACTGACGATGTGCCGGCATCTGGTGGGTTGGGCGGTCGGGAGCCCCGGCCGCGGTCGAAGAGCTAAGCGAGCCCATCGCGGCGATCAGGAAGAAGCGGGGAAGCGGCAATGGCCACGTCCTGTCCAGGGATGCCGCCGAACAACCGGACGCCGATCTCTGGGAGTTCGGGCACCTGCATCCCGGCTGAAGTCTCGGTCGCACTGCACCGCCGGGATACCTGGACGGCGCCGGAGACGTGCGGACCGGCCGGACGGGGGCAGAGGGGATTGTGGCCCATACATGCACCCAGCCCGAGGTCACTTCTTTTCCTCCCCGCCTCACCCCAGACGAGATTTGCGGGAAAGGACCCGGCTCAGCAACGGACACCTGTGCCGACCAACGAGGTGACGTTTGGAGTATTGCAGTACACGTCAGATACCAGCATACTGATGTGCATGACCAGCCTCGACGTGAGTGACCTCGCCACCAGACGCCGTGACGCCCAGCGACTGGTGAAACACCTGCAATTCCTGGCCGAAAACTACGTCGACCAGGCACTGGTCAAAGAATCCCTTCTCCGCGGGCTTTCCCAGTCCGACATCGCGAAACAGCTTGGTATGAGTAAGAAGACAGTCAATACCCACGCCCGTGTGCCGTTCATGCGTTACGCGGCGGCGATCGATCCCCGCATCGATGACCTCGCACGCAGTGATCGGGAGTTCTTTGCCTACGTGTGGGGTTCGGACGAGGCAGCGGATGAGGCTGTGGCACGGTGCAAGCAATACGACCGCGAGCGCCTCCTTGTGGAGTCCGACTAAGGGAAGGGGCAATCCAAAAGAGGAGCCGGAGATAGAGTTCCGCGGGACGCTCCCGTACTGCATCGCCCCCCATTCGCGTCGACGGCCCGTAACCCCGTTCGCGCTAGACGATCAGTCTCGTGATTGCGAAGCGGCGAGCAGGTGAGGTCAAGAAGATCCGGGGTCTGGGCGATCGGGTGAGACTCCGAGTTTTCCTCTCGCGGCCGCACGCGCGGTTGCATCGCTCCCCGGCACCGGCGGATCGAGTGTGTCTTGTGCCGGCCGTCCCGGCCGATGACGGAGGGATGGCGTCATGGGCGGAGGTCATGCACGTCCTAGTGTCGGGCCCAGGCCCAGGCCCAGGCCCAGGC
>JBCEBZ010000394.1:0-3259 GCA_039206675.1 Rhodococcus sp. (in: high G+C Gram-positive bacteria) | reverse complement strand
ATCTTCCCCGACCTCAACACCGGCAACAACACCTACAAGGCGGTGCAGCGCAGCGCCGGTGCCATCGCCGTCGGGCCGGTGTTGCAGGGGCTGAACAAACCCGTCAACGACCTGTCGCGAGGCGCGCTGGTCGAGGACATCGTGAACACCGTGGCCATCACGGCAATTCAGGCGCAGGGAGCAGAGCAGTGACCGAGGGGTCCGTACTGGTAGTCAATTCCGGTTCGTCGTCGATCAAGTTCCAGCTGATCCACCCGGACACCGGTAAGTCCGCGGCGTCCGGTCTCATCGAGCGGATCGGGGAACCCGAGGGGCGCATCGTCTATCACCACCGCACCGGATTGGCGGAGCGCCACGTTCACATCGCCGACCACCGCGCCGGACTGAAGATGGTGTCGGACATCGTCGCAGAGGTGGGTCGCCCGCTGCGGGAGGCGGGGATCGTCGCGGTCGGACACCGCATCGTCCACGGCGGCGACGTCTTCTACGAACCCACGATTATCGATGATTCGGTGGTGCAGGCCATCTCGGACCTGTCGACCCTTGCGCCGCTGCACAACCCGGCGAACGTGATCGGGATCGAGGTGGCACGGGAGGAGTTGCCGGACATCCCGCACGTCGCCGTGTTCGACACCGCGTTCTTCCACACCCTGCCCGCGGAGGCGTCGACGTATGCGATCGACCGGAAGGTCGCGCAGGAGCACGCCATCCGGCGGTACGGCTTCCACGGCACCTCGCATCAGTACGTGTCGGGGCTGGCGGCCGAGTTCCTCGGCCGGGACCTGTCGGAGCTGAATCAGATCGTGCTGCACCTCGGGAACGGCGCCTCGGCATCCGCGATCCGCGGGGGGCTGGCCGTCGACACGAGCATGGGACTGACCCCGCTCGAGGGGCTCGTCATGGGCACGCGGTCGGGCGACGTCGATCCCGGGGTGATCCTGCACCTGCACCGCAGCGGCATGGGTGTCGATGAGATCGACGACCTGCTGAACCGGCACTCCGGACTCAAGGGCCTGTCCGGGGTCAACGACTTCCGGGCGCTGCTGACGCTCGTCGGCGAGGGCGACGAGGATGCGGCGTCGGCCTACGACGTGTACGTGCACCGGCTCCGCAAGTACATCGGCGCCTACCTGGTGGAACTGGGCGGCGTGGACGTCATCACGTTCACCGGGGGAGTCGGCGAGAACAACGTCGACGTCCGCCGCGACAGCCTGGCGGGGCTGGGCCGCCTCGGCATCGTCGTCGACGACGATCGCAACCGCTCGGGTTCCCGGGACGCCCGCAGAATCTCGGCGGACGGGTCCGACGTCCAGGTGCTGGTCGTGCCGACGAACGAGGAGTTCGCGATCGCCCGTGCGGCGGTGGCGCTGATCGGGGCCTGAGCGTTACAGCAGGCTCCTGGGCCTGATGGCGTTGGCGAGATCCACCAGCGTGTACCGGTGGGTGCGCTCGGGGGCGTTGCGGGCCAGTGCCCGCAGGCCTGCCTCGGCGCCCTTGCGCAGTCCCCGTTCGGTGAACGGCACCCCCAGGACCTGCTCGAGTTCCGTCTCCGACGTGTGACCGGCACGCATCCAGTCCAGTGCGGTGCCCAGCACGAGCGTGCGCATCTGCAGCGCCCGGCTCTCCTCGGGTGCGAGTGCGGTGACGCGGAGCGCGGCCTCCCGGAGCGCCACCTCGTCGATCTCCTCGATCGGCCTGCCGGACAGCAGCATCAGCACACTCGTCATCCGGGCCATGGTGAAGTGCCGGGACGTCGCGGGAACCTGATCGAGGGCGGCGATGGCGCCCGGCAGATCTCCGCGTTCGGTGAGTTGACGTGCCAGGCCGAACGCTGCACTCACCAGGCTGTGGTCGGTGCGCCACACCGTCCGGTAGTACTTCTCGGCGAAGGTCCGCCACCGGTGGGAATCGGAGGTTTCGCAGTGCTGCAGAATCAGTTCGGCGGTGGCCGCCAGCGCAAGTTTGGGCGCCGTCTCGCCGGGCATCGCCTGCAGCACGGACTCGAACCGGGAGAACGCCGTCTCGTACTCGCCGTCGATCAGCGTCGCGAGTCCGGCGTACCAGTCGACGCGCCAGTTCCCGCCCATCTCCGTCTCGAGGTCGCGGAGGAGTGTGGTGGCGGTCGCGGCGTCCCCGAGGTCGAGGTGCGCCTTCATCTCGGCGAGGGTCAGTTCCCGGGAGAACGACACGTCGAGGTCGCCGACGACCCGCTCGATACCGTTCTCGCGGGCGTGCCGAATGGAATCGAGGGTCTGCTGCGGTTCGCTGTGCACCGCGGCGGCAAGCAGTGGGGCGTTGGGATCGGCCGGGTCGATCAGCAGCACCGCCAGCGCCTGCGCGACGGACTGCGGGTCGAGGTTCCGGTCTCGTTCGACGCCGTCGACGTACACGTCGGTCTGCTCGACCGCCTCGTCCGTGCCGAAAGTCGTTCGCTGCTTGCTGAACACGGTCGACAGTCCGGGATGCTCCTCGCCGGTCTGCTGCGCGAGCACCTCGCGGAGTACGGCGGTGAGCTGACCGGCCATCTCCTCGGCGGACGTGAACCGCCTGCTCGGATCGGGGTCGGTGGCGCGCAACAGGAGTCGGTGGAAGAACTCGTATTCCGCGAGCAGCGGCGCCTGTTCGGGGGAGGGGATCCCGTCGAGATACCGGCCCTTGTCGGACGGCATGTCGAGCGTCAGCACCGCGAGTGTGCGCCCCACCGTGTAGATGTCGGACGCGACGGTCGGGCCGGTCTTGACGATCTCCGGCGCCTGATACCCCGCCGTGCCGTACAGGTACCCGTAGTCCTCGATCCCGGCGACGGCACCGAGGTCGATCAGCTTCAGTGCGTCCTCGGTGACCATCACGTTGTCGGGTTTGAGGTCGTTGTACACCAGACCGGTGGAGTGCAGATATGCCAGTGCGGGAAGGATTTCGAGCACGTACGCGATGGCTTGTTCGACCGGCATGCGTTCGGGCCTGGTGTGCGTCGACAGGACGTCGCGCAGCGAATGACCGCCCACGTACTCCATGACGATGTAGCCCATCGGGGTCCCGTCCGCCCGGGGGTGCTCCACGAAGTTGAAGATCTTCACGATGCTCGGATGCGCGACCTCCGCGAGGAACTGGCGTTCGGCCACCGCCACGGCCTGGGCCTCGGCGTCGCCGAAGTGCAACAGCCCCTTGAGGACCACCCACCGGTCACTGACGTTGCGGTCGATGGCCAGGTAGATCCAGCCGAGGCCGCCGTGCGCGATGCAGCCCTGCACCTCGTACT
>JBCEBZ010000393.1:0-3284 GCA_039206675.1 Rhodococcus sp. (in: high G+C Gram-positive bacteria) | reverse complement strand
GGGGAAGGGGCACCGCGGCAAGGAGGCGATCGCGCGCTTCTTCGACATGGCCATCGCGCCAAGTGAGTTGGAGTTCCACTTCGACAAGACCTACGCGTGCGGCGACGAGGAGGCCAACGTCGGCCACATCGTGATCACGGCACAGGGTTTCCGGGTCACGGCCGAGGGTGTGTTCACCTATCGGGTCAACGATGCCGGATTGATCACTGCGCTGCGCGCGTACTGGGAGATGGACCGGGCGGCCGCGACCGCCACCAAGGTGTAGTGCAGCAGCGTTTCAGCTGTGACTGGGACGACAGCTGCGGGCTTTGCCGACCTCCTACGGGCGCCGGTACCGTCGGAGATGGAGTCTCGTACCCGCGAGCCCATCCCGTCGTACCTTCTAGTTCAGATGGTTCTCATCAGTAACCCTATGCACCCATCCAAGAATCGAATCCACGCCGTGGCCGCTGTCGCGGTCTCCGCCGTTCTCCTGGTCAGCGGATGCGCTCCCGCAGCCGAGGAAGCGTCCCCACCCGGCACCACATCGACGACCACCAGCGAGCCGCCGACGCTGCCGGATTTCACCCCCACGACCACCACACCCAACGCGACCGAGCAGGACGCCGACTACAGCCGGTACCTGCTCACCGCCGACGATCTCAGCGATCACGAGGACACCTTCACCCAGCGTTCGTCGACGCCGGATGCCGACGGCCGACCGGGTGCCAGCGCCTTCTTCGTCAACGCCGAGGACAACCGCGCGATCACCGACACGATCGTCGTCTACCCGTCCGCCGAGGAGGCGACCGCCGCGTTGCGCGCAGTGGTGGCCGATCCGCCGAGGCTAGCCGGCGCCGGGGAGCCTCGGCCGTTGGCGGTCGGCACGAACGGGACCGTCGTAACCGGCACCTCCTTGGAGGGCGACAAGGCGGTCACCATCCTGGCATTCACCGAAGGCCGGACGCTGGTGCGACTGAGGTTCGAGAGTGCCATCGGGGACACCACCTCGGATTCCTGGGTGACCAGCGTGGGCAAGATGCAGGAGATCGCGCTGCGGACCGGGCTGGCCGACCCCGAATAGCCAGGTGAGCCGGGGTTGCATTGCGCTTCCCCGGATGAAAACTGTAACGTGTTCTAGTCGGCCCGGTCGACGATGCGGGCGAAGCGTGAGCCCGCGCCACATCTGATCGAGGAGAGGGCCGGGCTCGCGTTTAAGTGAGCAACGACTGGAGGCGTCATGGCACCCGAAGCTGATTCGGCGACCGCTGGCGGGGGGATCCGCGAGATCGACACCGGCACCCTGCCGGACCGTTATGCACGCGGCTGGCACTGCCTGGGGCCCGTGCAGGACTACCTCGACGGAAAACCCCACAGCGTCGAGATCTTCGGGACCATGCTGGTGGTGTTCGCCGATTCGCACGGCGACCTCAAGGTCCTCGACGGCTACTGCCGCCACATGGGCGGCAATCTCGCGCAGGGCACCATCAAGGGTGACGAAGTGGCCTGCCCGTTCCACGACTGGCGGTGGGGCGGAGACGGCAAGTGCAAGCTGGTGCCTTACGCCAAGCGCACGCCGCGACTGGCCCGGACCCGGGCCTGGCAGACCGATGTCCGCGGCGGACTGCTCTTCCTGTGGCACGACCACGAGAACAACCCGCCGCAACCCGAGGTGCGCATCCCTGATATTCCGGAGTTCGCCAGCGACGACTGGACCGAATGGCGGTGGAACACGATGCTCATCGAGGGCAGCAACTGCCGCGAGATCATCGACAACGTCACCGACATGGCGCACTTCTTCTACATCCATTACGGCTTGCCGACCTACTTCAAGAACGTCTTCGAAGGTCACATCGCCTCGCAGTATCTGCACAACGTCGGGCGGCCCGACGTCAACGACCTGGGCACCACCTACGGTGAGGCGCACCTGGACTCCGAGGCGTCGTACTTCGGTCCGTCGTTCATGATCAACTGGCTGCACAACAACTACGGCGGCTTCAAGGCCGAGTCGATCCTGATCAACTGCCACTACCCCGTCACGCAGGACTCGTTCGTGCTGCAGTGGGGCGTGATGGTCGAGAAGCCCAAGGGCATGGACGAGAAGATGTCCGACAAGCTCTCCAAGGCGTTCACCGAGGGCGTCAGCAAGGGCTTCCTGCAGGACGTCGAGATCTGGAAGCACAAGACCCGCATCGACAACCCGCTGCTCGTCGAGGAAGACGGCGCGGTCTACCAGATGCGCCGGTGGTATCAGCAGTTCTACGTCGACGTCGCCGACGTCACGCCCGACATGACCGACCGCTTCGAGATCGAGGTCGACACCTCGGCGGCCAACGAGAAGTGGAACGTCGAGGTGCAGGAGAATCTGCGGGTGGCCGAGAACCTGCGCCAGCAGGAGGCCGAGGAGCAACCCGCCACATGACCTCGGCGCCCGACGGTGACGCAGTCGGCTCCGCCGACGGTGACGCAGTCGGCTCCACCGACGGTGGTCCAATTGTCGGCTCCGCCGACGGTGATCCGGTCGATCAGCTGGCGCGCTCGATGCTCAACCTGCTCGGTCACGACGACGACGAACCCGCCGTCGACACCGGGCGCGGGGGCGGAACATGGTCCAAGGCACCGGATTTCGCGGCCGACCCCGAGCGGGCCGCGGCGGTCAGGGCGGCGTCGGCCCGGGATCGGGAACGCTACCTCACGGCCGGGCTGACGCCGGTCGACTGCCGCTTCTGCCACGTCACCGTCGCGGTCAAGAAGCTCGGCCCGGAACACACTGCGGTGCAGTGGAGTTCGGAGGCCACGCAGCGCTGCGCGACGTTCGCCGACGTGCGTGCCGAAGGCGGGGACACCAGTCGCTGCCGGTCCTGCCCCAAACTCGTCGACAGCATCAGGCACGCCGTCGCCGAGGGTTGCCTGGAAGAGGAGTCGACGGCCCCCTCCCCCGGCGACGGCTGAGCGACCCGGTCACAGACCGGCGAAGCGTTCCCTGACCTGTTCGTCGGTCAGCCCGTAGTCCGCGAGGGAGTAGGTGTGCTTGGGCGCGCGCGGACCCTGTCGACTCTCGGCGTGGCTCGCGACCATGGCCGCACGGGCATCGTCGGTGAACTCGATGCCGAACGTGTCGTACACGTCGGCGACCACCGCGATCGGATCCTTGACGAGTTCGAAGTAGTCGAGGTCATAGAAGTGCGACGAATCATGTTTGGCCCGTTCGGCATTGAACAACTCCAGCCCGCGCGACCACGTCTCGAGTGAATCCTGGCCGATGACCTCGCCGGTGAAGACGTTCGACCAGCCCTCCGTGGTGT
>JBCEBZ010000392.1:0-3289 GCA_039206675.1 Rhodococcus sp. (in: high G+C Gram-positive bacteria) | reverse complement strand
TCGAGCAGGGCGACTCCAACGCCCTGATCCGCCCGCTGTCCGAGTACACCGGGGTCGCGCAGCGCCCCCTGTGAGTACTTGTCAACCGCCGGCGGTTAACAAGTACTCACAGGGGCTATGGTGTCGGGGGCCGTCCATACGGCCACGATCGGCGAGGGAACCCGGTGCGAATCCGGGGCTGACGCGCAACGGTAGCGGTCCTCGAGAGGACCGGAGCCCGACTACTCGTCGATCGAGTTGTGACGATCCTCGGCTCCGCGACTGGGCCCTGATGAAGGAGTTCGCTCTTCATGCGCACGTCTTGGCGGCACCTCGCCGCCCTCACTGCCGGCTCGGCCCTGCTGGTCTCCGCCTGCTCGTCGTCGCCGGACGCACCGGCGCCCGAGACGGCGTCGGAGTCCTCCGCCTACCCGATGACCGTCGAAAACTGCGGGCACACCGTCACCATCGACGCCCCGCCGCAACGAGCGGTATCGCTCAACCAGGGCTCGACCGAGATCCTGCTCTCCCTCGGCCTCGCCGACCGGATGGTGGGAACCGCCACCTGGACCGACCCCGTCCGCGACAACCTGGCCGCCGACAACGCGAAGGTTCCGCGGCTCGCCGACAACAAGCCGTCGTTCGAGGTGGTCCTCGACACCGAACCCGACTTCGTGACGGCCTCGTTCGGCGGCACCCTCGGACCGGGCGGTGTCGCCGACCGGAACCAGTTCGACCAACTCGGCGTCCCCAGCTACCTCTCGCCCACCGACTGCGACGGCAAGACGGACGAGAGCGTCAACGCGGACGGGGCACGCACCGAACCGCTGCGCATCGACACCGTCTACAAGGAGATCCGCGAACTCGCCGCCATCTTCGACGTCCGCGACCGCGGCGAGCAGTTCGTCGCGGAACTGCAGCAACGGTTCGACGCCGCGTCGCGGGAGGTCGAGGCGTCCGGCGTATCCCTCGCGTACTGGTTCGCCGACACCAACACCCCGTACATGGCGGGCTGCTGCGGATCCTCGGGCATCATCACCGACTCCGTCGGCGCCGGCAACATCTTCGCCGACACCACCAACGAATGGCCCCAGGTCAGCTGGGAGAGCGTCCTCGACCGCGACCCGACCGCTCTCGTCCTCGCGGACCTGAGTCGCCGCAGCATCGACGGCGACGCCCTCGACAGCAAGATCGCGTTCCTCGAGTCGAACCCGGTCACGCAGCGGCTCACCGCCGTCCGCGACAAGCGGTACATCGTCGTCAACGGCGCCGACCTGAACCCGTCGATCCGCACCATCGACGGCGTGGAGAAGACCGCGGCCGCGCTGAAGCAGTGGGGACTGGCGAACTGACCGTGGTGGCCACACGGTTCGACTCCCGGCCGCTGCTCGGGGCATGCCTGCTCGGCGGCCTCGCGGTGCTGGCGGCGTCGATCGCCATCGTCATCACGATTGGTCCCGCCAGCCTGTCCGTCGGTGACGTCTACGCGGTCGTGTTCGAGCGGCTCGGATTCGGGACCGCCGACATCAGCCGCATCAAGGAGGGCATCGTCTGGGAGCTGCGACTGCCCCGCACCCTCCTCGCCGCCGTCTGCGGTGCGGGACTGGCGCTGTGCGGGGCGATCATGCAGTCGCTGCTGCGCAATCCGCTCGCCGACCCGTTCGTGCTCGGCATCTCGTCGGGGGCGTCCACCGGGGCGGTGCTCGTCGTGGTCCTCGGTCTCGGTGCCGGGGCGGTGTCACTGTCGGCCGGTGCGTTCGCGGGCGCCGTGCTCTCGTTCGCCCTGGTGATGCTGCTCGCGGCCGGCGCGGGCGGCGGCACGTCCCGGGTGGTGCTCGCGGGAGTGGCCGGGACGCAGCTGTTCTCGGCGTTGACGTCGTTCATCGTGATCTCGTCCGCGGACGCCGAGCAGACCCGCGGCGTGCTGTTCTGGCTGCTCGGTTCACTCTCCGGCGCCGACTGGGCCGACGTCACCCTGTGCGGGGCAGTCACTCTCGTCGGACTGGTGCTGTGCCTGACCCAGTCGTCCGCGCTGGACGCGTTCACGTTCGGGAACACCGCGGCCGCGTCACTCGGGGTGTCCGTGCGGTGGATCCGGATCCTTCTGCTCACCGTCACCGCACTCGTCACCGCCGCCCTGGTGAGCGCCGCAGGCGCGATCGGGTTCGTGGGACTGGTCCTGCCGCACGCCGCACGGTTTCTCGTCGGTCCCCGGCACAGCCGGCTGCTACCCACCACCGCCGTGGTCGGCGCCATCTTCATGGTGTGGGTGGACGCGATCGCGCGCACCGTGTTCGCACCGCAAGAGGTCCCGGTCGGCGTCGTCACCGCCCTGATCGGCGTCCCGGCCTTCGCGGTCATCCTCTTCCGGATGCGGACCAGCCGATGACGCTGCGCGCCGCGAACCTCGGCTGGAGCCGCGGCGGACACCTCGTACTCGACGGGGTATCCGTGGACCCCGCAGTCGGCGAGACGATCGGACTGCTCGGCCCCAACGGCTCGGGCAAGTCCTCGCTCCTGCGACTGCTCAGCGGGATCGCCGAACCCGACTCCGGCAGTGTCCTTCTCGACGGCACCGACATCAGGACCCTCCGGCGACGGCAGATCGCGCGCCGGGTGGCGATGGTCGATCAGCATTCCGACACCGAGGTCGACATCACCGTGCTCGACGTGGTCCGGCTCGGCCGGATTCCGCACCGCGGGGTCTTCGGCGGCGACGAGTCGGCGGACGCGGAGGCCGTCGAGCGGGCGCTCGAGCACACCGGCATGACGTCGAAGTCGCATCGACTGTGGCACACCCTGTCCGGCGGCGAGCGGCAGCGCGCCCAGATCGCGCGGTCCCTCGCACAGGAACCGGACGAACTGCTGCTGGACGAACCGACCAACCACCTGGACATCCAGCATCAACTCGACATCCTGTCGCTGGTCGCCGAACTTCCCCTCACCAGCTACATCGCCCTGCACGACCTCAACCTGGCCGCGATGTTCTGCGACCGCGTGGTGGTGCTGGAGGCGGGCCGCATCGTCGCCGCCGGCCGCCCCGCCGAGGTGATCACCGAGGCCCTCGTCGAGCAGGTGTACCGGGTGCGGGCGGGGGTCGCCGTCGATCCCGTCACCGGCTACCCGACCGTCACGTACCGGCCGCGGTCCTCACGGCATTTCGCCGACCGCTGACCTGGGTGTCAGAGGCCGGACCAGCTTCGCGGCGTCGACGAGGTTACGCAGCGACGCCTCCACCTCTACACGTGCGTACGTACATACTCGGCCACGGTGCGGGCACTCCCGATCGGGAAGAGCCAGGATCATGCGT
>JBCEBZ010000391.1:0-13168 GCA_039206675.1 Rhodococcus sp. (in: high G+C Gram-positive bacteria) | reverse complement strand
AGACGCGGTGTTGGCGGCCGACCGTCGCTGCACGCGCCAGCCCGCCGATGTACGCGGGCAGATTCGTCGAATCAGCACCGACCGGGACCTTCTTCCGGAACATGGGGCACCGCTATTCGGGTGCGTTGCTGCGCTCGACTCCGCAGGTCGGTGCGGCCCCGCACACACGCTTGCACTCCATTGCCGGGCGGCCACCCGACATGGTGAACCCTCCCGCGGGGTGCCGGTTCGCGCCCCGCTGCGAGCACGCTGTCGGTGACTGCTCGATGCCGCCGGACTACCGCGCGATCGCCGATGCGCATCTCCTGGCATGTCACAACCCGAACGCGGCAGCAGAGCGTACCAAGGAAGGAACTGCGCAATGACCACGACAGACGTTCCCGTACCCGCCGAGCGGGATATCCTTCTCGAAGTCGATGGGCTCGAGGTCGACTTTCCGACCGGACGAACCTCTGTCACGCGTGCGGTCGCCGGCGTCAGCTTCGACGTTCGCCGGGGTGAGACACTCGGCATCGTCGGGGAGTCGGGATGCGGGAAATCGACGACCGCGCGGGCAATCCTCCAGTTGCCGAGGCCGACGCGGGGATCCGTGCGGTTCGACGGGCGTGACCTCGTTGCGTTGTCGGATAAGGAGATGAGGTCTGTCCGCCGGCGCTTGCAGGTGATCCTGCAGGATCCGATCGCCTCACTCAACCCGCGGCGCAAGGTCCGTGACATCGTCGCAGAGGGGCTCACCATATGGGGAGTCGCCGACGTCCGTGAACGCGTACGCCGAGCGATGGAAGCGGTCGGTCTCGATCCGGATCTGACGGGTGACCGGCTGCCGAGCGAGTTCTCCGGTGGACAGTGCCAGCGCATCAGCATCGCGCGCGCCCTCGCGCTCGAGCCCGATGTGATCATCTGCGACGAACCCGTCTCGGCGCTGGACGTCTCGGTCCAGGCGCAGATCGTCAACCTTCTGGAAGATCTCAAAGATCAGTACGGACTCACGCTGGTCTTCGTCTCGCACGATCTCAGTGTCGTGCGGGTGATCAGTGACCGCGTGATGGTCATGTATCTCGGCAAGGTGTGTGAGATCGGATCGGTCGCTGATGTATTCGACGATCCGAAGCACCATTACACCCAGATGCTCCTCGACGCACTACCTATTCCCGACCCCGACGCCACCCGTGCATCGGCTCCGCCTCGCGGAGAGATTCCGTCCGTGGTCTCTCCTCCCAGCGGTTGCCGATTTCGTACGCGGTGTCCGCGTGCCACCTCCTTCTGCGCGGAGGTGGAGCCGATGCTCACCGATGTGGGCAACGGGAGATCCGTGTCCTGCCATTTCCCGTTGACGTGAGGCTCGACTACCGGAACAATGCGTCGAGGCGGTGCAGGGTGTCGACGGTATCGTCGGTACCGACACTGGGCAGCCAGAACACGACTCGGTCGATTTCCATCTCTCGGTATCTGTCGAGCGCGGCCCTGTGCGGACAGGCGTTGAACAACGTGACCGACGGGCGGTCACGACCCGCGACTTCCGCGAGGCGCCGAAGTCGGGCCACCCGTCGTGTGAGTTCGAGCTCGAACTCTTCGACCGCACCGGTGAGTGCATCGCTCACCTGATCGGTTCCCTCCCGAAAGGGCATCCACCCGTCACCGTACGAGAGAACGCGGTCGAGGACTTTCGGCCCGCCGCCCCCGACGAGAACGGGCGGCCGTGGCACCTGAACAGGTTTCGGCCACGACCACATTCGATCGAATGTGACGTGCTTTCCCTCGTACGACGCTTCCTTCTGCTGCCAGATCGCACTCATGGCCTCGACCCGCTCGCGGAGAACGCCGAATCTGGTCGACGGTTCGGTGCCGTGATTTCGCATCTCTTCGTCATTCCAGCCGGCGCCCACACCCAGGATCACCCGGCCGGCCGACAATTGGTCGATCGACGCAATCTGCTTGGCGAGGATGATCGGATCGCGTTGGGCTACCAGGCACACGGCCGTGCCGATCCTGATGCGGGTCGACGCCGTGGCCGCCGCCGTCATGGCCACGATGGGATCCATCGTGGTTCGATAGAACTCCGGGACGTCGTGCCCGGAGTACCCTGGTGGTCCGTCCCCGAGAGGCACGTGCGTGTGGTCGGGGAAGAACACCGACTCGAACCCGCACCGCTCGGCGTTGAGCGCGAGATCGGCCGGGGTGATCGAGTCGGCAGACGGAAACATCTGGACACCCGCGTGCATCACACGTCCTCCCACCGCTGGGGGCGAATCTCGTCGCGAACGTTCATCGGCTCGCGGAGATGGTGCGACATGTCGCCGAACAGGTCGTTCCCGACGCGTCGTTCGCTGAAGCGCCAGACGCCACCCACCTTGACGAACCGGTCCAGATAGTCGCCGGCAGTGATGGGATTGAGGGGCACGCCCGGCGGATTCTGGACGACGAGTACGTAGGAATGCGCGCGAATCGCATCCGGGCCGTCGTCCTCGATGATGACGTTCGTGGCGACATGATGCGTCCTCGGAGTGCCGTTCGGAAAGATCCGGACGTAGCGTGCCCAGAGGGCGGCGACCGCACTCGCGTCGTGTCGAACGGCGAGACTGCCGTCGACATAGATGTCGGCGTGCGCGAACAGTTCCCCCATCTCGGGAAGCCGACCGGCGTCGAGTAGGTAGGGATACCGGTAGATCAGGTTCTCGACCTGGCGGTAGTCATCGAACTCCACTTGGGCTCCTCGTTGCGTTGGTACCGGTGGAAGGGCGTGTGCTCGTGGTTCAGGCCGAGGTTCTCAGCTGACCGACACGCTCCCGCAGTGACGCCTTGGCGATCTTGCCGTTGGCTGTCACCGGGAGTGCATCCAGAACGAAGACACGGCGCGGGGCCTTGTAGTTCGACATGTTCGCGCGCGCCCACGCGACGATCTCCTCCTCGGTCGGATTTTCGCCCGCATGCGGTACGACGAACGCCCACACCACCTCGCCGAGAGCGTCGTCCGGTACGCCGAGCACTGCGGCCTGTGCGAGCTTGGGGTTGTGCAGGAGGAGGCTCTCGATCTCGGCCGGGTAGGCGTTGAAGCCGCCGACGATCAGCATTTCCTTCGTGCGCCCGACGATGCGTAGGTTGCCATCAGTATCGAGTGAACCGACATCCCCGGTGCGGAGCCAGCCATCCGGCGCGAAGGCGTCTGCGGTGAGCTGCGGTGCATCCCAATACCCTTGCATCACGCCGTAGCCGCGGATGTGGATCTCACCCTGCTCGCCGACGGACGCCGGCTGGCCGTCCGCGTCGACGAGTTGTATCTCCATCCCGGGTACAACGCGACCGGCCGAACCCGCAACCACGGCTGTCGGGTCACCCGGGCGGGTCATCGTCACCACCGAGCCCTCGATCAAGCCGTACGCGTTGGTGATTCGCTCGAAGCCGAGTTGCTGTTGGAGGGCGACCACGAGTTCGTCCGGAACGCTGGCAGCACCGACGATCGCCCAGCGGAGCGAAGACGTGTTCCTCTGGGCAAGTTCGGGATCCGAGAGGATTCGACTGAAGAGGTTCGGCGGCCCGGCGAGTGTCGTCAGACCGAGTTCCTCCACCATGTCGAGTGCGCGATCTGGATCGAAGACGGCGACAGGGACCATCGTCGCCAGACGTTCGACGCACGCGATCATCCCGGCATTGATGCCGAAGCCGTGTGCGAAGGGGCTGACCACCGGCAGTCGGTCCCCTTCGCCCAGCCCACAGACTTCCGCCCAGTCCCAGTAGGCGCGCAGTATCTGACCGCCGTTGAGCATGACGCCCTTCGGCTGGCCGGTCGTGCCGGACGTCATGAGAATTTCGAAGATGTCGGTCGGCTCGACGGCCAGTGCACGTCTCTCCGCGGCTTCGAGGGTCACCGTGTCGTGCAGATCGAGGAACGCTTCCCATGTGAAAGTCCCGGGAAGAGGCTTGCTGCCGCCCAGTAGGACGAGGGTGTGCACGTCAGGGAGATTGGCGAAAGGTAGGTCGGAGCTGGGGCCGCCGGCGGCAGTGGCGAGTTGATCGACATACGAGGTGCCGAGAAAGTCGTCGATGGCGACAAGTGCCCGACATCCTGTCCGACGAAGGACTTCTGCGGTCTCGATCCCCTTTCCCCGGGTGCTGAGGGGAACGACGACGGCGCCGCAGTCCCAGATCCCGAAGGCGGTGATGACCCACTGCCAGCAGTTCGGGGCCCAGACCGCGACCGGATCGCCGGCACCGATTCCTCGTGAGATGAGGGATCGCGCGACCTTCGACGCCAGAGCTCGAATGTCGGCGAGGGTGAGAGTGGTGTCGCCGTCCAGGACGGCAATGCTCTGCGGATGGTTGTTCGCGCGGTGGCGAAGCATCCGCGGGACGGTTCCCCACTCGGGGATTTCGTTCATGAGACGGCATTCCCTTCGTAAACAAGCAATCGCTTGGTTAAGACGCTAGCCTCTCACATCGGTAGCTTCAAGGGGAAGTCCTCGGTGGGGCCCTGCGGAAACGCCGAAGGTCGCCACTCGGCTGGAGTGGCGACCTTCGGTTGGTCGGCCGCAGCATCGGACGCGCGGCATCGTATTTCGCTTTGTCAGCCCGAGAACAGTGGTCGATCAGGATTCGCCCAGGGGCTCGGCTTCTCGAGGCCGCTCATCACCAACTTTGTGTACTGGTCTGCCAACTCGTCCGCGGACAGGCGGCCGGAGGGGGTGAACCACCGGACGGCGACCCACAGCGAATCGCGCAGGAAGCGGTAAGTGATCGCGGTATCGAGGTCCTCTCGGAAGATCCCGGACGCCACGCCGTCGTCGAGAACCTTGGTCCAGATTCGTCGCACTTCCGCCTCGGACTCCGCGACGTAGGCGAATCGTGGGAACTGATTGAGGTAGCCGCGCTCGTTCTGGATCACCGTGATGGCGGCCCGGTGCTCGTCCAGTGAGTTGAACGCTGCCTTCACGAGATGACGGAGTGCGACCGCAGGTTCCGCATCCTTGTCGACGATCTCCTCGTACGTCGCCATGAGACTGGTGAAGTACTCGGACAGGATCTCGTCGACGATCGCCTCTTTGGACTCGAAATGGTGGTAGAGGCTTCCCGAGAGAACCCCGGCGGCGTCACCGATCTGGCGCACGGTTGTCGAGCGAAAGCCCTGCTCGGCGAAGAGGTCGGCCGCGATGTCCAGCAGCGCCTGGCGCCGCTGGGAGCTGGCTTCTCCCTGCTCCGTCCGCCGCCGGGTGCCGCGTCGCGGGCGCGTCGCGGGTTCAGACATGGTGGTTCGGGATTTCGGTGCCATAGGTACAGTATGCATTGTTTTCACCCAAGCGCTAGTTTGCTTGGTTGCTCCGTGTCCAGCGAATCAGTGCGGCCGGATCGCCGTCCCCAGGGGTGGAGGTGGTGAACTCGGCGACCACCTGCTGGCCGACGGTCAGGTCGGACCCGTGCCGGTCTCCGCCCCAGCCGCCGGGCACGAGCAGGTTTTCGCCCGCGTCGAGTCGAACGAGAACTACCACGAACGGCACGTCGGACCTGGGGGAGAAGGCCCGGTGGGTGGCGGTCCAGGTCACCACCGTCCCCCTGCCGTCCGTCGTGAACCACTCCCAGTCGAAAGAGCCACACGCGTTGCACATCGCCCTGGGCGCCCACCGGAGTTCTCCGCACTCGCACCGTTGGACCTGCAGTTTCCGTTGCTCCAGCCCCTGCCACCAGGCCGTCGAGTCGCGATCGCCGTGTGAGTTGTTCATCGGGCACCTCGGAGGATCAGTGCGGATGTGACGCCGGAGACGTATCCCGGCTGGCCGGTGCACAGTGCGGTTCGAGCGTGTTCGACCTGGCGTGGCCCAGCCTCTCCACGCAGTTGCAGAACGGCTTCTGCGACGTGATTGAGACCGTGTGCGTAACCCTCGGACAAGTGTCCTCCGTGCGTGTTGACGGGAAGGCTTCCGCCGAAGGTCGTCTCGCCGGCGGCGACGAACGCGGCTGCCTCGTTGCGCGGCGCAAGCTCATAGTCCTCGAGCTGCATCAGCACCAGCGGGGTGAAGGCGTCGTACAGTTCGGCGACGTCGATCTCCTTCGGGCCTATACCCGCGCCCGCGTAGAGCCGTGGCGCCATCTCGCGGGCTGCGCTCGTCGAATAGTCGGTTCGCCTGCCAGAGAAGAAACTATGGCCACCCCCGGTCGAAGCAGCGCTGACGAGCACGGGTGACCGGCGGAGATCGCGTGCCCGCGCCGCTGAAGTGACGACGACGGCAATTGCGGTGTCCGTTTCGAGGCAGCAATCGAACAAACGCAGCGGATCGCTGACCAGTGGTGAATTCAGATACTGGTCCATGGTCAATGGTGTCGTCATCATCGCCAGGGGATTGCGCATCGCGTGCGACCTCTGGTTGACCGCGACGCGACCCAGGTCCTCGGAGGTTGCACCCGATCTCGTAAGGTATGCCCGCGCCACGAGCGCGAACTGTTGCGGTGGCGCGAGCAGGCCGTACGGGACCTGATACTGGAATTCGACCAACGTGGGCGCCGAGCGTCCGGTGCCGCCCATCCGGAATTCGGAGCGGGCGTTCAGTGCACGCCAGACCACCACGACGTCGGCCTGGCCGCTTGCCACTGCCATGGCGGCGGCGCCGACCGCGGCGGCCGACATGCTGCCACCGCCGACGAGGTCGAGGAGAACGTGGGGGTCGTCGACACCGAGGCTATGGGCTACCGCGGATGCCGGAACGGCGTCGCCCACGCTGTGCGTGATCAATCCGTCGACGTCGTCTAGTCGGAGGCCGGCATCGTCGAGTGCTGCAGTGATGGCCCGAAGCGCCAGTTCCAGTGTGCTCACGCCGGAGTTCTTGAAGTATGGCGTCCGTCCGACGCCGACGATGGCAGTCTTGTCACGCACAGTGTTTTCCTCGGTGGTTCGTGAAGGTGCTTCCCGTTTCGCTGATCGTCACGTTAGACTCCGTTTGAACTAGCGCTTGGTTTTCATGCAAGGCTAGAGTCGACTTCGGGGGCTGTCAAAGGCCCGTCGGCGGCATTGACCCGGACTGGGTGAACTCGTACATTAGAAATTGAGCAAGCGGTTGCTTGTTTTCGATGAAGGGACGAAGAGTGGCACGCGGCATCTACCTCCTCGAAGAGGTCTACTTCCACCCGATGAATTCGACGAACCCGCGGGAGTATCTCCAGTGGTTGGTCGACTACAAGAAGGAAGACGAACAGCGCACCAACTCCGACGCGGAGCTGACGCAAGGGCAGTCGGTCCGGTCGCGCGCGATCGACCTGATCGGCGCGTTTTACGCGATCGGAATCACCGGTCACGAACAGTTCAAAGCTGTCACCCTGTGGGACTGCCACGGCGGGTGGGACGGCGGTTGGCGTCAGCAGTTGGAGATCTACAACGGTGTGAAGCCGGAACTCTTCCTGTCCAATATCGACAACCTTCGGCACAAGGCCTTCTCGCGCCCCATGGGTGCGGTGCGAGGGACTCCTGATCTGCAGGAGTTGCGAACGGAAAAGTACACGGCACCGTTCTTCCTGCACGAGATCGCCCAGGTCCGCCCCGGTGCAGCGCAGGACTACCTCGCTGCCGTGCGCGAGGAGAGGGCACCGATCCTTGCCGACCACGGCCATCGGCTCGTCGGGCTGTACGAGGTCATGCTCTCCGACACCGAGGTGGTCACCTTCTGGGGAACGGACATCGACAGTCATCTCGAGACACAGCGCGCCTACGACGCCGCGGTGGGGCTCGACGCGGAAGCCGCCGCGGATCCCAGGCTGGTCGAATGGCGCAAGAGTGCACGCCAGTACCTGGACGGACCCTGGCGTGAGACGTTGCTGGCGCCGTTCCCGGGATCAGTTCTCGCCCCGAAGTAGGTCGTCCCCCCTGCGCTGGGGTAGATGAAAGAAGGATCTGATGCGGTATGTACTCGGTCTGCCGACCGATCAGGTCGACAGGCCCTCGGAGTTCCTCACAGCCGATGCCGTCGCCGATGTGGCTCTCGCCGCAGAGGAGGCGGGATTCGATGCGGTGTCCGTCACCGATCATCCTTTCCCACAGGACAAATGGTTGTCCAGGGGAGGTCATCAGGCTCTCGATCCGATGGTCGCACTCTCCTTTGCGGCCGCCCGCACCACCCGGGTCCGGCTGCTGACGAATGTGTTCGTGCTTCCGTATCACAATCCGTTCCTGACGGCACGGGCAGTGGCGAGTCTCGATGTATTGTCCGGGGGTCGGGTCATCTTCGGAACAGCGGTGGGATATCTCAGATCCGAGTTCGCAGCATTGGGCCTGGCGTACGACGATCGAGGCGAGCGCACCGATCAGGCGCTGCGACTGATGAAGATGGCGTGGTCGGGGGAGTCGGTCACCGTCGAAGATCCTCCCTACTCGGTGGTCGAGCACACGATGCGGCCCGCGCCCCTGCAATCCCCGCATCCCCCGATCTGGTTCGGCGGGAACAGTAAACGCGCGATTCGCCGAGTCGTCGAATTCGGACAGGGGTGGATGCCCATGCCGCAACCGGCCGCAGCAGCGAAGCTCACCAGAACACCGGGACTCGAGACGATCGACGACCTGGCCGGCCGCATTCAGTACCTCCGGTCCAGTGCGCGCGAGGTGGGAAGGGATCGCCCGGACGTGTGCTTCGTGCCGTTCGGGATGCGTATGACCGACAGCCCGGACCTCGACACGTTCGACCAGTTGGGCCAGGAGGTCGGAACTTATGCCGAGGCCGGCGTCGACTGGCTTTCGGTTCCGTTCTCGGGCGCGGACCGGGACTCGTTGCTGAAGTCGATCGAAGAGTTCGGCGCGCGGGTGATCGATCGATAGTCGTCGCACTGTTCCTGCCCTCATGAATTGTCGAGCGCCTACTCTCCGGCGAAACCGCGCCGGCCGGCGCAAGAAAGGTTGTCCACCATGAATGCTCCTCTCGAGCACCGACCGATGAAGTTCTCGGCGTTCCTGCTGTTCCACCGCCCCGATCAGAGGAACAGCATCAAGGAGGTGTACGACTACAACCTCCGCGTGGCAGACCTGCTCGAAGAGCTCGGTTTCGACGGGCTCTGGGTGTCCGAACACCACTTCCGGGACTACGGAACGGTACCCAGCATCTTCACCATGCTGGGATATCTCGCTGCTCGAACGGAGAACCTCCGGCTCGGCACCGGCGTCGTGGTCCTGCCCCTGCACAATCCGATCCATGTTGCGGAGCAGGCTGCGCAGCTGGATCTGCTGTCGAACGGCCGGCTCGATCTGGGTCTCGGCCGGGGATATCAGAGCATCGAGTTCGACGGCTTCGGAATGAGTCTCGCGGAGGCTCGCGATCGATTCGACGAGGGGCTCGAGGCGATCACAGGACTGTGGACGAAAGATCCCTACACGCACGAAGGCCAGTACTACCGCAGCGGCGAAGTCTCCCTCACACCCAAGCCGCTTCAGGATCCGCACCCCCCGATCTATGTCGCGGCGGTAAGTCCCGAAACAGTCGAGCGCTATGCCCGGCGCGGGTTGCCTATTCTCGCTGACCCGGCGGCACCGTTCAAGAAGATCCACGGCGCGGCCGAGACGTGGCATCGAATTGCCGCGGAATCCGGATACGACACATCGGAAAGCGACCTCGTCGTGTCGCGGTCGGTATGGCTCGCGCCGACGGTCGAACAGGCGAGGAAGGACCAGGCGGCGTTCGAGGCGTCATTCGATCGCTCACGGATCTTCAACGAGAAGAGCGCGCCGATCGACTCCAAGACCGGCGAGGTTGCGAAGGGCTTCGAATTCTGGGAGGGTCGCTATCTCAAGGGTGGCGAGGTCGGCAATGATTTCCGCTGGGAGCAACTCGAAGTCATCGGAGATCCCAAGCGGGTCATCGGTCAGGTAGCGATGTTGCAGGAGTTCGGTTTCAACCATCTCATGTGTGATTTCGGCAGTACCCGTCACATGCCCTTCGAGGAGATGGCGAAGGCGATCACCTTCTTCGCCAAGGAAGTCATTCCCGCGTTCCGCTGACGTTGCCGGCACCATCCACTCCTTGTGAAAGGCACGCCTCGTGTATTCAGAGCTTTCCCTTGCCGACATCGTTCGGGAGAACCACCGTGGCCGCGGCGACATGGTGGCACTCGTCAACGGTGACGAGCGCATTACCTACGCCGAGTTGGACGAGCGGACGGACCGGCTGGCGAACGCACTGACGGGCGAGGGGGTTGTACCCGGCGATCGAGTGTTGTGGATCGGTGCAAACTCCCACCGTGTCTTCGAGTTGCTGATTGCGGCCGGCAAAGTGGGCGCTGTACTGTGCCCGGCGAACTGGCGGCAGAGTCCGGATGAGTTCCGCTTCGTCGTCGACGATCTCCAGCCCAAGCTGATCGTCTCCGAACCGAAGGTCGTCGGAAACCTCGACGACACTCTGGGGGACGGCCGCACGCCGTGGCTTCGCAGCAGCGACGACGAGGGCGACGAGTACCAGCAGTGGCTGGCATCCTTTCCGTCCACTCCGGCGCCGTCGTCGAAGTCGATCGTCGCCGAGGATCCGGTCCTCCTGCTGTACACGGCGGCCTTCGACGGGCGTCCGAACGGCGCACTCGTCTCCCATCGCGCCCTGATCAGCCACTCTCTGGTCGTCGCGGTCCAACGCCAGATCACGGAGGGATTCGTCTTCCTCGACAGTGGTCCGCTGTTCCACATCGGGACCTGGATGTTCGCGGTGGCCACTCTGGTGTGCGGCGGGACCAATGTGGTGCTTCCCCAGTTCGATCCCCGACGTGCATGTGAACTGATCGAGCGGGAGCGATGCCAGGGCGCGATGCTTTTCCCCGCGATGATCGATCAGTTGGTCGCGGCGAACGGGGACGATCGGTACGACCTGTCGAGTCTGCGCTTCGCCCCCGCCGGCTCGATGTGGAATCACATGATCACCCCCGACGGGAGCCCGTGGGGCCGGTCCAATGCGGGCTACGGGCAGACGGAGGTCGGCGGCATGCTGACATATCACGCTCTCGGTATAGGAGGGCTGGGCACTCATGGACGGTCGAGTCCGCTCATGCAGCTGCGAATCGTCGATGTCGACGGACGGGATGTGCCGGCCGGTGATGTCGGTGAGATCGTCACTCGCGGGATGCATCTGTTCAACGGGTATTTCAACCGTCCTGCACTGAATGCCAGGCGATTCCAGGACGGTTGGTACCACACCGGTGACCTCGGCAGGAGGGAATCCGACGGCACTGTGTCGTTCGTGGGCCCGAAGTTGCGCATGATCAAGTCCGGAGGGGAGAACATCTATCCGGCCGAGGTGGAACGCGCACTGCTCGGACACCCCGATGTCGATTCGGTGGCCGTCATCGGCCGCCCGGACAATACCTGGGGCCAGTCGGTGGTCGCGGTAGTGGTGCGGCACGGGTCGGCGTCGGTATCGGAGCAGGAACTGATTGCGCACGTGCGTGATCGCGTCGCGTCGTACAAGAAGCCGAAGTCGGTCATCTTCGTCGAAGCAATCCCCAGACGCGGATTCGTACCCGACTACGACCTCCTGGACGCACAGCACGGGGGTGGCGGATACCCCGGCAGCGAACCGGCTTCGGTGACCGCAACACGCACGAGCGAGACGACGAGGTGAGATCGATGGAACAGAACCCCTTCTCGAACTTTGGTTATGCGATTCTCTCGGCGCAGCGCAACCGGTCACCTCTCCTGCCGGCGCTGGCGTACTGCGGACGAGAGCAGCTGACGTACGCCGAACTCGACGGCCGAGTCAACCGAGCAGCCAACGCTCTTCTCTCGGCGGGCGTCCGTCCCGGAGAACGTGTCGCGACACTCCTGGACTCCACGCTCTCGGTGGCCGAGATCTATCTGGCCCAGACTAAGGTCGGATCTGTTCTCTGTGCGTTGAATCCGTACTGGACACTAGGGACGTTCGAGCAGATCGTTACCCGGATCGGGGCCACCACATTCGTCTACGATGCGAAGTTCGACGGGGTCATCGCCCGGCTGCGCCCTCTGCTTCGGCATGTCCGGACCTGGATCCGGACCGGTGGCTCACCGGGCAGCCACGATGCCGTCGACCTCGACCAACTCACCGCAGCGGCCGCCGAGTCGGAACCGCCGCTCGGCGCGGGGGGAGACGATCTGCTCGCGTTGTTCTTCACCTCGGGTACGACGGGGTTGCCGAAGGCGGTTCAGTACACGCACGCGTCGGGAATCGCGATCGCCCAGGGGTTGTGGGCGGATGTCCCTGTGCTGAGGCAGGCGGCGCTGGGAACCGGCCCGATCATCTGGGGTGTCGGTTTCATCGCGGTCGCCGCGCCGGCATTGGCGGCCGGAATCACTCTCGTGCTCGAAGACAACTTCGGCCCGGATCAATTCTTGAAAACGGTTCCACGGGAGCGCATTACCCATATCAGCGTCACTCCGAGCTTCTTCGCGGAGCTGTTGTCCACCGAGGACCATGTGGGGGTCGACCTCAGCTCCCTGCGTGTTGCCATGCTCGGTGGCGAGCCACTGTTGTCTTCATTGCAAGACCGGATTTCCCGGCGTCTGCCGGATCTTGCGCTGTACGGGTACTACGGTCAGACCGAGGCGCCGTACAGCGTGATAGGACGGCGCGAGGACGGGAGCGTCCCGGACGGAGTAGTGGGGTGGGCGCGCTTCGGGGGCGCAGTCCGAGTGGTCGATTCGCTCGGAGCGTCCGTGATCGACACGGTGGGGGAGATCCAGATCAGCGGACCTCACGTGTCGGCCGGCTACTACGGACAGCCCGACGCCACGGACGAGGCCTTCCGGGATGGTTGGTTCGTCGGGGGCGACGTGGGTTCGCTGGACGAGCACGGACGCCTCACGGTTCTCGGGCGGCGAACCGACGCCGTCGAGCGCGGCGGTGTGCTCACGCTCCCGGCGCAGATCGAGGATGTCGCGTCCCGGGTCGACGGGGTGGCGGAAGCGGGTGCGGTCGGGCTGCCCGTTCGGAATTCGGATCCGCAGATCCTGCTGGTTCTGGCCCCGAAGCCGGGTTGTGAAGTTGACCGTGTGGAGATCGCCGATCGCCTCGCCGCTGCCCTACCACCCGCCTCCCGACCGGATCACATCGTGGTGGTGGACGGCTTGCCGCACGCCAACGACGGATCCGGCGGCAGGGGCAAGCTTCTGCGACGCGTGCTCGTCGAACAATTCGGTCATCTGGTCGATTCCTCCGTAGTGAAAGGCTGACAGTGGGTTACCTCGAAG
>JBCEBZ010000390.1:0-13172 GCA_039206675.1 Rhodococcus sp. (in: high G+C Gram-positive bacteria) | reverse complement strand
CTCGGCTGCGTCCTCTCCCCCACATGGGAGGTGCTCGCGGTCTTCCGATTCATCCTCGGTCTCGCCGTCGGCGGCGCATCGGCAACCGTTCCCGTGTATCTGGCCGAAATGTCCCCGGCGGAGCGCCGCGGCAGCATCGTCTCCCGTAACGAGTTCATGATCGTTTCGGGTCAATTCGCTGCCTTCGTCATCAACGCCGCAATCTTCAACCTCTGGGGTGAGCACGATGCGGTATGGCGGTTCATGCTGCTGGTTGCCGTCGCCCCGGCCGTCGTCCTGCTGCTCGGCATGCTGCGGATGCCCGAAAGCCCCCGATGGCTGATCTCGCAGGGCCGCCACGGCGACGCCCTCGCGGTCCTGCAGCAGGTCCGCACCCACGAACAGGCTCAGGCCGAAATGGCCGAGGTCGAAGCCCTCGCGGAGGAAGAAGAACTCACCCAGGTCGGTGGCCCCACCGACCTGTCCGTGAAATGGATCCGCCGCCTGATCCTGATCGGATTCGGTCTCGGAATCTTCCAACAGTTCACCGGAATCAACTCGGTGATGTACTACGGAACCCAGCTTCTCGCAGACGCCGGATTCTCCTCGAACGCGGCCATCGTCGCGAACACCTTGAACGGCCTGGTCAGCGTGCTCGGCATCTCCATCGCGCTGAAGGTGATGAACAAGGTCAACCGGCGCACCATGTTGTTCGTCGGCTTCGCACTCATCACCGTCTTCCACCTCCTCATCGGCCTCTCCGCGGTGCTCCTCCCCGATGGCACCGTCAAGGCGTACTGCATCCTGATCTTCGTCGTCCTGTTCGTCTTCTCCATGCAAGCGACCATCGGCCCCCTGGCGTGGCTGATGCTCGCCGAGATCTTCCCCCTCAAAATCCGCAGCTTCGCCATCGGCATCTGCATCTTCGTCCTCTGGATCGCCAATGCCCTCGTCGCGCTGTTCTTCCCACCAGTCGTGGCTGCGATCGGCATCGCGATGACGTTCTTCATTTTCGCCGGCTTCGGCATGCTCGCGCTCCTCTTCACCACCCAGGTCCCCGAAACCCGCGGGCGCACTCTCGAAGAGCTGGAAGACGATTTCCGCGAGAAGTACTCGTGACCATCCGTCCCTTCTCCGAAGGAGCTGATCATGACGGTGCTCGTTGCGGTAACCGGCACCGAGGGCGCCCCCGCGCTGATCGCCGGCAACGAGGAGGCTGAACGCCCCGGGCGCGAACCCCGGGACCCTACAGTGGCGGTGCTCGACCTCATCCGCGGTAGCAGTGTTGGCCGTCGAGAACGAAGGAGGCCAGCACCGCGGGTCGGGTCCGGCCAATGCTCTTCGACCAGCAGCAACCCGTGCACTGCATACGAACGCTGAGCCGACATTCGTTGCAGGTACTTCCACGGATTCACCTCTGCGTACCAAATAGATCGCGAAGGGAATCACGGACGCTCTGGACAAGGGACCGGGACCGATCGGCGTATTCGCACCGCAACTGTACTTCTGGAATCCCGCGATCTACTGACCGCCGCATCCGCGCCCTAGAAACTGCTGCCGAATGGTCCGGGTGGCGGCTCGACGGGATATGCGGCGACGTCCATGATCACCGAACCCTCGCACGGACCGCTGTCGATGTCGGTACGCCAGGATCCGGTCAGCGTCCCGTCTGGTTGCGGTGTGTAGTACGCAACCGAGTGCGCTGGTGCCCACACCTTCGGCACGCCCTCGCCTTGGTAGCAGTCCCACTCCCAGTCGTAGGTGTGGACCCAGCTGATCCCGTCCCAGGTGTATCGCGGCGGTAGCGGCAGTGTCGGGTTGGCCGGCGTGGGCCCATCGGTCACGGTGGCAACGCAGGAGTCGTCCGTGCAACTCGTCTCGAATCGGTACGTATCAGCGAAGTCGGGCTCCCACTGTCGCGCGGCCACACTCGTACCGGTCTTCGTCGCGGCGAAGCGCTTCAACGAGTACTCCCCCGACCAGGACGGCTGCGTCGGTGCCGCCCCCGCGGGCACAGTCCCGGCAACCGACCAGGACGCGATCAATGCGACTACCAGCAGTGACTTGCGCATGACGCGATTGAACCACAGGTGTCGGCGATGCATTGCGTGTACAGACCTGCTAGGTGACACCGCGCTGGCTCGCCGTGAGCCGGATTCGGGTCCGGTGGAATGACGCGCCGCGCCGGCGCGATGGCCGCGGCGGTGATCGGGATTTCACCCGAGCGCGCATGCCCATCCTGGCCGCGCACTGCACCCTCGAACCTGTGTCCGTCCCCCTGGTGCCGCAGACATTGCGAACTCGGCGTTCGCCCGCTCGTCGATGGATCCGTCACCGGTCGTCGCTCGCAGTGATTCGCTCTACGCTCTCTGCATGGGCACGTCGGAGACCTGGACCGCCGACTTCGCGGACCGGGCCGCGAGGCGAGCAGCGAAATCCGACCCCGACTGGTCACGCGGCTGCGAACTGCCTTCGGCCGTGGGGCGGAGCCTGCAGAAGTTTCAGGTGGGAGAGAGCGGCGACGGCGCCTACCTGATGGCCAAGGCAGACGCTGCCGGCGACACCGACTACGCGGACGCCGTGCGGCTGTTCGTCGCCGAAGAACAAGACCATGCTCGGATGCTTGCGGCGCTGCTGCACGGCCCTGCGCATGGTGGGCGTGACGCGGCGGACCTTCGTCGCCGACACGATGCGGTTGTTCGACAACGCCGCCGCAGAGGCCATGGGCGCTCAGAGCTGGTCTTTCAGGCGGAGAAGCCACTGCGAATGACTTGGGCGGGTGTCTCGCACAGAATGATGGCGTAGTCGCGCCGCTCCGCACACAAAGAGAAACAGGCCGCCACACACCTGCCAATCCGCGGAACTCCGCGGATCAGGACCGTGATCAGATCACCGGTCTGAGCAGGTGAGTGGCGACCTATTGCTCGTCGCGTTGGTAAGAGTAGTTTGCCCCTCCGACAGGGATCACCGCGAGGCTGTCGAGGGCGACCTGTGGCCGATACTTCATCAGCGTGACCCACGGCTACCGACCCTCGAACCACCGCCACGAAAGCCCGACAACGCTGCGGCCAGTCGACGACGATGAGTTTCGCGGTCGATCCCAGTCTGTACCCGTATCGACCGAAACCTGACCCGAGGAGAACGACATGACCGCGACCTACACCTTCGATGTCTTTTCCAGCCTCGACGGCTACGGCGGCGTCAGCGGCGGCGACTGGGGAGGATACTGGGGCAAGCAAGGCCCTGAGTTGCTGGGCCACCGCCTCGGCTTGTACGAGTCGGAGCAGCGGATGATATTCGGGGCCAACACCTATCGGGCATTCGCGCAAATGCTGGCATCGAGCACCGAGGAGTCCGAAGTGCGTGACCCGTGGGTCACGCGAATGAGGAGCCTGCCGGCAACGGTCGTCTCGACGACGCTGGAAGGACCTCTCGACTGGCCGGACGCGACCATCGTGAGCGGTGACGCCATCGACATCGTCGCCCGGCTCAAGCAGGAATCCGACGTGCCGCTGCGCTCCCACGGCAGCCTGTCGATGAACCGAGCGCTGATGGCCGCAGGCCTCGTCGACCGCCTCCAGGTGACGCTCTTTCCGGTGATCACCGGCAAGACGGGTGACGACCCGATCTTCCAGGGTGCGGCCGACTTCGACCTGGAGCTGCTCGAGAGCCGGACGCTCGACCGTCACATCCAGGAGCTCATCTATCGACCCACCCTCCACTGAGCTACCGATTCCCGGTGCGCGAGTGGAATTCCGGTCCGTCTTCGACGGCTGAGCACACCGGATGACATCATCCGAGGATGGAAACGCGCCGAGCGATCGATCTCAGGGTTCCGCTCCTCTTCGTCCAGACGCTGGAAGGTGGCGCGGGAATCCAGAACGGCGATCTGAGCTCCGATTCGTGTGGTCGTCTCATCTTCCTGGGGACCGACTTCGTCGTGGTCTACACGGGTGCGACATACGGCCCGGCGGAGATCGGCATCAGCGTGCAGACCACACCACCGGCGGCCACGATGACCGGCTGGGAGACGATCGAGGAAGGCACGTTCGCCGTGACGGGCCCACTCTCACTGATCCCGCATCCTGCGGGGACCGAGACCTCCATCGAGGACATCGCAGGACTGACCAGGGTGGATGACGTCTCGCTCGGCTTGTGGCATATCCGAGTCCATGCGCGCGGCCGGGACGCCGACCGGGGTGACGTGGCTGTCTTGCTGCAGCTGTGGCCCACCGAGCACCCATTGCCACTGACGACGGTGAAAATCGGTGACAGCTACGTGCCCCAGATGCTCACCACCGTTCCGACCCAGCCGGCACCTCCACCCGCCACAGACACTGCCGGCGCGGTTCATGGTTCAACTGTCCATCGGGAGGGCTCCGCCGACGCGGTCACCGAGCAATGGACCCGGATCGCCCACTGGCTGCGCACAAACCTCACCTCCTCACCGATCGCCGGTGCGGACCGGGCACAAATCACTCGGGCCGTGGACACCACCGGCGTCGAGTGGCCGGACGAACTGACTGCATTCTTCGAGCAGGTCAACGGATTTCCACACGAGAATTGGGTGGCGTTGATGCCGGCCCACGAACTGTTCGACCTCGACCGCCTCGTAGAGGAGCGGCAGATGGAACTCGACATCTGGGGAGAGCTCGACGAAGAGATGGGTGGCGCACCCGTGAGGGGCAATTCCGCAGGCACGACCGCCTTCACCTACCTGCCTGAGTTTCTCCCCTTCGCCGGACTCGACGGCAACCTGCTCTTCATCGACACCCGTCCGGGAGACCTGTACGGGTGCATCACCGAATTCGACAACGTCGACACCGATACCGCCGGGCCCCGGTGGGCGTCCCTCACCGCGATGCTGTCCGATCTTGCCGACAGTCTGGAGACCGGAGCGGCGTTCGGCGGTGGATGGAAGCGCGCCGTGACCGACGGAAATCTGAACTGGCAGTACCTGCCCTGACGACAGCGCACCGACCGGGGATCGTCTACCGAACTCTCCGGTCGGTGAGATAGTTGACCCGATGCCGGATCCGATCGGCTCTGTGGGAGCCCGGCACGTTCCCGGGTGTCGAGGATGTGGCGCCGGCTCCGTCCCAGGTACAGCGGCCACAACAGGCCGCGCGACGAAGAAGGAGACCCTATGACGATTCAGCGGATGGACCACGTAAGCGTCGTCGTCGACGACCTCGAGGCTGCCATTGCGTTCTTTGTCGAACTCGGCATGCAGCAGGAGGGTGAGGCGCAGATCGAGGGACCGTGGGTGGACCGTGTCAACGGGCTCGACGACGTCCGAGTCGACATCACGATGATGCGGACCCCGGACGGCCACGGCCGGCTCGAGCTGACGAAATTCCATAACCCGGCGGCGATCAGCGCCGAGCCGAAGAACGCATTGGGGAACACCCTGGGCCTACGAAGTGTCATGTTCGCCGTCGACGACATCGACGCCACTGTCGCCGGTCTGCGAGCCCACGGCGCGGAACTCGTGGGCGAGGTGGCGCAGTACCAGGACAGCTACCGGCTCTGCTACGTCCGCGGCCCCGCGGGAATCATCGTGGCATTGGCCGAGGAGCTCAGCTGACGGCCCGGTCGCGCCCCGCTGAGCGGCTCCCAGAACTAGTAACCCGCAGTCGACGCCGAGAAAGGTGCCTAGACTCTCGAGCGTGGTCGACCCGATGCACTTCGAGGCGCACGCCGGAATCTACGGTGAGGCGCGGCCGCCGTATCCGCCGGACCTGTGGGACGCTCTTCGCGGTCTCGGCGTTCTCCAGCCCGGCCACCGCGCCCTGGACATCGGAGCGGGAACCGGGCAGGCGACCGGTCCCCTGCTCGCCGCGGGCCTCAACGTCACCGCGGTGGAGCCCGGCCCTCGGCTCGCCGCACGCCTTCGCCGTGCACACCCGGACGCGGTCGTCATCGTCGAACGCGTCGAGGACGCCGAGCTTCCCGAAAATGGCTTCGATATCGCAATCGCGGCCACATCGATACATTGGATCGATCTCGACATCGTGCTTCCGAAAATCCACCGCGCCCTGACCCCCGTTGGAAAGTTCCTGGTGTGGCGGAACGTCTTCGGAGACCCCGATGCCAGCACCCCGTTCCGGGAGCGGGTCGCACGGATCGTGCAGGACCGCGGCGCACCACCACGTCCCGGACCCGATCCGGAAGATGTTGCGGCGCTCTCCGAGGAGTTGACTGAGTCGGGCCTGTTCTCGGTCGAGGTGGTCCGCACGTTTCGATGGAACATCGAGCTGAACGATCGGCAAGTGTTCCAGCTGTTCTCGACGTTCAGTGACTGGACCTCGGAGGAGGCCGACCGCGCTGCCGCCGCAGCCCGGACACTCGGAGGCACCGTCGTCGAGCATTACACGACCTGGCTCATCGCACTGACCCCCACTCCGGCGATCACCCGCTAGCCGGTACGTCCCAGCGCGGTGAGGCCGGTGACGACGTTCAGGACGCCTGCACGCAGCAGGTCGCCGACGAATTCTCCGCCGATGTAGTGCCGCGACGGCGGAAGAACATCGGAGACGTTCAGTGAACCGTCGGTGGGTCGGCAGACCAGCATGCCATCACACGGGTTTCCGTTCGGGGACCGTGTACGGCGTCGCATCGACGCAGTGCACGGTCCCCGAACGAAATTCTCAATCCTTGCGATCCGCCGTCACGGTCGCGGCGGTGCTCTCCTCCCAGAAGTCGGCTCCTTCGATGCCGAGCGACTTCGGGACGAAGGTCGGGTCGAGTCCGCTCTTCTTCTGCTGCTCGAAGTCGCGGTAGACCTTGTAGACCAGCGGGAAAAGCAGTACCAGGCAGGCGAGGTTGATCCAGGCAATCATTCCGAGCCCGATATCTCCGATGGCCCAGACGATCCCGGCGTTCACCACGGAGCCCACGAAGACGATCGCGAGTGTACCGACCTTGAGAATCAGCCTGGGCACCGGTCCCTTCCTCCCGTTCAGCAGGAACAGGAGGTTCGAGTTCGCCACGTAGTAGTACAGCAGGAGGCAGGTGAATCCGAACAGGAACACGGCTACGGCGATGAAGCCCGCACCCCATCCCGGCGCCAGTGTGTCGATGGACTTCTGGACCCAGTTCGGCCCTGCCTCGACGCCGGGCAGATTCTCGACGAGATGCCCGCCGGAGCCGTCGGAGACGTTGTACTGGCCGGACACCACCATCATCAATCCCGTTGCCATGCAGATCAGCAGGACATCGATGTAGATGCTGAACGTTTGGACGAGGCCCTGCTTACCGGGATGCGAGGTCCGCGCGGCCGCGGCCGCGAAGGTGGCCTCACCGATGCCGTTCGCCGACGCGAAGACCGCCCGGCGTACACCCCACGCGACTGCGGCGCCTGCGATACCGCCCAGCACCGGATCGATGCCGAATGCCGAGTTCACGATGAGCTTGATTGCGTCAGGGACGCTTTCGAGGTTCGCGATGATCACGGCCAGCGCCAGCACGAGGTACCCGATCGCGAGGGTCGGGACGAGAGTCTGAGTGACCTTGACGATCCGCGTCGTGCCGCCGAAGATCACCAGAGCGATCAGTGCGGTGACGAAGACGGCAGGCACCCAGCTCGGCAATCCGAACGCCAGCTGAGCGCTGGAGGCAATCGTGCTGACCTGGAACCCGGGGAACATGAAGCCGTAGCCGACCAGCCCGAGGAACGCGATGAGCGCCGCGACCTTCGGAAGCTTCAGGCCGTACTTGATGTAGTACGGCATGCCGCCGATGTCCTCGCCGGCCTTCTGCCGGTCCTCGTCCTCCACCTGGCGCTTGAACACCTGTGCCAGGGTGGCCTCGGCGTATCCGACGGTACAGCCGACGAGTCCCGTCACGGCCATCCACAGCAGTGCGCCCGGTCCACCACCGCCGACCGCCGTTGCAACGCCCGCGATGCTTCCGACACCGACGCGACTCCCGAGAGCGAGCACGAGCGCCTGGAAGGAGGACAGGCCTCCCTCGCCCTCGCTGTGCTCTCTCAGCTGGCGAATCATGTCGGGAATACGCCGGAACTGAATGCCTTTCATGGCGATGGTGTACGCCAACCCGAGGCCCAGGACGACGTAGGCCATCGGTCCCCAGATTCCGTCTGCCAGAGTCGTGAGTAACTCGGCCCAGTCGATTTCCGGCACGATTTACCCGTTCCGGTCAGCGAGCTTCTTCAGAGCCCGTCCGATGCGCTCGACCTGCTCGGCGGGAAGTTCTGCCGTGGGTCGACGGGGAGCTCCGACCGGCTCACCCTGCAGGGCAAGTCCGGCCTTGACTGCGGAGATGAACGGAACGGAGATCATCGAATCGATCACCGGGTACAGGTCACGCCACTTGGCGAGCGCGCCGTGGAGGTCACCGTCGGCGATGAGCCGGTTGACGGCGACGATCTCGTCCGGAACCACATTTGCCGCACCTGCCATGACACCGGCAGCGCCTTCGACCAGCGCACTGTAGATGTAGGAGTCCCAGCCGATGAACGTACCGATCACGTCACTGTGGTGGTGGATCAGTTGCAGTGCCTGTTCCCAGTTCGCGCTCGAATCCTTGATGTAACGGATGTTGTCGACCTCTTCGGCCAGCGAGCGAACGGTGCCGGGGTCCAGGTTCACACCGGTGACCGCGGGGATGTTGTACAGCATGATCGGCAGTTCCACCGACGAAGCGACATCCTTGATGTACGTCACCGTCTCCTCGGTCGAGAGCGGCTCGTAGAACGGGGTGATCAGCATGAGCACGTCTGCGCCGGACTTCTCGGCAGCGCGGGAAAGCCGGATGGCTTCTGCCGTTGTCGTGGCACCGGTTTGAGCGATGACGGGTACCCGGCCGTCGGCATGTTCGATGACCGTGTCGACGAGCCGAAGGCGCTCGTCCGACGACAGCGCCCCGACCTCACCGGTCGATCCGGCCGCGACGACGCCGTCGACGCCCGCCTTGATCGAGCGGTCCACCACGACCTGGAGCTTCTTCACGTCGATCTGCTCGTCGGCGTCGAACGGGGTGGTCAAGGCAGTGAGGACACCGCTGAGTTGCTTGGACATAAAAATGGCTCCTGGATCGTTGGCGGGTGTTGGGTGTGTGGAAGGTCAGGCGCTGGCGGCCTGTGCGACCACGGGGTTGCTGTGACGTGTCTGACGGTGTGTGGCAAGCACACTGGTGACCTCTTGTGCGGCGGAGAACCCGGAGGTGATCGACGTTTCCGTGTAGAGAGTTCCGAGGTAGTCGCCGGCCAGGAAGACGCGACCGGCTCCACGAGTCAGCGTGGGTTGCAGCTTCGCGCGACCCGGGAAGCTGTAGGGCGACGCATTCTTCCAACGCGCGGCCTTGGCCTCGACGACCGTGTCGGAGAATCCCGGCCCGAGGATCTGCTCGAGATCGGCGAGGTGCGTCTGTACGACTTCTTCATCGCTCTTGTCGAGCAGCGCCTGACCCAGGGCTGCCGGCGAGAACGTCATGAAGCTGCCGCCCGGCTGCCGGACGGATTCGCTGCCGCGCACGATACTTGCCTGGTTCAGGGCGATCGCGAAGGAACGCTTCGGGGCGGCGATGGCGTAGATGTCGTCCCACGGCTGCTTCGTCTTCTCATCGGTGAGGAACGCCGAGCTGACGTGGGGACCGTACTTGACCTGCGAGAGCGCGTCGCGCAGGTCGTCCGGCAGGTCGACGCCGACGCGGTGGGACACGTCCGCGGTCGTGGCCAGCACGACCGTTCGGGCCTCCACCTCGTGGTCACGGCCGTCCTGACGGTAGCGGACGATCACCGAGTCCTTCTTGTGGACGACCTCGTGTACCGCGGCACCCAGCTGAACGCGGTCGCCCAGCGATGCGGCAAGGGCCTCGGTGAGGGTGGACGGCCCGCCGACGATGCCGCGACTCAGACCCTGTCCGAAGCCGAGCACCAGGCTGAAGTAGCCGATGCCGGCGCCTGCCGAGATCTGGTCCATGTTGCCCGCCGACCGGGTAACGGTGGTCTTGAACAGGGCGGCCGCGTCCTCCGGCAGGTCGCCGACGAAGTCGAGGAAAGACTCGTCGTTCGCGAAGTCGTAGATCCGCTGCTGGCGCATGGCGCCCGACTCACCGGCGCGCTTGCGGACGACTCCGGTGTACTTGCCGACGCCCGCCACCACCTTCATGCCGGCGCGCATGGTCGCCACCCGCGCCGACATCGACATCGGGATCCGGAAGGGGTAGGTGGCGATGTGTCCCTTGCGAAGGAACTTCCCGTTCATGGAGAGCGCCTGAAGCGACCCGGGAATGTCGACCGACATGACGCCGGCCTCGTTGAGCAGGGCTTCGGTCGAAGATCCGGGGCCGGCGAACACGTGGCCACCCCAGTTCAGCCAGTACGATCCGCGGCGCTCGGAGCGAATACGGCCACCGACGCGCTCGTCGGACTCCAGAACGAGGGTGTCCCAATGACGCAACCGCCAACCGGCCGAGAGTCCGGCCAGGCCCGCGCCGACTACAACTACATCTCGCACTTCATATCTCCTTGACTTGCGCCGCGTCGCTCACCGGAGGCATCGGCGAGTTTCTGGCGAATCCTTGTTTCGGGACGCCCGTCCTGGCTTGCGGTAGGCCGTTGAAAGCCAGGCCGGGTCGAGTCGCACATATCGGGTGTGATGGTGATGCCCGTCATACCCGGACCACCTCAGACTAGTTTGTGATCACAGATCACGCAATCCCGAATCTCGTAAATTCGGGGTTTCCGAAGACGGGGGCGAACTGACCGACCGGTCAGGCAGTCGTCGCCGCAGGCGTACGCAGGGGGACGGGCGGTCGGCGCCACGATCGGCCGACCACCCGGTAACAGCGAAATGCGGCGCACTCGTCGGCCACGAGCGCTAGCATCCCGGATCGTGACAACTTTGCGCGGCGTGCCGATGACACTATTGCGAATGAATTACCAATTACTGCGTATCCCTTTGCAACTCGTGGAAGACGTCGCAATCACGCAGCTCGACGAGCGAGCGCCGGCGCGCCTCGCCTACGAACAGTTGCTGATTCGGTGCGACCGCGCGGCCGCCCATTTTCTCGACGACGAGAACGCCGACGGCCGAGCGGCGGAACTTCACCGACGTACGACTGCCGTTCGGGACGACATCGCCCGTCGGCAACAGCGAGCAGATGCCGAGAGCGCGACGCTCCTGGATCTGCAGCGCGCCCGGTTCCACCAGCGCCGCCAACCCCGCAGGGTCACCGACCCGGCGTGACGGATCGCGCTCTGCCGGCGCGACGCGATCCGGGCCCGAATCCGTCCTAGCCGATCGGATGACGTGAGAAGAACTCCTTCAGGCCCCGCGCCGATGCCGTGGGGTTTGCCACCATCAGAAGGTGTCCGGCCTTCGGCACGGAGAGTCGCTCGGCCCGCGGGAACCAGGACTGCACGAGCTCGCTTCCTTCGACGAACCGCGGCGCACTCTCGGCGCCGAGCACATTGAGCACCGGCTGCGTGACCCGCCCGGACTCCGCTGCTCCGAAACTCCATTGCTGCACGGCCGGCAACTCAGCTTGAAAGAACAAGTCTGCCTCGTCGAGCGCCTCGTCGAAGGCGTGTGGAACCATCCGGTCCAGCACGGCACGATAGCCGTCGCCGCACACATGGCGCAGGAACCCGTCCACCGCGGCCACCTTGTCGCCTGATCTGTAGGCAGCGATGACCGGCTGGAGCGCAGCGACGACCTGCTCCGAGCCGGCGATCCCCCGGATTGCGGGTTCGAGCAGTGCCACCGAGCCGACGCGCTCGGGCTTCTGCGTCGCCAACTGGAGCGCGACGAGGGCACCGTAGGAGTGTCCCACGATGTGGGCTTCGTCCCAGCCGACATGATCCATCAAGCTGACGCAGGTTCCGGCGTCTTCGGCGACCGTGAGCGCCCGGTATCCCCCACTGTCCGATTTTCGGAGCCGCCGACGATACCGCAGGGTCGAGTACGCCGTCAGCTGCTCGATCAGCGGGTCGTACCACGAGACGAAGGCACTGGCATGGACGAGCACGACACGCTCACCGCGCTCGCACAGCTGATAGGTCAGTTCGACGTCGCCGACCCCCAAGGTATCCACGGCGTCCCTATCGGATCCGCTCCATAGAGCTAGTTGTAGTGGACTGGCTCACGAAGTCAAGGGCACGCCTCTAACGAAGTGGGAAACCGAGGCGGATGAGCGATTCCTTCAGCCGATCCCGCCCGTTCAGCCGCGCCGCGGATGCGAGTCGGTCCAGAACCCGTGCAGTCCACGAATGTTCGAGCTGCTGGGCGCCGTAGAACGCGGCGATGCGCCCCTCGTAGGCGTCGACGTGGTCGCGTTGGGCGGGCAGGTCGTACGTCTCGTGGTGCAGCACAGCCGGTAGGGGCAGACGTGGTTTGATCTGGGCGTCGGCGTCCGGATGGGGTTGTCCGACGACGAGTCCGAACACCGCGAACACGTGGGGCGGCAGGCCGAGTTCCGCGGCGACCTCCTCGGGCTTGTTGCGGATCGCGCCGATGAACACCGTTCCCAGGCCGAGGGACTCCGCCGCGGTCACGGCGTTCTGCGCCGCCAGGGCGGCGTCGATGAACCCGAGGTAGCTGCTCTCGAGGTAGTCGGCGCCCTCGATCGGCGCGCCGCGGTCGCCGGCGAGTTGGCGGACCCGGGCGAAGTCGGCGAGCCAGACCAGCAGGACCGGGGCTTCGACTATGTGGGCTTGGTCGCCGGCGAGCGCGGCCAGGCGAGCCTTCCGGTCGGGGTCGCGGACCGCGACGACACTCCATGCCTGGAGGTTCGACGACGTGGCGGCCGACTGCGCCGCCGAGACGAGGACGTCGAGGGTCTCGTCGGTCAGCGGATCGGGCAGGTAGCGGCGAACCGACCGGTGCGAGTGCAGGGCTTCCAGAACCGGGTTCCACTGCGCGGGTTCGGTGAGGGCGGGATCCCAGTAGCGCTGCTGCAGTGCGGTACGAGGTGCGATGTCTGCGATGGTCACCGGGACAGGAAACCCGACTCCGCTCCCCCACTCCAGGGTTCGGCGCACCGTGATTCCTGCGGGCGCCACGAACCTGCCGGCCGACGTGCCGCTTTCGAACACCGGCGATCGGCGGCTGTTCGATGGTTACCATCGGTTGTTCGCGAACCACGTGTTGTCGATCGAACTGAGGAGTAAACGTGACGGAACGGGTCATCGTCGTGACGGGTGCCGGCTCGGGAATCGGGCGATCCAT
>JBCEBZ010000389.1:0-13192 GCA_039206675.1 Rhodococcus sp. (in: high G+C Gram-positive bacteria) | reverse complement strand
GCCCTGCACGAATCGCAGGACCACCAGCAGCAGCGGGGCCCAGAACCCGATCTGCGCGTACGTCGGCAGCGCGCCGATCAGGAACGTGCCCGCGCCCATCAGGGTGAGGGTCACGACCAGTGCCGTCCGCCTGCCGAGCCGGTCGCCGACGTGCCCGAAGACGATGCCGCCGAGTGGGCGGGCGAAGAAGCCCACCGCGTAGGTGGCGAACGCGGCCGCGATGCCGGTCAGGCGGTCGGTGTCGGAGGGGAAGAAGATCTCACCGAACACCAGTGCGGCCGCCGTGGCGTACACGTAGAAGTCGTACCACTCGATGGTGGTGCCGACGAAGGCCGCGAAACCCGCCTTGCGGGCCTTGGCGATCTGGGTGTCGTGACTCATGACCGATCCTCGGTGGTTGCAGTGGTCGAGAATAGGTCGCTGCGGGTGGAATGCGCCAATTCGCCGTCGATCCACGTTTCCCGGACCTCGATGTCGGCGATGGTGTGCGGATCGACGGTGAGCGGGTCGGCGCCGAGGACCACGAAATCGGCGCGTTTGCCGGGGGAGATGCTGCCCAGTTCGGCTTCCCGTCCGAGTGCGCGGGCACCGTTCAGCGTGTGCGCGGTGAGAGCCTGGGCCGCTGTCAGCCGCAACGCGTCTGCGCCGAGCCGATGTCCCTGCCGGGTGACGCGGGTGACGGCGGCCTGGATGGCCTCGAGCGGTCGGGGCTCGGCCACCGGCGCGTCGGAACTGATCGTGACCGGCACGTCGGCTTCGACGAATTCGCCCAGCGGATTGAACCGCTCACCCGGAGTGCCGATGGCGGCGGTCACGCCCTCGCCCCAGTTGTAGTAGTGCTGCGGCTGGTTGACGGGGTACACACCGAGCGTGTGCATCCGGGCGATCTGTTCGGGGGTCGGCAACCCGCAGTGCTCGATGCGGTGGCGGGCATCGGCGTCGGGTCGCGCATTCTGCGCAGCCTCGATCGCGTCGAGGACCATGTCGATCGCGGTCGGCGACTGCGCGTGCGTCGCGGTCTGCAGACCGGCCGCGTGTGCCTTCGCGATCAGCGCCGCATAGTCGGCGGGCTCGTGATAGAGCTGACCGGTCCGGCACGGGTCGCCCACGTACCCGTCGGGGAAGTACGCGGTCCAGCCGCCGAGAGTGCCGTCGGCGTAGAACTTGATCCCGCCGAACGCGAGTCGCGAGTTGCCGAACGCGCCGTGCAATCCGGTGTCGAGCGCATGATCGAGCAGGTGGCTGAGCAGGTACATGCTCACCCGGGTCTCGAGCCGTCCCTGCTCCGCCAGGCGCAGGTACATGTCGAATTCGCGCCGGGTCACCTGGCAGTCGCCGATCGCGGTGACGCCGCCCTCGAGGAATTTCTCCTGCGCCACGGAGAGCTGCCGCAGATGTTCCTCGGGTTCGTCCTCGAGGTGGAAGTTCGGGCCGTGGTGACCGACCTTCACTCCGTTCACACCGGTGAGGATGTTGCACGCGGCGTCGGACAGCTCGCCGGTCAGTTCGCCGTCCGCGTCGCGGAAGAACTCGCCGCCGGGCGGATTGGGGGTCTCGCGCGTGACGTCGTGGAGTTCCAGGGTGAACGTGTTGACGACGCCGCCGTGGCCGCTGGCATTCATCAGGTACACCTCGCGGTCGGTACCGACCAGATCGAGTTCCTCCTTCGTGGGGTGCCTGCCCTCGACGAGGTTGCGGTGCTCGTAGCCGTACCCGCGCACAGGGATCCCGGCGGGCTGGTTCCGGGCCGCCCCCTGCAGCAGCGCGACGATCTCCGGAATGCTGCGCGCCTTCTCGGGGCCGCAGTCCACCCAGCTGAGCATCTGGCCGTACATCAGGGGATGCGCATGCGGATCGACGAACCCGGGTACGACGGTCGCCCCGGCGAGGTCGATTTCATCCGTGGTCCGGGTACCGATCCGGCGCGCCTCCTCACGGCATTCCGCGACGGTGCCGACAGCGGCGAACCGATTGCCGAAGACGAGGAAGGCCTCGGCGCCCTCGGTGTCCGCGTCCACGGTGCGGAGCGTGCCACCGGTGAAGACGGTGGCGGTGGCGTCGAGGGGAGACGCCTCGTGGTGAAACAGCTTGCGCATGGGGATCCTTCGAGATGGTGGTGTGGGTCACGTTCCGGCTGCGAGGGAAATTACGCCCTGACCAGGGGCGGCGCAATGCACCAAAGTTCCGTACTGCGTGGTCTACGGTGAATCTGTTCGAGAATCGGAGCAGATTCGCACCGATTCGCAGAAATTGACGATTCATGCGATTCTTCTCATCTGTCGTCGGTGCAGAAAGAAATCGAGAAGATTCGGGGCATCATGAGTGTCGAACTGGATTCCAAGCTCATCGCAGCGTTGCAGGAGAACGGTCGAGCGACCTACCGCGAACTCGCCGCGACCGTCGGCGCACCGCGCGCCGCCGTGTCCACGCGCGTCCAGGCGTTGCTCGACACGGGCACGGTCAGCGTCGTCGCCGTCGCCCATCCCGAGTTGCTGGGCATCACGGCAATGGCGCACGTGTCCGTCACCGTCTCGGGGCCGGTGAGTCCGGTGGCGGAGGCACTCTGTGCCGCGGAGGCCGCCGTCTACATTTCCGCGGTCAGCGGGCAGTGCAACATCATCGCCGAACTGCGTGTCCCCGGCAGACAGGACCTCTACGACGCCATCGCCGCGATCCGTGCGGTGCCCGGCGTCCGCACCGTCAACACGCTGTTCTACGCCGATGTCATCAAGGGAATCTTCATGCCCAAGAGCGCATTACGGGCCGACGTGCGACTGGATTCGAAGGACGTCGCGCTCATCGAGTTGCTGGAACGGAACGGCCGGATGCCGTTTCTCGAACTGGCCGAGCGCACCGGACTCTCGCCCAGCGCGGCGCGGAATCGAGTGAACCATCTGATCGACAGCACCGCACTGCGCGTCGGTGCCGTCGTGAAGCGCCGCGGTGGCGGCCGGACCCTGGCCATGGGAATCGGTGTGAACCTCGGATCGCGGGATCGTGAAGCCTGCGCGCAGATCGAGGCCTTGCCGGGTATCGAATTCCTGGCGCGATCGCTCGGCAGATTCGACCTGATCGGCACCGTCGCCGCCGATTCGTCGGGCGACCTCTACGCCCTCGCCGAGCACATCCGGACGATCTGCGGGGTGGTGGCCCTGGAGACCTGGACGCACCTCGAGGTGTTCAAGGAGCACTACGCCAGGAGCCTCGACGTGCGCGGATAGGTGCGTCCCGGAACCGGGCACCCCGGCCGGGCAACTGTGAGACGATCGGCCGATGCGCCTCGGGTTGCACGCCCTCGGAATCGGCACCGGCGCTCGCCGAGCCGTGATCGACGCGGTCGCCGTAGCTGCCGAGAACAGCGGATTCGCCACGCTGTGGGCCGGCGAGCACGTCGTGATGGTGGACCGGTCGGCGTCGCGGTATCCGTACGCGGACGACGGGAAGATCGCCGTCCCCGCCGTCGCGGATTGGCTCGACCCGATGATCGGGCTGAGCTTCGCCGCGGCAGCCACTTCCACGATCGGCGTCGCCACCGGGATAGTGCTGTTGCCCGAACACAATCCCGTGCTCATGGCCAAGCAGGCGGCGACGCTGGATCTGATGAGCGGTGGCAGGCTGACCCTCGGCGTCGGCATCGGCTGGTCCAGGGAAGAATTCGCTGCGCTCGGCATTCCGTTCGAGCGCCGCGGCGAGCGCACCGCCGAATACGTCGCGGCGATGCGCACAGTCTGGAGTGACGACGTCGCGACGTTCGACGGCGAGTTCGTCCGATTCGATTCGATTCGGGTGAACCCGAAACCGGTGCGCGATCGCCGGATTCCGATCGTCCTCGGCGGCAACACCGATGCCGCGCTCCGCCGGGTCGCGGCGTGGGGCGACGGCTGGTACGGCTTCAACCTGGACGGCGTCGACGCCGTCGCCGAACGGATCGAGGCGATCCGCGCACTGTGCCGCGACGTGGGGCGCGATCCCTCCGAGTTGCGACTGGCCGTTGCCCTGCGCGAAGTCGACCCGTCCCACATCGCTGCCTTGGCCGGCGCGGGAGTCGACGAACTCGTCCTCGTCGAATCGCCGCCCGAGGATCCCGGTGAGGCCACCGAGTGGGTGGCCGGTCTCGCACGCCGCTGGATGCCGGCCGTCGGCTGACCGCTCCATTGCCGGGTTGACAGCACTGGCCTGGGGTTTCCTCGTCATCGGTCGCCGCGAGACGCCGAGTTGTCCACAACGTGCGATTCATCCACAACCTAAATCGTTTGCCCAGTTCGAGCACTTCCTCCGGAATCCGAGTGGGCCACGGTGGTGCGAGAGGCGCGGTTCGCAACGGTGGGCCGCCGCGGGACGGGGTGGAGGCTGCTGTGGCGCACAATCTCGCGCTGGGTGCACATGGAGAGGATCTGGCCGCCCGATACCTCACCGAGGCGGGCATGGAGATCATCGACCGCAATTGGCGATCCCGATACGGTGAGGTCGATCTCATTGCGGCGGAGGGGGACTGGCTCGTCTTCGTCGAGGTGAAGACACGGCGCGGCCTGGGATACGGCACTCCGGCCGAGGCGGTGACGTTCTCCAAACAGCGCCGCATCCGTCTGCTGGCGGTGGAATGGCTGCGGGAGTCGAGCCGGCACTGGTCGCGGGTGCGGTTCGATGTCGTCGCGATCATGATCGGGCACGGGCACGCACCCCAGATCGAGCACGTCCGGGATGCGTTCTGATGGCGCTGGGGCGTGCGCATTCGGTGGCGGTGACCGGGGTCGACGGTCAGCTCGTCGAGATCGAGGCCGACATCGGCCGTGGGCTTCCCGCGGTGCATCTGGTCGGGCTGCCCGACACCGCGCTGTCGGAGGCGCGCGATCGAATCAGGGCCGCGGTCGCGAACTCGGGTGAGGAATGGCCGGATTCGAAGGTGATCCTCGCGTTGTCGCCTGCGACTCTGCCGAAGGTCGGGTCGGTGTACGACCTGGCGCTCGTCGCGGCCGTGCTGGACGCGGCCAAGCAGGTGAAGCGGCAGCGGTTGCGTGAGACCGTACTGCTCGGCGAACTGGCGCTGGACGGGCGCCTGCGGTCGGTGCGCGGAATCCTGCCCGCGGTGCTCGCAGCGAAGAACGCGGGATGGGCAACGGTGGTGGTCCCGGTGCAGTCGCTGCCCGAGGCGGGGCTCGTCGGCGGTGTCGAGGTACTCGGCGCGCACGATCTGCGGGCGGCGATCGCGTGGCTGCGGGAGGAGCGTGACCTCGAGTACCCCGAGCCGGCGCAGTGGGCCGCGCAACCGGTGCGTGCCGATCTGAGCGAGGTGGTGGGTCAGGCGGAGGCGCGCTGGGCCGTCGAGGTTGCGGCGGCGGGAGCGCACCATCTCATGCTCACCGGCCCACCCGGCGTGGGGAAGACCATGCTGGCGCAACGTCTTCCGGGAGTTCTGCCGCCGCTCACCGAGAGCGAATCGCTCGAGGTGACGGCAATCCACTCGGTGGCGGGGCTCCTGCCACCGGAGCGCCCCCTCATCGACGTGCCGCCGTTCATCGCACCCCACCACACCGCGTCGGTGAGTGCGCTCGTCGGCGGCGGCAGCGGTGTCGCGAAACCCGGTGCGGTCAGTCGCGCCCACCGCGGGGTGCTGTTCCTCGACGAGTGCGCCGAGATCGGAACCAAGGTGCTCGAGGCCCTGCGGACCCCACTCGAGGACGGGGAGGTGCGGATCGCGCGACGGGACGGGGTCGCCCGGTACCCGGCGCGATTCCAGCTGATCCTCGCGGCCAATCCGTGCCCGTGCGCGCCGCCGCGGGAGGCGGACTGCGTGTGCGCGCCGACCGCCCGGCGACGCTATCTCGGGAAGTTGTCGGGACCTCTGATGGACCGCGTGGACCTGCGTGTACGGATGCAGGCCGTCGCGACCGGGGCGTTCATCGACGACGTCGGCGAGAGCACCGAGGACGTCCGGCAGCGGGTGGCCGAGGCGCGTGCCGCCGCCGGCGAGCGGTGGAGCGACTACGGGTGGCGCACCAACGCGGAGGTGCCGGGCCCGGCCCTGCGGCAGAAGTTCCGGTTGGCGCGCCCGGCGCTGGCGCCGGTGGAGCGGGCGCTGCGCAAGGGGCTGATCACGGCCCGAGGGGCCGACCGCGCCTTACGGGTGGCATGGACGGTGAGCGATCTGGCGGGGCTGGGCATGCCGGGGCCGGAGCAGGTGGTCACCGCGCTGGGTTTTCGTGATCGGAGCTTTCAATGACGGTGGAAATTCGAAGTGACGCAGGCGATCCGAGTGGAGTGTCCGATCCGCGCCGACTGGCGTGGGCGTATCTGTCGAAGGTGGTGCAGGGGCCGTGTCCGGCGCTGTCCCGGCTCGTGGAGGAGGTGGGGCCGCAGGAGGCTGCGCGGGCCGTGCGGGAGAGGGATCTGTCGGACGTGCTGGGGGAGCGCACGGTGGCCCGTGCCCACGTGGACACGGCCGCGCAGGACCTCGAACTGGTGGCGGGGATGGGTGGCCGGCTCGTGACGCCGGACGACGACGAGTGGCCGCAGTGGCGGCTCCTCGGTTTCGGGAATCTGTCGCGGTCGCGGGAGGAGGGCCCGCCGCTCGCGCTGTGGGTGCTCGGTTCGCGTCCGGTGGCCGAACTCACCGATCGGGCGATCTCGATCGTGGGGACACGCGCGGCGAGTGGGTACGGCGAGCACGTGACGGCGGAGATCGCGGGTGATCTCGCCGTCGACGGGTGGACGATCGTGTCGGGCGCGGCGTTCGGGGTCGACGGCGCCGCGCATCGTGCGGCGCTGGGCGTCGGGGGTCTGACGGTGGCGGTGCTGGCGTGCGGTGTCGATCGCGCATACCCGGCGGGGCATGCGCGCCTGTTGCGGCAGATCGCGCAGAACGGTGCGGTGATCAGCGAGTACGCGCCGGGCACGACTCCCGCGAAACATCGGTTCCTGGCGCGGAACCGGCTGGTGGCGAGCCTGTCCGACGGGGTGGTCGTGGTGGAGGCGGGCTGGCGCAGCGGCGCCAGGAACACGGTGAGCTGGGCACGCAAGCTGGGGCGTCCGGTGATGGCGGTGCCCGGTCCGGTGACGTCGGCGTCGTCGACCGGATGCAATCGGATGATTCGGGAAGGTGAGGCGCGGTTGGTCGCGAACGCCGGTGACGTGGTGGAGGAGGCCGGGCCGATCGGGTTGCGGGAAGGACCCGAGGTGGTTCGCGATCTCGACGCGCTGTCGGGGGACGCCCTGCTGGTGTACGAGGCGTTGCCGGCCGCCGGACCGCGCGGGGTCCGGGAACTGTCCGAACTGTCGGGGGTCGCGGTGGATCGGGTTCGCGCCGTGCTCCCGCTTCTGGAGATGGAGGGCTTCGTCGGTGTCGACGACACGGGATGGTCGCGGCAACGGTGAGACGGGCGGGTCCGCGCGCCGGCGACCCGATGCGACCTCAGGCGTCGCCGGTGCTGCGCGCGTGCTGTGCCTCGACCTTCGCCCATTCCCTTCCGCGGTAGTTGGCGAGGCGCAGTTCCTCGGCTTCGTCGAAGGTGTACCACTCGGTGCTGGGGCGGTCCGGCAGGACACCTCGCAGGTACTCGCCGAGATAGTGCAGGGGGCCTTCCCAGCCCGTTCCGACGCCGTAGCAGCCCGTGTCCGGATCGTTCCGGAAGACGTCGGCGACCGAGGCGTGTTCCAACTCCAGCCACGTCGCGTCCGGACCGTCGGCGGTCAGCCGCACCTCGACCTGGTCGCTGTAACCCCGGTCGCCGGGCGGAGTCCACTGCAGCCGCAGCAGATGCGGGGCGTCGCAGGCCAGGATCTCCCCACTGGCCTGGCCCTGGAGTGCGAAGGAACCGCCCGCGCGCAGGTCGCCGCTGAGCGGGAGGAAGAAGCGGTCGACGCGGTCCGGGGTCGTGATGGCATTCCAGACTTCGTCGATCGGAGCGTCGTACCGTCGCCTGAGCACTGCCGTTCGCGCTGCACCCTCGGCGATCTCCCGGTTGCCCATGCTCCGCTGCACTGTCGTCAGGCTGGCGTCCTGACCGGCGATCTCGTTCACTGTCGGTCTCCCTCTGTCGATGGTCGGGGGTGTGCGGCTCGGCGCGGCCGGGGATCCTGACGACTCCCGCGGGCGAGTTCGGTGGCCAGCGCGTCGAGCGGCTGGCTCCAGAACCGACGGAATCCGTCGAGCCATCGATCCACTTCCTGCAGCGGCGCCGGCTCGAGCGCGTAGAGACGTCTGGTGCCTTCCCGCCGGACGGTGGCGAACCTGTTCTCCCGGAGCACCCGCAGGTGGCCGGACACCGTCGGCTGTGAGATTCCGAACTCCGCTGCTGCGACGTCGGTCACCTGGCCGGCCGAGAGTTCGCCCTCGGCCAGGAGTTCCAGGATCCGCCGGCGAACGGGGTCGCCGAGTACGTCGAACGCATGCACCCTCCCTTTATATCGGCTGCTGCCGATATAGGCAAGGACCGAAGTGTGCTGCGGATTCGAGCTGTTCGTCGCACGCCGGCCTGCGACAAGGGTGAGTCGGACCGGCCGATCGGCGCCGAGGTGGAGTAGAAACGTCTCTGGAATACACCTCACAACCGCATGCACAACGTCACATAAGGAGTGAGTTATGGGGTCAGCCGAGGACTTGTGGCGGAACTTCGTCGCGCAGGTGTTGAGCCTGTTGATCGCATCCGGCTCGTAAACGACTCCGGCCGCCGCAGGCAGCCCCTCCTGTACCGTAGTTAGGTAACGCTAACCAACTTGAGTTCATTGGAGAGATGCCTGTGGCAAAACCGACTGCGACCCTGACCGTGCTCCGGACCGAATGGCTGACCCCGCACATGGTGCGGGTAGTCCTCGGCGACCCGGGATTCGACAGCTTCGTTCCCAACGCCTTCACCGACGCGTACGCGAAACTCGAATTCGGAAGCCCCGAAGAGCCGGTCCTGCGCACCTACACGATCCGGTCCGTGGATCCCGTGACGCGTGAGATCGCCATCGACTTCGTCGTTCACGGCGATGCCGGCGTCGCCGGCCCGTGGGCTGCGTCCGCGGCGGCCGGTGACGTTCTGACACTGCGCGGACCCGGAGGGGCGTTCGCGCCGGACCCGGCGGCCGACTGGTACCTGCTCGCGGGCGACGAGACCGCGATTCCCGCCATCTCGGCGTCCGTCGAGAAACTCGACGCGTCGGCGGTGGGGAGGGTGATCATCGAGGTCGCCGGACCGAACGACGAGATTCCCTTCGACGCACCCGTGGGCGTCGACGTCACGTGGATCCACCGGGGCGACACGGCGGACCGGATCGGGGACGAGGCGTCGGGCGACAACGCCCCGCTCGTCGCGGCGGTCCGTGACACCGAATGGCTGCCCGGACGTGCGCAGGTGTTCATTCACGGTGAGGCGCAGGCCGTGATGCACAACCTCCGCTCCTACGTGCGCAACGAGCGGGGCGTCCCCGCGTCGGCCGCGTCGATCTCCGGATACTGGCGCCGCGGTCGCACCGAGGAAGGCTTCCGCGTATGGAAGTCCGAGCTCGCGGCGAGCGAGGGTGCCTCCCGCTGACCCGCTGCGGCGGACGTGCTACGCAGTGCGCGTCCGCCGCGTCAGCACCAGCAGCGACAGCATGGCCACGGCACCGGCCGACGGGATGGCGACGGCCATCGGCACGGCCGAGTCGGGTCCGGCGATGCCGACGAGCGGCGAGACCACCGCGGCGAGCCCGAACTGGCCGGCCCCGAGCAGTGCGGACCCGGTGCCGGACGCCTTGGTCACCTCGCCCTGAGCCAGTGCCGTTGCGTTGCCCATCACGAAACCGATGCTCGACACGGAGACGAACAGCGGGATCAGGAGCGCCCACCAGGGCGGCGAATCGATTGCGGTCGCGGCGAGCAGCAGCACGAGGCCCGCCGTCAGGAGCAGGGTGACCCCGAAGCCCAGCAACTGCCGGGCATGGAAGGTGCCCACGAGCCGCGTGTTCACGATCGCGGCGCTCACCATGCCCGCCGCGTTCACCGCGAACACCATCGAGAACTGCCCCGGGCTGAGCCCGAGGACGTTCTGCACGACGAACGGGGACGCGGAGATGTACGAGAAGAGCGCGACGAACCCGAACATGAACGTGAACGCGTAACCCAGGTAGACGCGGTTGCCGACGACGTAGTGCAGGTTCCGGACGAGCGCGGTGAGCCCGCCGCCGTGCCGGTTCTCCTCGGGGAGTGTTTCCGGGACGAGGATCAGCACGCCCGCGAACATCGCCACCCCGGCGGCCGTGAGGACCCAGAAGATCCCTCGCCAGCCGACCGGACCGAGCAGCGCCCCGCCCAGCAGCGGCGCGACCACCGGTGCGACCCCGCCGATGATCATCATGATGCTGAAGAGCCGGGCGGCGCTGTCTCCGCGAGCCCGGTCGGCGATGCAGGCGCGCGCGAGCACGATCGCCGCGCCGCCGCTCAGCCCCTGGAAAAGCCTTGCGGCGATGAGGGTTTCGACGGTCGGGGCGAGAGCGCACGCCATCGCAGCGAGTGTCGTCACGACGGTGGCGCCGATCAGCAGGCGACGGCGTCCGAGGCCGTCCGACAACGGTCCGACCACGAGCTGGCCGATCCCGAGCCCCGCCATGAACGTGGTCAACGTCAGCTGCACACTCGGCGCCGACGTGTTCAGGCTCTCCGTCATCAGGGGGAGACCGGGGAGATACATGTCGGTGGCCAGCGGGGCGATCGCGGACAGTAACGCCAGGACACACAACATCGGGATGGGGATCGTTCGCTGCACGAAAGAACTCTAGCGGCGCGGCTGCTGGCGGGGCACGATCAGGCGCATCCCCGGGTCCGACCCGGTTTGGTAGCGTCGCCCCACGAATCTGCAGTTGTTTCTGCACCACCCCGGGGGAACAGTGGACCGCGAAAACTTGACTCGACCGCAGCCGTCCTGGCTGGACGACGGTGGCGGCGCCCCGGTGGGCGACGCCGCGGCGGATCCGCGGGGACAGCAGTCCTGGGACGATCCCGCTCCTGCGCCGAGCCGGCATCAGGTGACCAATCAGGATCTGGTGGCGGAGGCGCTTCTGAAGCGGGCGCGCCAGGCGCCGAGCCGGGGTTGGCGGCGCGGACTGCACCGGCTCACCGGGGGGACGGTGAACCCGGGGGAGTCGGCGGGGGAGGCTCGTGACGCGGCACTCCTCGACCGGATCCGGCAGCCGATCCAGGGGGACTACCGAATTGCGTTCCTGTCCTTGAAGGGCGGCGTCGGGAAGACGACGACCACGATCGGGCTCGGATCGACGTTCGCGTCGCTGCGTGGCGACTGCGTGGTCGCCGTCGACGCCAACCCCGACTTCGGGACGCTCGCGCAACGGGTTCCCGTGCAGACGCATTCGACCGTCCGCGACCTCATCGCCGCCGAGCCGGGCATCCGGCGCTACTCGGACGTGCGGGCCCACACGTCGCAGGCGCCGAGCCGCCTCGAGGTGCTCGCGAGCGAGCAGGACCCGGCGATCTCCGAGGCGTTCAGCGAGGACGACTACCGGCGGGTCATCGACATCCTGCAGGTGTACTACAACATCATCCTCACCGACTGCGGCACCGGGATCATGCATTCGGCGATGAACGGCGTTCTGCAGCTCGCCAATTCCCTGGTGCTGGTGAGTTCGCCCGCCATCGACGGCGCCCGCAGTGCCGCCGCCACGCTGGACTGGCTGCAGCACCACGGTTACGGGCACCTCGTGTCCCGCACCGTCGTCGTGATCAGTGCCGCCCGGCCCGGCTCGAGCACGATCGACATGACGGAACTGACCAACCATTTCCTCCTCCGGTGCCGTGCGGTGAAGGTGGTGCCGTTCGACGAGCACCTCGCCGAGGGCTCGATCGTGGATCTGGACCTGCTGCGTCCCGCGACGCGCAAGGCGTTCGTCGAACTCGCCGCGATGGTCGCCGACGACTTCCCGGAGTCGGCCGGCAGACACGCTGTCGCCGAGTGGCGTTAGCCCCCGCCGACGGGTTCGAGCCGTACCGGCGCCACCCGGACGAGTCCGAGCGGGTCGAGGTAGTCACGGTCGCGGCGCAGGCCCCAGTGCAGGCATGCGGCGACGGGGGCGATGCAGCCCGGATGCCCGGGTTCGAGGGTGCCGAGGACGGTGCCGCGTCCGACGCGGAGCCCGGGGGTGACCCGGGCGGTCACCGGTTCGTACGTGGTGCGCAGACCTCCCGGATGGTCGACGGAGACGACGGGTTTGCCCGCGACCGTGCCGGCGAACACCACCACACCAGCCCCCGCGGACAGCACCGCCTCGTCGGGCACGCCACCCAGATCCACGCCGCGATGGCCGGGGAGCCAGTCGTGCTCGGGATTGTCGAACGCCCGCACCACCCGCGGCCGCGGGTGCAGGGGCCAGTCGAAGTCGCCGGTCGGCGCGGCGTCGGCGGGCGGCGCGAGGAGGACGGCCGCGGTCAGCACGGTGGAGGCCGTGGCTGTCGCAGCGAGCGCCCGCAGCATCGTTCCGAACCTCGTCATGGTTCGACGATCCCGCACATTCGGGACGCCGAGGGCCGCCGGGAAGAATCTGTGGATCGACTGCGATGTGTCCACAGATTTCGCGAAACCCTTGCGCGGGCGGCCGGGGTGTGACAGGGCGGTTAGGGCGTGGGGCGTGGAGGCCGTACACTGATCGAGCGGTCTGTGTTCGCACAGTCCGACTTCGCGCGTCCGCGCAGTGTACGGATCGTCGGCTGGTCTCGCATTTCGATGTGAGTCCGACGGTTCACGGGCGCCAGGGCGGAACGTCACCGACGTTCGGCATCAACCGGCAATGAAAGAGAGATACACAGCCATGGCTGTCGTAACAATGAAGCAGCTGCTGGACAGCGGCACGCACTTCGGCCACCAGACCCGTCGCTGGAACCCGAAGATGAAGCGGTTCATCTTCACCGACCGCAACGGCATCTACATCATCGACCTGCAGCAGACGCTGACGTACATCGACAAGGCGTACGAATTCGTCAAGGAGACCGTTGCCCACGGCGGCACCGTCCTCTTCGTCGGCACCAAGAAGCAGGCCCAGGAATCCATCGCGGCCGAGGCCACTCGCGTCGGGATGCCCTACGTCAACCAGCGTTGGCTCGGCGGCATGCTCACCAACTTCACCACCGTCCACAAGCGTCTTCTCCGCCTCAAGGAGCTCGAGGCGATGGAGCAGACCGGTGGCTTCGAGGGTCGCACCAAGAAGGAAATCCTCATGCTCA
>JBCEBZ010000388.1:1760-13224 GCA_039206675.1 Rhodococcus sp. (in: high G+C Gram-positive bacteria) | reverse complement strand
CGCCGCCCCGTTCGAGCAGCCACTTCGTGATCGGGGTGGTCGGCATGTCGCCGACCCCGCCGCCCGGCAGTTCGTCGAGGACGACGACGTCGGCGGCGCCGACCCACGACGCCACCGCGGCGAGACCGGCGACGGTCTTGGCCTCGAACACGTCCCGCGGGGTCAGCACCACGCCCGCGGCCTTCGCGCGGGCCACCAACTGGATCGACATGATGCTGTCGCCGCCGAGCGCGAAGAACGAGTCCTCGACACCGGCGGATTCCAGTCCGAGCACCTCGGCGAACAGTCCGGAGAGCACCTCTTCCATCTCCGACACCGGCGCGCGACCGGTGGACACCCGGGCCCCGAAGTCGGGCTCGGGCAGCGCACGGCGATCCAGCTTGCCCGCCGGGGTGAGCGGCAACTCGTCGAGGACGATCAGCGCGGACGGCACCATGTACGGGGCGAGGAATCCGCCGACGAAATCGAGGACGGCCTCCGGGTCGAGTTCCGCGCCCGCCGTGGGGACGAGGTAGCCGACGAGCCGGTTGGCGCCGGTGCTGCCCTTGTGCGCCGACACCACCGAGCGGGCGACGCCCGGGTAGCGGGTGAGGGCGTTCTCGATCTCGCCGAGTTCGATGCGGAACCCGCGGATCTTCACCTGGAAGTCGCTGCGGCCCAGGTACTCCAGCTGGCCGTCGGTGTTCCAGCGCGCCAGGTCACCGGTTCGGTACATGCGGGCACCGAGGCCGCCGTACGGGTTGGCGACGAACCGCTCCGCGGTGGTGCCCGCCCGGTCCTTGTAGCCGCGGGCCAGACCGGACCCGGTGACGTACAGTTCGCCGGTCACCCCGTTCGGCACCGGGTGCAGGCGGGAATCGAGCACCATCTCGCCGGTACCCATCGGCGGACGGCCGATGGTGACGCCCTCACCGGGCAGCATGGGTCCTGTCACGCTGGACACGACCGTGGCCTCGGTCGGGCCGTAGGCGTTGAACATCCGCCTGCCGCCGGTCACCCACTGCGCCACCAGCTCCGGCGGGCACACGTCGCCTCCGGTGGCGACGCACTCGAGCTGGTCGAGTCCCGCGGGGTCCACGGACGCCATGGCCGCCGGGGTGATGAACGCGTGTGTGACCCGGCCCTCCCGGAGCACGTCGGCGAGTTCGGTGCCGCCGATGACGGAGGCCGGGGCGATCACCATGGTCGCGCCGGACCCGACCGCCAGCAGCAGTTCGAGGACGGACGCGTCGAAGCTCGGCGACGAGAAGTGCAGGGTCCGCGACCGGGGGGTGACACCGAACCGGACGCGTTCGTCGGTGGCGAAGTTCGCGAGACCGCGATGGGTGACGACGACCCCCTTCGGGGTGCCGGTGGACCCGGACGTGTAGATCAGATAGGCCGGGTTCTCCAGCGCGAGCGGGTGTGTCCGGTCGGCGTCGGTCACGACGGCGGCGGAGTGCGCGCTCACCTGGTCGTCGAAGCCGGGCTCGTCCACCACGACGTAGGGGGTGCATTCCGGCAGGGTGGGCCGGAACTCGGCGACGGTGAGCGCGAGCGCCGCACCGGAGTCGCTGAGCATGTGGACGATCCGGTCGGTCGGGTAGTTCGGGTCGACCGGGACGAACGCGGCACCGGTCTTGGCGACCGCCCACAGCGACAGCACCGACTCGGGTGAGCGCGCCATCGCCAGCGCGACCACCGATTCCGGGCCGATGCCCCGCCCGATCAGCAGGCGGGCGAGACGGTTCGACCGCTCGTCGAGCTCCCGGTACGTCACCTCGCTGCCCTCGTAGGACAGCGCGGCCGCCTTCGGGTCCACGGACGCCGCGGACGCGAGCAGTTCCGGCAGGGTCCGCGGTTCGGCGTCGGGCCCGTCCATCACCGGGGTGAGCGCCGCACGTTCGGACGCCACCATCAGGTCGATGTCGCCGACGGCCATGCCCGGCTCGGACGTCACCGCGTCGAAGATCCGCTGCAGGTAGTCGGCGAAACCGGCGATCGTCGACGCGTCGAACAGGCTCGACGCGTACGTGAACGCCGCGGAGATACCGGCCGGCTCCCCCGACACCCCGAATTCCTCGGTCAGCGTCAGCTGCAGGTCGAAATTGGAGATGTCGGTGGCCAGGTCGAGTCCGGTGACGGTCAGCCCGGGCAGCTCCAGCCGCGGCCGCTCGTTGTTGCGGAACTCGAGCACCACCTGGAACAGCGGCGAATGCGACGTCGCGCGTTCCGGCGAGATCGCGTCGACCAGCCGCTCGAACGGCAGATCCGCGTGGTGGAACGCGTTCAGGTCGGCGTCGCGGACCGTGGACAGCAGGTCGGTGAACGTGCCGGACGGTTCGACCGAGGTGCGCAGCACCAGCGTGTTGACGAACATGCCGACCATGTCGTCCAGGGCTGCGTCGCCGCGGCCGGCGATCGGGGTGCCCACCGCCACGTCGTCCGTGTCGCCCAACCGGGCCAGCAGCACGGCCAGCGCGGCGTGCACGGCCATGAAGACACTCGAATTGTGCTCGCGGGCGGTCGTGATCAACCGGCTGTGGATCTGCCGGTCGATGCTGAACGAGTGGATGCCGCCGCGCATCGACTGCTGCGTCGGCCGCGGATGGTCCGTCGGCAGCGCCAGCAGTTCCGGGAGCCCGGCGAGCGTGTGCGTCCAGTAGTCGAGCTGGGCGGCGAGCAGGCTGTCCGGGTCGTCGGCGTTGCCGAGGACCCGGTGCTGCCAGAGCGCGAAGTCGGCGTACTGCACCGGCAGCGGTGTCCAGTCCGGTGCCTGGCCCCCGGTGCGGGCGGCGTAGGCGGTCATCACGTCCCGGGCGAGCGGGGCCATGGAGAACCCGTCGGCGCTGATGTGGTGGACGACGATGACGAGAACGTGCTCGCCGGGGTCCGTGCGGTACAGGGCCGCACGCACCGGCACCGACACCGTGACGTCGAATCCGGCGCCCGCCAGCCGCGAAATATGCTCGGGCAGTTGCTCTTCCGTCGAGTCGATCGGCGACAGGTCCGGCACCACGTCCTCGGTCGGCAGGATCACCTGGAGGGGCTCGCCCTCCACCATCGGGAACCGGGTGCGCAGCGACTCGTGCCTGTCCATCACGTCGGCGACGGCGTCCTGCATCGCGTCCTCGTCGAGGTCGCCCGTCAGCCGCACCGCGAGCGCGATGTTGTAGGCCGGGGAGTCGAGGTCGAACTGGTTGATGAACCACATGCGCTTCTGCGCCAGCGAGACGGGCAGGTGGGCGGGGCGCACCCCGGCCACCAGCGGCGGACGTTCGGCGCCCTGCCCGGCCTCGGACTCGATCCGGGTGGCCAGCGCCGCGACGGTCGGGGCGTCGAAGATCTCCCGGACCCCGATCCGGCTGCCGAGGGCGGCGTTGACCCGCGCCACCAGCCGGGTGGCCACCAGCGAGTTGCCGCCGAGGTCGAAGAAGCTGTCGTGCACGCCGATCCGCGGCGCCTCGAGCAGGTCCGCGAAGATCGACGCGAGGATCTCCTCGATCGGGTTGCGCGGGGTGACGAATTCGGCGGACGGGCTGAGGAATTCCGGCTCGGGCAGCGCGCCGCGATCCAGTTTTCCGGTGGCGCCCAGCGGGAACCGGTCGAGCACGATGATCCGGGTCGGCACCATGTAGGCGGGCAGCGCCTCCGCCGCCGCGTCGCGCACGACCGCGGTGTCGATGTCGGCGCCCGCCACGGGGATCACGTAGCCGACGAGGCTTTCGCCGGTGGCCTCGCTGCGGTGCACGGTCACGACGGCCTGCGCCACCGACGGGTGCGCCAGCACGGCCGCCTCCACCTCGCCGAGTTCGATGCGCTGCCCGCGGAGCTTGACCTGGAAGTCGCGGCGGCCGATGTACTCGACGTTGCCGTCGGCGCGCCAGCGGACCACGTCGCCGGTGCGGTACATCCGCTGTCCCGGTGCGCCGAACGGGTTCGCCACGAACCGGTCCGACGTCAGGTCGCTGCGGCCGACGTAGCCGCGGGCCAGCTGGACGCCGGCCAGGTACAGCTCCCCGTGCACCCCGACCGGCACCGGATGCAGGCGGGAGTCGAGGACGTACAGCTGCGTGTTCCACACGGGTGCACCGATCGGAACCGAGGCGCGGTCGCCTTCCGTGCACTCCCAGAAGGTGACGTCGACGGCGGCCTCCGTCGGGCCGTACAGGTTGTGCAGCGCCGCGGATCCGAACTCGCGGAAACTGTCGGCGGTGGCCGGCGGCAGCGCCTCACCACTGCAGAACACCTGGCGCAGCGAACCGCACAGGTCGGGTTCGGCGCCCGCCGTGAACACGGCGAGCATCGACGGCACGAAGTGCATGGTGGTGACCTGGTGGTCGGCGATGATGTGGGACAGGTACGTCGGGTCCCGATGACCGTCCGGCGCGGCGAGAACCAGTCGGGCACCGACCTCGAGGGGCCAGAACAGTTCCCACACGGACACGTCGAACGTGACCGGCGTCTTCTGCAGCACCACGTCCGTGTGGTCCATCCCGTACGTGTCCTGCATCCACAGCAGCCGGTTCGCGATCGCCCGGTGACTGACGGCGACCCCCTTCGGCCTGCCCGTCGAACCGGACGTGTAGATCACGTAGGCGGTCGAATCGGGGTGGATCGGACCGCCCCGCTCGGCGTCGGTGATCGGGGTGCTGGGCCGCCGGGACAGGTTGAGGGTGTCGATCTCGATCACGGCGGCGTCCGCGCTGTCGACGCCCTCGCACCGATCGCGGGATGCGGTGAGAACGCAGGCAGGTTCGGCACTCTCGATCACGTACGCGATCCGCGACGCGGGATGGTCGGGGTCCAGCGGAACGTACGCGGCCCCGGTCTTCTCCACCGCGTAGATCGCGATCATCAGTTCCAGGGAACGGCGCAGCGCGACGGCGACCCGGGATTCGGGTCCGACACCGCGGGCGAGGAGTTCGCGGGCCAGCCGGTTGGCGCGGGCGTCGAACTCCGCGTAGAGCAGTTCCTCCTCGGCGAACACCACGGCCACGGCGTCCGGGGTCCGGGCCACCTGCGACTCGAACAGGCCGACCAGGGTCGCCGAGTCCGGGACGGGAACGTCGGTGTCGATCCACTGCTCGAGCATCCGGTGTGTCTCGTCCGCGCCGATCAGGTCGAGGTCGCCGACCTTCGCGTCCGATCCGGCGGTGACGGTCTCGAGCAGGGTGACGAACCGTGCGGCCAGGGCCGTCATCGTCGGCGGGTCGAACAGTTCCGACGCGTAGGAGAACTGGACGTCGATCGCGCCCGGCGCGCCGGAGTCCTCGATGTGCTCGGTGAGGATCACCTGGAGGTCGAACTTGGCGGCGCCGGTCTCGAGGGCCTCGACCTCCACGTCGAGTCCGGGCAGCTCGAGCCTCGTGTTCGCGAATCCCTGCAGCACCAGCATCACCTGGAACAGCGGTGAATGTGCCTCGGAGCGAGTCGGTTTCAGTTCGTCGACGAGCCGCTCGTAGGGCAGGTCGGTGTTGCTGAACGCCTCCAGATCCACGGAGCGGGTGTGCGAGAGGATCTCGGGGAAGCTGCGATCGGGGTCGACGGTGGTGCGCAGGACCACGGTGTTGACGAACATGCCGACGACGTCGTCGAGTTGCCGTTCGCCCCGGCCGGAGACCGGGGATCCGATCGACACGTCGGACGACCCGCTGGAGCGGGACAGCAGGACCGCGAGAGCCGCGTGCACCACCATGAACAGGCTGGCGTCGTTCGCGCCCGCGATGTCGAGCAGCGCGGTGTGGATGCGTGCCGGAATCGTGAAGTCCGCGGTGGCGCCGATCATCGACTGCCGGGCCGGGCGCGGACGATCGGTCGGCAGATCCATGACCTCGGGGGCACCGTCGAGGGTGCGGGCCCAGAACGCCAGCTGCCGGGACAGCAGACTCGTCGGATCGTCGGAGGAACCGAGCAATTCGCGCTGCCACACCGCGAAATCGGCGTACTGCACCTCGAGCGGCGCCCACTGCGGTGCGTCGCCGGCGGCGCGGGCGTGGTAGGCCACCATCACGTCCCGGGTCAGCGGCGTCATCGACAGGCCGTCGGCGGCGATGTGGTGCACCACGAACACCAGCACGTGGTCGTCGGTCGCGGTCCGGTAGAGTTCCGCCCGGATCGGCGGTTCCACGGTGACGTCGAATCCGGTTGCGGCGTCGTCGATCAGGCGGGATTCGAGTTCGCTCTCGGGGACCTCGATCGCGTCGAGCCGGGGGCTCACCTCCGCGACCGGCAGCACCACCTGGATCGGACCGTTGGGGGTGTTCGGGAACACGGTCCGCAGCGATTCGTGTCGGGTGAGGACGTCGCTCACCGCGGTCCGCAACGCCTCCACGTCGAGGGTGCCGCGCAACCGGATGCCGACGGGAATGTTGTAGGCGGGCGACGCCGTGTCCAACTGGTTGATGAACCACATCCGCTGCTGCGCCAGCGACACCTGCACCGGGCCGGAACCGGCCCGCGGCGCGAGCGCGGGGCGGGCGGAGGTGCGGGGCCCGGCGGCGTCCACACGGGCACTGAGCAACGCGACGCTGGGCGCCTCGAACAGATCGAGCACCCCGATCTCCGTGCCGAGAGCGGAGTTGACCCGGGACACGACGCGGGTCGCGACGAGGGAGTCGCCACCGAGGTCGAAGAAGCTGTCGTCGACGCCGATGCGCTCGACTCCGAGCAGCGTCGCGAACACCTCCGCGATCTGCATCTCGGTCGGGGTCACCGGTGCCCGGTAGACGGTGGACGTCGCCTCGAACTGCGGTTCCGGCAACGCCTTCCGGTCGAGCTTGCCCGCCGGGGTCAGCGGGACCTCGAGGAGCTCCATCACCCTGGCGGGCACCATGTGCGCGGGCAGCGCGGCGGCGGCGTGCTCGAGGATGTCGCCGACGACGATCTGCGCGCCGTCCTCGGGCAGCACGTACGTCACCAGCGCCGTGTCCCCGGACGGTGCGGTGCGTCCGACGGTGGTCGCGAAGGCCACACTCGGGTGCGAGCGGACGACGGCGTCGATCTCGCCGAGTTCGATGCGGAATCCGCGGATCTTCACCTGGAAGTCGGTGCGGCCGAGGTATTCCAGCTGACCGGCGGCGTTCCACCGGGCCAGGTCGCCGGTGCGGTACATCCGCTCACCGGGCGTCCCGTGCGGGTCGGCGACGAATCGCTCGGCCGTCGGAACCGACCTATTGTGGTACCCGCGTGCCACTCCGTCGCCGGTGATGTACAGCTCGCCGGGCACCCCGGCGGGAACGGGGTGCAACCGCGAATCGAGCACCAGCAGACCGCAACCGCGGGACGGGCGGCCGATCGTCACCGGTTCGCCGACCGTCAGCGGTCCCGCGACGCTCGCGACGACGGTGGCCTCGGTGGGACCGTACGCGTTGAACATGACGCGCCCCGGCGCCCACTGCTCCACCAGCGCAGGAGGACAGCTCTCACCACCGGTGACGACGCACCGGATGTGATCGAGCCCGGTGGGATCGACGGAGGCCAGCGCGGCGGGCGTCACGAACGCGTGCGTCACCCGTTCGCGGCGCAGCAGATCGGCGAGTTCGGTACCGCCGTACACCGTCGACGGTGCCACCACCATCGTGGCGCCGGCGCCCACCGCGAGAAGCAGTTCCAGGATCGACGCGTCGAAACTCGGTGAGGAGAAGTGCAGGGTGCGCGACCCCGCGGTGACGTCGAACCGCTGCCGCTCGTCCTCGGCGAAGTTCGCCAGGCCGGCGTGGGTGACGACCACACCCTTCGGTGTGCCGGTCGAGCCGGACGTGTAGATCAGGTAGGCCGGATCCGCCTCCCGCAACGGCCGGAGACGGTCGGCGTCGGTGACCGCCCCGGCGTTGTGCTGCTCAAGTTCCCGCCCGAACGACGGGTCGTCCATCACCAGCCACGGCGTGATCGCCGGCAGCGACGAGCGGTGGGCCGCGGCCGTGAGACCGACGACCGCACCGGAATCGGTGAGCATGTGCTCGATGCGGTCGGCCGGGTAGTTCGGGTCGACCGGGACGAACGCGGCCCCGGACTTCGCGACCGCCCAGGTGGCCAGCACCGACTCGATCGACCGCGCTATCGCCAGCGCCACAACAGAACCCGGTCCCACGCCGCGGCCGATCAGCATGCGGGCGAGTCGGTCCGAGCGCTCGTCGAGTTCGGGGTACGTCAGGGTGCGCCCCTCGTAGACGAGGGCGTCCTCGTCGCCGCCCGCCGCCACGGCAGCGGCAAGGAGTGCGGGAAGCGTGCGGGACTCCACCGCGGGCTCGTCGCGGACCGGCGCGAGCTCCGTGTACTCGGCCGGTTCGAGGAGGTCGACGTCCCCGATCGGCGCGGCCGGATCCGCCGTCACTGCGTGCAGGATGCGGACGAAGCGGGCGGCGAGCGCCTCCGCGCTGCCGCGGTCCCACACGTCCGTCGCGAACCGCAGCCGGCCGTTGATGCCGCCGGTCTCCGATTCGGTGAGGGAGAACACCAGATCCAGCCCCAGCGCCCGGTGTTCACGCTGGATCGGGCTGACCGTCACGGTCCCCGAGGAGTCGTGCGGATGGCCGCCGTCGGTGAACTCGAGCATCACCTGGAACAGCGGCGTGTGCGACGGGTCGGGTTCCGCCACCACGGCGGCGACCAGATCGTCGAACGGCAGCGCCGCGTGCGAGAACGCGGCCCGGTCGGCGTCCCGGACCCGGCTCAGGTGGTCGACGAACGACGCCGCACCGTCCACCTGCGACCGCAGGACTGCCTTGTTGAAGAACGCTCCGGCTTCCGGGTCTTCGGAATCGGTCGTGTCGCGCCCGACGATCGGTGTTCCGACGACGACGTCGTCGGTGTCGCCCAACCGGCCCAGCAGCACGGCCAGCGCGGCGTGCAGGGTGGTGAAGATCCCGGTGCCCGCCTCCTCGGCCAGCAGTGCCGCGCGGTGCCGCACGTCGGCGTCGACGGCGAACCCGACGACCTCGCCCGCGCCTGCCCGCTCGGCCGGGCGCGGCCGGTCCAGCGGCAGCGCCGTCACCTCGGGCAGTCCCGCCAGCTCCCGCTTCCAGAACTCGAGCTGGGACTCCCGCTCCAGGAACCGCGCGCCGAGGCGTGCGCTCTCGGCGTGGATGTCGGCGGTCCGTACCTGCGGCTCCGCGGTGACGAATTCCTCGATCAGCTCCACGAACCGGCGGTGATGGGCGCGCAATTCCTCCGAGCCGTACCGGTTGGGGTTGCCGCGGAAATCGAGGAGTGTCTCGCCGTCGCCGCCCTGATAGATGTTGACCAGCAGGTCGTCCACCGGGCCCGACGTCACGATGTGGTACTCGCCGCTGACGGTGCCCAGCGTGAACGCCTGGTGGAACAGCATGACGTTCACCATCGGGCCGGCCAGACCCTCCGCGGTCCCCGCGAGTCCCGCGTCACGGCGGATGTCCTCGAGGCTGCACCGCTGATGACGCAGCGCACCCATCAGTTCGAGCTGCGTTCGCTGCACGAGTTCGGCCACCGTGTCCTCGGGGCGGACCGTGATCCGCAGCGGGGCGACGTTGACGAGCATGCCGCCGGACCGCTGCAGCGGCGCCGTGGTGCGCGCCGACACCGGCAGGTTGATGAGCACGTCGCGCTTGCCCGTCATGCGGGACAGGTAGCAGGCGAACCCGGCGAGCAGGACGGCCGCGGACGTGGCACCGACCCGCTGATCCGACTCGCCGAGGAAGCTCAGCGCGGATTCGGAGATCGTCGCGCTCTCGAGCCTGCTCTGCGCCGCCGCGGGGGCGTCGTGGGTGGCGAGCGTCGAACCGTGCTCGATGCCGACTATCCTTTCGGCCCAGTACAACCGGTCGTTCTCGAACCGGCTCGACTTCCGGTACTTCTGGTCCAGTGCGTACAGCTCGCGCAGGTCCAGCGCACGATTCGGTTCCGGTTCGGTGCCCTCGATCGCCGCGGTGTACAGCGCCGCGATCCGGTTCACCATCGTCATACCGCTGTACCCGTCGAGCGCGACGTGGTGAATCCTGGTGTACCACAAGTAGTGCTGCTCACCGACCTGCAGGACGTTCATCTGCACCAGCCGGTCCCGGGTGAGCCGCAGCGGCGTCGCGTAGTCCTCGTCGATCCACCTGCGCGCGGCGTCCGTCGGGTCGGGCTCGCCCCGGAAGTCGAGGAAGCCGATCGACGGGTCGATGCTGAAATCGACCGCCTGGTAGGGCTCCCCGTCGACATCCAGCAGTCGCAGGAACGGCGACTGGAACTCCTGACCGGCCCGCACGGCCGCGTCGCTCAGCAGGTCCAGGTCGATCTCGCCCCGCAATTCGATGTACTGGGCGATGAACTTCGGGACCGTGGGGCTGAGTTGTTGGGCAAACCACATGCTCCGTTGCACCGAGGAGAGCGGGAAGGCCCCCTCGGGAACGTTCACATCTCCGGCGCCGTCATTCGGCTGCGGCGAATTCACACTCGTCATCTCGTTCCCCCAGCGGGTAGAAGACCTTGGATGCGCAAGTCCTGCGCGTGAGACGGACCAACCGACGCCGGTCTCCCACGCTGTACTGATCGTGCTGTACGTGTGGGCCCGGTGTGCGTCGATTCGTGATGTTCGTTTCGGAATCGCCACAGATCGGCGACGGTCGGGCCGGTCGAGCAGAGTGCGTCCCACGCTCCCCTGCCTCTGTCCGAGGCTCAGCGGAAGCGTTCGGCCTCACGTGCGAGTTGCACGAGGTCGGCGCACAGGGATTCCACCTCATGGGCCGCCGCACCTTCGGCAACGGCTGTCGCCACGTCCTCGGCGGCACATCGAACCTGGAAAACCCGGTCGACCATGGCGGAGGCTTCCTCCGCGGTGAGTACCACCGCATCGGCGGGGATGCTGGTGCCCTTGACCTGGTTGCGCTGCTCGTACGCGCGTTGCCGGCACGATTGGCGGCAGTACCGGCGACGCCGGCCCATCCCCGTCTCGGCCACTTCGCGTCCGCACCACACACAGGAGTCCGGTCTGCGGGAGGCGCTGGTCATGGTCGACCACCTTACTGCGCGGCGCCCCCGAGCCCGCCCGGTAAGATGTCGAGGTTGCATCTGCGCGGCGTGCGGGAACCAATCGGGAGGCCGTGGCGTTGTAGATGAGTGTGAACGCTTGGTGCTGGTCCAGGCGTGCTCGCGCGGAGACGAACGAGGAGAGGACACAACCATGGCAGATCGCGTACTTCGAGGGAGTCGACTCGGAGCGGTGAGCTACGAGACCGACCGTGACCACGACCTCGCACCCCGTCGGATGGCCAAGTACCGGTGCGACAACGGTGAGATCTTCGACATTCCCTTCGCCGACGATGCCGAGATCCCCGGCACGTGGCTGTGCCGTAACGGCCTCGAGGGAACCCTGGTCGAGGGCACGGCGCCCGAGGCCAAGAAGGTCAAGCCGCCTCGTACCCACTGGGACATGCTGCTCGAACGCCGTTCCAAGGAGGAACTGGAAGAGCTGCTGAAGGAGCGCCTCGACCTGCTGAAGGCGAAGCGCCGCGGAGCCTGACAC